>JBHIAI010000007.1:0-39388 GCA_046861655.1 Fidelibacterota bacterium | reverse complement strand
ATGACCAATCCCCAGTACTTTTTCGGATCCTCCCCGGAGCATGCCCGGATCAATCCCGACAATCTGACCATCCTGGTGGACCATATCAAGTGTGCGGCCTTTGAACTGCCCTTCCAACAGGGGGAGGGATTGAGCACAGCACCAGGCGAACAGGTGAACGAAATCCTGGAGTTTCTCCAGGAAGGGAATCTTCTCCATCTTGAGGGGAATCAATGGCACTGGATGGCAGACGTCTATCCAGCGGTAAACGTGTCGTTGAGGCGGGTGGAGAAGGGGAATTTCGTGGTGGTAAAGAAAGGGAAGGGATCTCAAATCATTGCCGAGGTAGATTATACCAGCGCCATCACCACTCTGTATCCCGATGCAATCTACATGACGGACGGCAGGGAATACGTTGTGGACGAACTCGACTGGGAAGGCAGAAAGGCCATCGTCCGGGAAACCGATTCCGATTACTACACGGATGCCATCGACTACACCAGTGTAAAGGTGCTGGATGAACTGGAAAACCGGAAGAGTGGTAAGATCGACGTATCCCTGGGCGAAGTTCGGGTCACCACCCGAGCGGTGGGTTTTAAGAAAATCAAGTTTCATACCATGGAGAACGTGGGGTACGGCGACATTAACCTTCCGGACATTGAGATGCACACCACCAGCTACTGGTTTACCGTGCCGGAAGGAATCCTGGAGTCACTTCCCCATTCCCGGTCCGATCTTATCGATGGTGTACTGGGTTTGGCAAACGCTCTGCACTCGGTGTGCGCCCTTTCCGTCATGTGTACGGTCATGGACATTCACCGGAGCGTGGGCGACAAATCTGCCGAATGGTACGTGAGAAACGTGCCGCCGTGGAGGGACCGGGGAATGTACTCCACAGCGAACGGCAAGTTCTCGGATAAGCCCGTGGCTCCCGCTGCCGTTTCCCGCTTTCAGCCCACGATCTTCATCTATGACAACTATCCAGGCGGTGTTGGATTCAGTCAACAATTGTTCGACAGTCACGAGGACCTCCTGACCCAGACCGAGGCCCTCATTTCCGGGTGCGTCTGTGACAACGGCTGTCCTTCCTGCGTGGGACCGGCTAAGGACGTTGGGGAAAAAAGCAAAGTGGTGAGCCTGGGTATTCTGAAATCCATGAACGAGTAGGTCATCAAACGCGCATTCACAGCCCTTCTTGTTGTTGTGACCGTATCCTCCGGCGGTACCCAGTCCCCAGGTGGAGTTCTGCGAAGCGAGATTGCGGGCTATCCTTCGTTTCTCGTTTCGGGACTCAAACATACGGTGACCAATCCCCGAAACCGGTGGATACTCACCGGAGCGGGGGCTTCCATTCTCATCCTGAATCGGTTCGACCTCCAGGTAAGAACATTCAGCCAGGAGCGGGGATTACTGCCAGAGGATCTGTCCCATGTTCTGGATCTTTATGGCGGAGGGATGGCTTATCCCGCCGCCCTGGCCACGGTAGGAACCCTTTCATGGCTTCAGGGGGACAGCTGGCAAGGAGGGTTCAGAAAACTGAAATACGTGTGGACCTCCATGGCCGTGACGGCGACCTTCACCAGTGCCATCAAAACCCTGTCCCACCGGAAACGGCCAAATGGGAAAGGATTCCGGGCTTTTCCTTCGGGACACACGTCCGGAAGTTTTGTGGTGGCAGCCACCTTCCAGGAATTGTACGGTTCAAAGGCCGGGGTACCGCTTTACCTTGTGGCCGCTGCTGTCGGGGTGCAGCGTATCCATGACAACAGGCACTGGTTGACCGATGTCGTGGCGGGGGCCGTCCTGGGGACCGTCATCGGAAGGGGATTTGGGGTGGCCTTCAGGGATGAGGCCGAAGACCCGGCCGTTACTCTGAGTGCCCGCGACAAGAACGTTCTTCAGGTGAATCTGGTATTCCCCTTGAACTGGACCCACAGATGAAAGATTGAGGAGGAACGATGAAGAGGAAACCCGTTGAGATTTCTGATCTTTACAGGTTTAAGCTGGTGAGCGATCCTCAGATTTCCCCCGATGGAGACCAGGTGGTGTTCGTTGTGGAGCGGATGGATAAGAAAGAAAAAAAATACTTCAGCACTCTGGTCCTGGTGCCTGCCGGGGGAGGCCGGGTTCGGCATCTCACTACAGGGAACAAGAATGACACCTCGCCCCGCTGGTCCCCCGATGGGAAAACCCTGGCTTTTGTCAGCAAACGTGAGAAATCCACGCAGATTTGGCTTCTCTCCATGGAGGGGGGAGAAGCCCGGTCCCTCACCCAACTTCCCCGGGGGAAGATTACGGCCCTGAAATGGTCCCCAAACGGAAAAGAGATCGGGTTCCTGTTTCATCCTTTCGGCAAGGAGGTCAACTTCGACAAATCAGGCAAACCTGAAACTCCCGCGTACCGGCACATTCGGGACCTGTGGTACCGCCTGGATGGGGAGGGCTTTTTCGACAGTGAGTTTACCCATGTGTGGGTGGCCAACGCCCGGACGGGGGCTTCCAGCCAGGTGGTAGAGGGCCCCTGGAACGACACCTGTTTTGACTGGACCCCTGACGGCAGCAGAATCGTATTCGTTTCCAACCGTCGCAAGGACTGGCAGTACCGGTTGGAGGAAGAGGAACTGTACGTGGTGCCGGCCAAAGGAGGAAATCCCAGAAGAATTCCTGCACCGGCGGGACCCAAAGAGGGTGTTTCCGTGTCCCCCGACGGCAAGAAAGCGGCCTTTGTAGGACATGATAGACCGTACGAAGGGTGGGGTGTGGTGAACTACACGGTGAGAACCGTGGGGCTGGATGGGAAGGATTACGGGAGTCATACGGACCGGTTGGACAGGACGGCCTACCCCCTCACCTTGGGAGATATGACTCCGAGTTTTGTGGTGACCCCACCCATCTGGGATCGTTCCGGCCGATGGATCTACTTCAACACTTCCGCCGATGGGGGAGGCCCGCTTTACCGGGTCAATGTCCATACGGGCGAGATTCACACCGTAACGGACGAGAAGGTGGTGGTGTCATTCAGCCTGGACAGGGAAAGGGAGCGCGTGGCCATTCACGGAGGCCAGACGGAAGGGCCGGACGAGGTTTTCGCTCTTCAGCTGAAGAATGGCAAGCTTCACCAGTTAACCCGTCTTAACCGTCCCTTCGTCAACAGCCGGGAGTTCAACCTGCCGGAAGAAGTCCGGTTCAAGAGCGGTTCCGCCATCATTCAGGGCTGGCTGTTGAAACCGCCCCGGTTTTCCTCACGGCGAAAATACCCCCTGATTCTTGAGATTCACGGGGGTCCCCGGTGCCAGTACGGCAGACTCTTCTTCCATGAAATGCAGGTTCTGGCAGCCCGGGGGTATGTGGTTCTGTATACGAACCCCCGGGGCAGTCAGGGGTACGGAGAAGCCTTCGCCGATGCCATCACCGGGAAATGGGCTGAACCGGCCATGAAAGATTTGATGGCGGCGGTGGACTATGTCCTTTCCCTCGGGTATGTGGACAAAAGGCGGATGGGCGTCACCGGGGGAAGTTACGGGGGATACATGACCAACTGGGTTGTCACTCATACCGACCGGTTCAGGGCGGGGGCGACACAGCGGAGCGTGGCCAATCTGGCCACCATGTTTGGTACGTCGGACCTTGGATTCGATATGGAATGGGAATTCAAGACTACCCCCTGGGAAGACCCGGACCTCTATGCGAAGTGGTCGCCCATCACCTACATCAAGAAATGCAAGACTCCCCTTTTGATCATTCACAGCGAACACGACTGGCGGTGCAACGTGGAGCAGGACGATCAGATGTATATGGCCCTGAAGGTATTGAAGCGGGAAGTGGAATATGTCCGGTTTCCGGAGGAGCCGCACGGTCTCTCCCGGCACGGGAGACCGGACCGCCGGGAGGCGAGGCTGAAATTCATGGTGGATTGGTTTGACCGCTACCTGAAGTAGTTTTCCCTGAAATCAGGTCCGTCGACGCCAGTTATTGGGGATAATGCCCCGGTTGTCCATGCAAACTCGTCTGTTTGTTCTGCTGGGGACAGGTTCTGTCCTCACGGGACAACCCTACGCGGCCGAAGAAACTATTCGAACTGTCCTGCACGAGGATTCCGGGTGGGTTAGAGTCGATTCCCTGAAAACGGGACAGGAAATATTCAACAAAACTATCGACCCCTCCACAGTTCCCGCGATAATGGTCACCCAGAAAGCGCCTGTCACTCCCGAAACTCTGGCCGAAACCATCGAAGATGTGGACCGGTACGCGGACTTCATTCACGATGCGTACCTGGACCGCTCCGATCTCTTGAGCCGTACACCGACCGGTATGGATGGCTATCAGTTTCTGCGGCTCCCCTTTATCGTCAACCGGCATTATATTTACCGGATGGTTAGACAGATGAATACCGATTCCGGAACGATCCGCTTCGACTGGTCTCTGCTGCCCAGGGATTCCCAGTACGCCGACTTTCTGGATTCAATGGATGTCCTGTACGGAAACCCCGTTTACCCCCATGCGGTGGCCGGCAGCTGGGAAATCGTGCCAGTCTCGGAATCTGAGGTGAGACTGACGTACAGGCTTTATTCCGATCCCGCCGGGTTGGTCCCCGGCTTCCTGGTAGCCAGAGCCAACCGCATCGTCGCCCCGGCGATGGTCCGGGAAATGGTGGCAGAAGCCGCCCGAAGGGAGGCACCTTGATCCAGGCGCTGTTGTTCGATTTGGACGGGGTGGTCATCGATTCCGAACCCCTTTACGAACGGGTGGAGCTTGATCTGTTGAGACCCTATGACATATTCCTTTCCGGAAAAGACCAGAGGGAACTGAAAGGAACCACTGAACCCGGGTTCTATGACTTCGTAGAGCGAAAGTATCAACCGGACTGGGATCGCCTGCAGGTGGTGAAACGAGGAAGACAACTCCTCCGGGAAGTATTCTCCAGGGAACTGACATTCGTCCCGGGATTCGTGGAACTCATGGAACGGATCGGCGGCTACTACCGGACGGCACTGGTTACCTCCACCCCCCGGTGGCTGGTGGATGCCATCGCAAAAACTCTCCCTCTGGAGAAGTTTTTTTCAGACATTCTGTGTGCGGACGATATTTCCAACGGCAAACCCCATCCCGAACCCTACCTTACCATGATGACCCGTCTCGGGATCTCCCCCGGCGAAACGGTAATCCTAGAAGATTCTCTGAACGGGGTAACTTCGGCCATACAATCCGGCGCGTTCTGTATCGCTTTGGTGGGTTCATTTCCCGCTGAGGATCTTCGGGAAGCCCACCGGTCGGTGGATTCGTTGGACCAGATCGACAGGTCCCTGATTGAGAGCCTGGCAGGATAAACCAGAGGTCGGTCTGACGCCGGTAGACGAATCCGACCTCATCTTCTGGCACGAACTCACATCCCAGCCTGAAGCCAGGGAGCATCAGCCCCTGCCCCAGCGATCCTCTGACGAATTGCGTGAGGAGCTGCAGCGGTACAGCCAGTCCGACCTGTTGCATCCGACACACAGGCGTTACAAGTGGGTGGTCCGGGATTTGTCCTCGGGCAAAAGGGTGGGTGTCATATCGTTCGACAAACTGGATCCCGATCATGGAATCGGGCGCATCGGCTACACCATCTCTCGGGACTTCTGGGGCCAGGGCTACGGCACGGCCGCTGTAGGGGCGGTGGTTGAAAAGATCTTCCGGGAATCCGACACTGAACGGATTGAAGCCGAATGTTCCATCCATAATCCAGCATCGGTGCGGGTCCTCGAAAAAAATGGATTTGGACTGGAGGGAATCAAGCGGGGATACCTCGATATCGGGGGCAAGCGAGTGGACCATTTTAGTTTTGGGTTGTTGCGTTCAGACTGGGAAGCCAGTTGGCAGTAGACAGTTTGCAGTTGGCAGTCAACGATTACGAGTCGTGTGAGGGCAGCGAAATCCATCCATGGGGACTGCTTACTGCCGTCTTCCAACTGCCTACTCGTTATCACAGTGCTCCCTGTGGTTAAGTATTTCTGAAACAATCAATGGTAATGGCCTCGGTTGAGGAAAGGCTACGCTCTGGTCCCCCCCTGGTTCTGGATGGGGCCATGGGAACGGAACTTCTTCGAAGGGGGGTGGACGTTTCTCTGCCTCTCTGGTCCGCCCGGGCCCTGGAATCGGCTCCGGAACAGGTCCTGGCCATCCACCATGACTACGTGGATGCCGGGGCAGACATAATCACCGCCAACACCTTCCGGACCACGGTCCGGACCTACGGGAAGATCGAACGGAACCGGCAGGAGGCGTTGATCAAAGCCAGGCGAGCGACTTTTAGGGCCGTTCAACTGGCCAGACAGGCATCGGACGACGAGACATTAGTTGCGGGTTCCCTGGCTCCCCTGGAGGACTGCTACTGCCCCGAGTTGTTTCCCGGGACCCCTGCGGCACGGGAGGAGTTTGTCCAGCAGGAACGCTGGCTGGAGGAGGCCGGTGTGGATATGGTGCTTGTGGAGACCATGATCCGGGCCGATGAAACCCGGATTGCCCTGGAGGCCGCTGGAGACTATCGGGTTCCCAGATGGGTGAGCTTTCTCGTAAAGGATGAAGGTCACCTCCTTGGAGGCGACCCTCTGGACCAAACCGTGAGGTTGGCCGAAGACCTGGGAGCCGGCGCGATCCTTCTGAACTGCTCCAACCTCCTGACCACTCTGAAAGCTCTGGAAACGGTTCTATCGGCGACAGACCTCCCGGCGGGGATCTATCCCAACCTGGGCAGAACGATGCCGTCGGCCCAGGGGGAGATCGAAGAGGTGTATCCCCTCGACGAATTTCTCTCGGCTTTGACAACCGCCATTCCCATGGGCATCCGGGTGGTGGGAAGTTGCTGCGGTTCGGGACCGGACCACACCCGGGCCCTGAGAAAGGCTGTTGACACCTTGATATGACGGAAAGGATCCCGTAACTTATTTGTGAGGTACAAGCATGGAATTGGGTGAGCTTCTCAAGGAACTGACTCTTGTTCTGAATGCCCTCCACCGTCGGGATGTGTGTGGACAGGGACGGACGTTGAGTCAGTGTTTTGTCCTCATGTCCCTACCGTACGACGGGTTGGACATGTCGGCTCTATCCCGAAAGCTCGGTCTGGACAATAGCACCACCACCCGTCTGGTGGACACCCTGGAAAAGCACGGATGGGTGGAGAGGAAGAGGGATCGGCGAGACCGCAGGGTGATGACGGCGAAACTTACCCAAGAGGGGGAAAACGTGGCCAAGGAGCTCGACACCAGTATGGAGTCCCTGGGGGAGGCCGTTCTGGAATACCTGTCACCGGAGAAACGGGAAAACACCCAGGAAGTTCTTCAAGAGCTCCTGTGGGGCCTTTCCAAGGAGAAACTTAAGGAACGGTGACAGATAATAATTGTATAGAACAAATATGAACCCCTTTTCCCAGGCATTGTTGGGGTGGTATGATCAGAGTGGACGGACCCTGCCCTGGCGGGGTCAGCGGGATCCCTACAGGGTGTGGGTATCGGAAGTGATGCTGCAGCAGACCCGGGTGGAAACGGTCATTCCTTATTACCTTCGCTGGATTGAGAATCTTCCTGCTGTGACGTCGGTGGCCGAAGCGTCTCTGGACGAGGTCTTGAAACTGTGGGAGGGGCTCGGATACTATTCCCGGTGCCGGAATCTTCACCGGGCGTGCCGTGCGGTGGTGGACGAGTACGGTGGTCAGATTCCCTCTTCCTGGAACGAATTCCGGGGGCTCCCCGGTGTGGGAGACTATACCGCAGCAGCGGTCCTGTCAGTGGTCCACGGCAGGGCCTCCCCCGCGGTGGATGGCAACGTGGCCCGGGTGATGTCCAGAATCCTGGCCTCCCGGCGGCCGGTGGAGAAGAATAGAAGGGTTTTTCGAAAGAGGTTAGGGGAATGGATCGATCCCGACCGTCCGGGAGACTTCAATCAGGCCATGATGGACCTGGGGAGCCTGGTCTGCCGGAAAAACCAACCCCGTTGCTTTGACTGTCCTGTGACGACATTCTGTGGCGGCTACCGCCAGGGGAATCCGGAGAGATTCCCTGTGGTGGGGAAATCCAAAGCCCGGCCGCACCAAACCGCGGTGGTGGGAATCATCTGGGATGGGGACAGATTTCTTATCCAGAAGCGTCCCACGGAAGGACTTCTGGGCGGGCTGTGGGAGTTTCCCGGGGGAAAAGTTCGGGCGGGAGAACCCCTCAAAAAGGCTCTCGTCAGAGAAGTCCTGCAGGAAACCGGACTTCATGTTTCCGTGAAAGATTTTGTCGCCAGCCTGGATCACGCCTATTCCCATTTCTCCGTTACACTCCATGCGTTCCACTGCTATCCAAGGGGAAGGGGCTCGGGCCGGAACACGAACCCAGAGCAGGCATGGATCGCACCCGAAGATATTCGCCGGTTCGCTTTCCCAAGAGCCAACCATAAACTGTTCGAACTCCTGGAAGGAAAGGGGTGGAAGCGGTGAGGGATAAAAGGGGACCAGGAGGTCCGTTGGATCTCAAAGAGCGACTACGACGGCTCTACGGTGACTCGTCGCGGGAACAGGGGATGCCGGACGATTCCCTGACCCGGGCCAGGCGGGGTATGCATCACTTTGTCCAGGGTTCATACGTGCCTACTCCCTGGGGCGATATTTTCGTTGGAGAAGTACGCCTCGGGAAGGACCACGCCTGTGGAAAAGTGAGAATCCGGAATATCCATTCCGTTTCTGATGAATGGCTGTCCCGGTGGGGACACTTTCCCTCTCGCCGGACCTTCGACCACACGGGGACCATCTTCGTGGATACTGAAACCTCCGGACTGGCGGGAGCCGGAGGGACGCTCCCCTTCCTCATCGGTATCGGCTACTTCTACGGACGTGAATTCCGGATCGAACAGTTCTTCAGCGATACCCACGCCCGGGAGGAGGGCATGCTCGACCTGGTGGCCGAGTTCGTGAAACCTTTCCATACCGTCGTTACGTTCAACGGGAAAACTTTTGACATGCCCCTCCTGGAGACCCGTTACCTCCTCAAAAGAAAGAGAAGCCCTTTTTCCAGGATGGACCATCTCGATCTTCTTCACCCCTGCAGGCAGTTATGGCAGCTTTCCCTGGATAATTGTAAATTGCAAACACTTGAGCGAGACGTGCTGGGGTTTGAGCGTGCGGATGACCTCCCGGGGGCGGAAGTACCCCAGGCCTATTTCAAGTACGTGCGGTTAGGGGATCCGGATCCCCTGTACCGGGTGTTTGGGCACAATGCGGATGATATTACCGCCCTGGTGGCTATGACTTACCTTTTGTGGGCGGAAACGAGGGGTGATGGAACCCGCGGAGATCCCGTCCTGGATTTTTCCCGGGGGAAGATTTTTGGTTGGCACGGGGAAACGAAGCTCGCCATCCAGGCTCTGGAGTCAGCCAGGAAGAAGGAAACATCCGCCCACCGGCTGGCTGTGATCTCATCCAGACTGTCCATGCTCTATAAATCGTTGGGACGGTGGAGGGATGCGGAAACCCTCTGGATGGAAATGGTGGAAGGACCTATGCCTTTTCATCTGTTACCGTACGTGGAACTGGCCAAGTACTATGAGCACAGGACAGGGGACCTGGACCGGGCCCGGGATCTGGTAGAGCGGGCCCTGTCGGAGATCTCTTCCTATCGTCATGAGGATGTAGCGGCCCTCAGGCACCGCCTGAATCGCGTGATCCGGAAGATTGAGAAGCGAGAGACGTCCCCATCGTGAATCCTGTGATCGTCCTTCTTATGGGCCTGATCGTGATTCTCGTGGCCCTGGCCGTGCATACGGTGGGCAAGGTGGAGGCTCACAAGGATCGGTCTATGCAGGGGGAAAAGGGAAAACCCGATCTGTTTTCCGCCGTCCTGTCTTTAGTTCTTTGGCCTTTTGCCCTGGTGGCGTTTGTGGTGAGCATGACTGTTCTTATCTCTCTCATGTTCCTGGTCCCTCCCCGGCATCTCCACCCCCTTGTGCGATTTTTCAGCCGCTACATTCTGATCTCTACGGGTGCGGTGCTCAGGGTAAAGGGAAAGGAGCGACTTCGGCGATCGAGGGCTTACATTCTGATGCCGAATCATCAGTCCATTCTCGATGTGTTCATCCTGGGTGCCGTGGTGTACCGGTACATGACGGGTCTCGGTGCGGCGTATCAGTTCGACCTTCCCTTGTGGGGGACGGTACTCCGCCGGTGGGGCATCATCCCCATTCCCCGGAATGATTTGCCGAAAGCCATCGAGAGCATTGACCTGGCTCGACAGAAGCTACAGGCGGGGATTCCAGTCATGGTGGCCCCAGAGGGGACTCGCACCCTGGATGGCAGGATCGCTGAGTTCAAGAAAGGTCCTTTTCACCTGTCCCTGGGATCCCGGGCGGATATCATTCCCATGCTGATTCACGGTGCGTTCGAGATCAAACCCATGATGGATTGGCGGTTGCATCCGGGGGTGATCCGGGTAGAAATCGGAGACGTGATCCCTTATGAGGAGTACAGGAAAATGTCCGTGGAAGAATTGAGGGACCACGTGCGGAATCGACTTCGAAGAATGGCAGGTGAAATCCTGTGAAATCGAAGGATATGGTCGCCGTGGTCGCCGGGGCCGCGGGCGGCACGGGTCCGGCCGTCGTTGATGCCCTCAGGCGAGAATGCCAGGCTGTCGTGGGGGTGGTCCGGGGGGACGATGTGACATGGAGGGAAGTGGGCTCAGGAGAGTACGAAGCCACGGCTGATCTGTTGAAACAGACGGTTGTGGCAAGGCTGGTGTCAGAGATACGTCGCCATCTGGACACCTTTCACGTGTGGATCAATCTGGTGGGAGGGTTCTTCTCAGGGTCTGTGATTGAGGAAACTGACTGGGAGGATTGGTCCCGAATGCTGGACCTGAATTTCAGGCCTGTTCTTAACTGCTGCAGGGAAATTCTGCCTCTTTTCAAGTCCCAGGGTTTCGGTCGAATCATCAATTTTGGTTCGGTGCCGGGGTTGGAAGGCATGGCCCGTGGGGGTCCCTATGCTCTCAGCAAGGCAGCCGTGATCAGTCTGACCCGTACAGTGGCCGTTGAGGGCAGAGATGATGACGTAACGGCCAATGTTTTGATACCGACGATCATCGATACGCCGTCAAACCGCAAGGCCATGCCCCGGGCGGATTTTTCCGAATGGATCAAACCTGAAGCGGTTGCCCGGGAGATACTGTCCGTAATCGGGTCTTCCCGTTCGGGAGATGTCATTCGCCTTTAGCCTCATAATTCACCATGGAGACACTGAGGACACAGAGAACTTGAGTACGCAGATGGCAGTAGGCAGTCACAATGGATTGAACTCTCCCGGTCTACCAAACCAGCGATCCTTTGCTGCCAACTGCAAACTGCCTATTGCCAACTGGTGCTTGAAGGGCCGTTGGATTCTATGAATTTGAGGAGGTAAACTTACACCATGCCAAACGTACTGGTTCCCCTTGCGGAGGGGTTTGAAGAAATCGAGGCGGTCACCATCATCGATATTCTCAGGCGGGCAGGGGCCGACGTGGTGGTGGCGGGATTGAACAGGGATTCGGTAAAGGGTTCCCACGGCATCACTGTAGAAACGGACGCCCGTCTCAATTCAGTGGATGCGGATCAATTCGACATGATTGTCCTTCCTGGAGGCATGCCGGGAGCAGAAAACCTGACGAAATCAAACGAGGTCCTGCAGGCAGTTCGGCGGTTGGGTGACACGAGCAAATTCACCGCCGCAGTGTGTGCGGCTCCTTTGGTCCTTGAAGAAGCTGGGGTTCTGGCGGGACGTACGGTGACCAGCCACCCCAACCAGGCCAGGTTCATTTCCAGCGCCCATCACACGGGAACCCGGGTGGAGACGGACGAAAAGGTGATCACGGGACAGGCCGCTGGAAGCGCCATGGAATTCGCCTTCAAACTGGTGGAAGTTCTGTTTGGAAAAGAGAAGGTTCAGGAGGTCAACAGGACCGTGCTGGCACAGCTGTAGGAACAGATGCCGGGCGACAAAGATACCAAGCAGCTGGTTTTGTTCGATATCGATGGTACCCTAATCCATCCCGGGACCCTGGCCCGCCGGCTGATGAACGAGGCTGTCGCCCGGGTGTCGGGGGTGTCTCCTGAACTTGAGATGGAAGAGGTGGCAGGATTCACAGACCCTTCCATCATCCGGAAAGCCCTTCAGAAGGTTCAGTACGATTCAGGCAATCTGAATCCGGTGGTGGACAGGGTTCTTGAAGACTACTTGAGCCGGCTGAAAACGGAGTATGCCTCCTATGACAAGCCCTATCTCTATGGGGATGCCGTTGCCCTTGTCCACCGGTGCCGGGACGAAGGGTGGCAGGTTGGCCTTCTCAGTGGAAACCTCAGGGAGGGAGCGGTCACCAAGCTTTCCCGGTTCGGCCTGTGGAAGGAATTCAAATTCGGTGTATTCGGTGATGACGGGGCCAACCGTGAGGACCTCCTGTGGAGAGTCCCCGAACTGGCTTGGGACGCCCTTGGGGAAGCCTACACTTTTGAGAGGCTTGTGTTGGTAGGGGATACACCCAACGATGCCAGAATCGCAAACATGAACGGGGTCCGGTCGCTCATCGTGTGTCGCCGGCCCGAATGGAAATCAAGAATTGAAATGGAGAGCCCGACGTGGTTGGTGGACTCCTTCGAAAAGCTGGATGACATCATCGGGTGGATGTCCCCCAACATCACCGGCAAGAACTGATCCATGTATCACGCCTATCTGATCGCCCATTTCCTATTGATGCTTCTGTGGATAATTCCCGCCATGGTTTCGGACTACCGGTTTCTGGTCCACTTTCGAACCGGGAGCCGGGAGCAAAAGATAGGGGTTGTCAAACGCATTCAAGCTCTGTCAGGAAAAACGGAAATGGTGGCTTCCTTCTTCGTTCCTCTGGTAGGCATCCTCCTGCTCATCCAACAGAGTTTCTGGCTCAAAGAGGGGGTGATGCATGCAAAAATCCTCCTGGCCCTGGTGGCCATAGGATCGTACCATGCGAGTCGGGGAAAACTAAAAACACTGCTGAACGCCCTTGAATCAGGGGACTCGACTGAGGGCTTGCCCAGAAGATACATGTTGCTACGAAGCCTCACCCTTATCCTTCTGGTAGGGATCGTGTGGCTGATCACGTCGTTCAAAGGCGCCATCACTACCCTGAACCTGATTAGGTCATGGTTTGGATAATCCTGCCTGTCCTTCTGATGACTCCTACGGACCCGGCGACTCCCGCGCAAGAAGAACACGAATACTCGTCCATCCGTTCGTCCGAACAGGATGCCGTTCGTGATCTCTTAAACTTCCCGGTGAGGTCCCCGGGCGGGGAAGTAACGGGGATACTGGACCCATTCGAGAGATCCGGGTACCCCCCGGTCCTGCTCATTTCTTTTGTTGCCGAGTGGTGTGAACACTGCAACTACGAGGCGCCCTTCCTGTCCGAGCTGGAAGAGAACTGGAGTGGACGTGGCCTGGGCATGGTGGCCGTTTTTGAATACACAAACCCGGAGACGGCTGAAGGATTCATGAAACGTTACCATCTTTCCATGCCCTACTACCTGGGACAGATCCCCGGAAAGTTCAAGGATCTGCGGGAAACCACCACCCATTACCAGTTACGGACTCTCCTCGCCGATGAGCGGGGATGGGGAACCCCCTTTCACCTGATTCTCATCGGGGGAGACAAGGAAAAGATCTATTTTGCGGCGGGGGAGTTTGTTAGAGAGGAACTTATTCAACGGCTGGAGGAGTGGCTGCCCCCCCAGAAGCGATAGTCAGCCTCATTTCACGTCCACGTCCACGGAACCAAGACTGACGCTGATCTCCAGATCGAGGGTCGGCCTGTCCGGCTCCCACCGATCGCTCACCCAGACATCGCCCTCCTGGGTAAGATCATCCACATCCACGGAAGAGAGAAAGGACTTATCTATTTCCAGGCGGATATTTGCGCGTCGCGGAAGGATAAGATTCAAGGAACCGAGGCCAACCTCGATTCTGCCGATCGTATCCTCAATTTCGTCTCCCGAAAGATCCAGGTCGGCCGATCCCAGTCCTACTTCCACCCTGATCGTTTTTGCTTTGAGGTTTCCCAGGTGTCTGGCTGTAAGCTCACCCAGGCCCGTCTCTATGGTGAGGGTGCGGGAGCGGACAGTGTTCGCTGACTCCATACTGATATCCACATCACTCAGGCCGCACTCCAGTTGAAGGTCTGATATGGTGAGCCGGGTCAGGTCAAGATCGGCTTCTCCCAGACCAAGCTTGAGATTCATGTTCATGGGAATCCCCGGAGGGAGACGAAGGTCCAGTTCCGAGTGGTATTTCTTCCCTTCCAGGTCTTTCCACCGTCCCTCCAGGCCCTTGGGAAAAGAATACTCTTCATCGAAATCGAATTCTGAACCGTGTTCCGCCCGGATATCCAGTTCCCCTCTGGACCCCATGGTGTCATACTCGATTCGGGGGGTAACTAGAGCAGGATGATAGTAGATCTTTCCTGCAATCTGGTTTGTGTCCGGGTTGGGGCTCAGAGTCAGACTGCCCAGGCTGGTTGAAATGGTGACATCCATTCGATTGATGTTGCCTACCTCGAACAGGATATCCTCTGTAGCCCGTTCCCGGCCCTTCTGTGCACCCAGAAGGGTCAGGAGAACCAGGAAGCCGGCAGCCGGTTGAAGTTTCACGATCTTCAGAAGTTCAGGTTGACTCTGAACGTGGTTTCCCAGATATCCCGGCCGTCAAGCGGCCGGGCCACATTGATCCGCCAGTCGAGGTCTTCATCTCCCACTCCCACCCCGATGGAGCTTATGCCGTGATCGATAATGGCGCCCGTGTTTGAGAATTCATAATCGGCATGCATCCAGGCGTGTCCCAGGTCACTGAACAGGGAGATGAGCCAGTCCCTTCCGATAAACTCGGGCAGCAGGATGAGTTCGGAGTTTACCTGCACCATTCGGTCTCCCTTTTGATCTTTGTAGGGGTAGGCGCTCACCGAACCGAGTCCCCCCACCGCGAAAAACCGGTAATCAGGAAGGGTCCCCCGGGCCGACCCTGCCAGAAAGCGGGAACGCAGGACTACGTCCGGTGCTACCTCCCAGTTGGCCGTGATCCGGCCCAGCCAGCGGGTGAAGGGTTCAATAAGGTCCGCTTGAAGAATTCTTTCGGCCGTGATGGCGAATCCCAGACCGGTGGTGAGGGGATCTAAGGCCACGGTTTTCACCCGGACCGTGGCCAGGACGGTCCGGACGTTGTCAGGGATGGCGGCGAGAGCTTTC
This sequence comes from Fidelibacterota bacterium, assembly GCA_046861655.1. GTDB lineage: Bacteria > Fidelibacterota > Marinisomatia > Marinisomatales > S15-B10 > JBHIAI01. The sequence continues at coordinate 24,157 of JBHIAI010000007.1, read as the reverse complement.
CTGAATAGCCGGTCTTTTTGGAAAACTCGGGCCTGACGACGGGTCACGGACAGGGAATCGATCTCGGTAACCCGGTACGCCCCGTTGAGATTGACAACAGGGTGAGTCATAGCCAGTCCCACCTCAGCCCCCTCTTCGTCCCAGCGATCATAGAAATCCTGTCGCGCCAGGAGGGACGCGAGCGAGTTCTCCATTTCCGGAAGGCGGTAGTCGTCGTCCGTTCGGGTCTGGCGGAAAGCGCTCGCGAACGCAAGCAAGCTCGGTATCCCCGGAGGGAAAAACCTCTGGCCCAACCTCTTCTCCAGGGTGAGTCGCCCAGCCGTCTGCTTTTGTCCGAACCGGTAACCCAGGGTGAAGCTCAAACGCAAGCTGGACCTGGACTGCCGGTCCCAGTGCCAGTTGAAGGGGGTGAGAAGGAGTCCTTCATTCCGGTTGTAAACAAACCAGTAGGTGTCCCGGTGGGTCCAGATGCGGGGAAGGGCCCGACCCCTTTCTTTCAATCCAAACTCGCGGGTCCTCGGCTCCGTCTCCCTGGTCGTCCCCTCTGAATAGGTGATGCCTTCCCGTATGTTAGCTTCCATCACCTTTCCATTGACAACGGCCCCTTCCTTCCTCAGCACACTTCCCCCGATGGCCACAATCCTCCCGTTTACCACCGCCGTCGGTTCCAGGGTCACGTCTCCTCCCAGGACGGTGATCTGGCCATCCACCTGTCCGGCCACGAACAGATCACCGCCGAAAACGCGGATGTTCTCCTGGGATACTTCGCCTTCGCCCACGTAGTAGTCCCCGAAGAATTTGGATTCTCTTCCGGCATACTCCACCGTGTCACTCTTCTGGGCATAGGCAGGCACGTTCATCCCCATCAGCAGTGCAATGAGTACCGGAATCACAATATGCATGGTTACTCCTCCCGGAATATGGTTATGGTGCCCACCGCCGACTCCAGCCTGACTGAGTAGACGCCGTCATTCAGGGTCCCTTTGGCCCGGGCGATGGCCTCGGAAGCCGTGATGGTGAGAGGGAAATCAGTCACGATGGACTCCCCCGGTTTTTCGTATGGGGAAAGAACGCGAGCCCAGAACCTGGCGGAGAAGTTACCGGGGAGTGTTAACTCAATATCTCCCGCTGACGTCTTGAGGTCTATATCATGTTCATCCAGACCGGAGTCCCACACTTTGATAATCACAATGTCTCCTGCCGAGGTTTGGGCGTTCACGGCCCCCAGCATCTCCTTTCCCACGATGGCTCCCGCAGACGTCCACACCTGGGCATCTCCCATGGTGTTCTCCATTTCGATGTCTCCTCCGGAGGTGGAGGCGTCGAGATCCCCCGAGATATTCTCGGTGGAGATGTTGCCTCCGGAGGTGGACAGATCTACCCTTCCCGTGATACCGGCGGCGGCAATATCCCCCCCTCCAGTCCGTCCCACAATCTCCCTGCCCTCAATATCCATCAGATCAATATCCCCCCCTGCCGTGGTCACGGAGACCCCTCCATGGACGTTTTCCACGCGGATATCGCCCCCCGATGTCCGGACAGTCAGATCTCCCTGCACACTTTCAACGTCAATATCACCCCCCGCGGTATTCAGAAACACTCTTCCACTCAGCTCATACCCGTCCATGTCCCCTCCCGAGGTGCTGGCGGTCACCCTCCCCGTCAGGTGAGACAGATCCATGTCACCACCCCCTGTGATCAGGTCAATCTGGCCTTTGACTTTGTCTACTTCTACATCGCCACCCCGGGAGTTAACCTTCAACGAAAAGAGCGTAGGAACCCGGATAGAATAGTCCAGGGAGGCGTGCCACCCTCGGGAGGACTTTCCCGCGATTACGACGGCCAGGGCCTCGCCCTCCCCGGAAACCTGCTTCACCGACGCTTTGACTTCGTCATACAGACGGGCTGCCTTTTCCTCTGAACTGGCCCGAACGGATACGGTCTCTGTGATTTCCACATCGCCGGTTGAGACTCCGGTGATGACGATATCACCTCTCACATTTTCCATGACAAGCTGCCCGGGCTCCGTAGCTGGAAAGGTGTAGGTGGAGGATCCCACATAGCGGTTGTATGCCATCCGGGAAAGGTCCTGGCCCGGGAGCTGGACTGCAGCGAGCAAGAAAGACAGGGTCAGCACGGTTCGGTCCATCGTCACTTCTCCCCGTTTCCGGAGAGATCGTCTGCCGAAGCCACCAGGGTTTCCAGGAGTGCTTCAGCCTGGGAGCGGATGTAAGGGTTCTCTTCCAGACGGGTTACCGCCTGAAGAATGGGAATCAGGCCCTGGTCGGGATTGTGGGTGAGAATGTTGAGCGCTTCCATGCGAATTGCTGTATTATCCTCCTCTAAAAGAAGCTTTACACAGGCATCCCGGATGGTCTTATCGGGAGGATAGGAGGCCAGATTTTTTATGGCTTTTAGTCTCACTCCTGGATTTTCGTCTGACAGCACGGCCGCCACCAGGACCATTTTCATCTCATCGTCCTCATCGAAATGGGAGATGAGCTTTATGGACTGTAGCCTTCGGCCTGGATTGGATTCATTCAGGAGGAGATAGTAAAGAAGTTCTCTCACCAATCGTTCCTCAGGTCCCCCGGTATAGGTCAGATCATCCTTTGCCCTTAACCGGAAGGTGATCCTGTCCGACCCGTTGCTGACCGGTTCAATCCGGGTGGCTGCCAGGTTTCCCTGAGCCAGAATGGCCTGGACGCGATCTTCCACCGATGCGGTGGCCATATCGGGCCGGAGAGCAGGGATTCCCGGGGAGAGCAGAAACCTGCCAATGATGAGTCCAAGAACAAGATAGGTAGCAGCGGCCACGGCTGGCTGTCTCTGAAGGGTTACCACCTGGAAGAGCCGGTCCGCGACATCCGTAAGGATCTCCACAAGGGACTGGAAGATAGAGGTGGTGTCGAGAGCCTCAATCTTCCCTCTCAACAGATTTCGTTGACGGATCAAATAGGCTTCGGGAGGTTCTCTTGTCTCTACCATCCGGGTCAGGTTTAGGGTCCCTTCCAACTCCTCAACCAGCTTCTTCAATTCCGGGGAGGACTCTTTTCTCTTTTCGAACCGACGGGCCTTCTTCGCCGGCAGTTCGCCTAACGCATACAGATAAGCCAGTCTCTTCAGACGATCAGACATGACGATACTCCTTCAGTTCTCCCCTCAGTTTTTCCATGGCCCGGAAAAGATACCGTTTGACCGTCCCCTCGGAGCAGTCAAGGAGAGCGGCAATGTTGGATATCTTCCGCTCTTCCAGGTGTTTAAGAACGAAGACCGTCCGTTGTTTCGGGGATAGTTTTTTCACCGCCCGGGTGACGGCATTCTGCAACTCCTCGGACATGTCATGGGCGGTGGCAGAGGGATCGGCTATCCAGCCCAGGGTGTCCTCGGCCCATTCTGCGTCCGGTTCCACGAGGCGAAGCCGACCGGCTTTCTTTTTCAGGTTAAAGGCTGTATTCATGGTAATGCGGTAGAGCCAGGTGAAAAAGTCACTCTCGAATCGAAACGTTTTTATCTTCTTGAACACCTTCATGAAGACTTCCTGGTACAGGTCCTCCGCATCCTGAACCGTTTCCGACAACCGGTAAGCCAGGGCCATCACTCGCTTGTCGTAGAGGGCCACCAGACGGTGAAAAGCCTCCTTGTTACCGGCCTGGGCCCGCTGAATCAGAGTGATGGTTTCGGAGTCCATGAACCGTTTCTGTCACAAGGTGTATGACAATCTATAGGGAAAAAAGTTGTCACCAAACCCGAAAAAGACCGTAACGGGTGACGCGTAACGCGTGACAAGAAAAAAGGATCAAGGGGCAAGGATCAAGGGATAAGCCATCACCTACGAATCCGGAGGTTTGTTTCTGTCACTCTGAGCGAGCCTGCCCTGAGCGAAGACGAAGGGAAGGGTGACCGATGTCATTGGAGTGTCATGCTTCGACAAGCTCAGCATGACAGCCCTCCGGCAACCAGGTACCAGCAGCAAAACTTCAACGTCGAACGTCGATCGTCCAGCGTCGAACGTCTAACGTTTAACGTCTAACGGCCCTAAAGTCCCGTTTCCTCAACGGTTTTCTTGACGGCCTCAAGGGTGTTGTCGAGAGATCCTTTTTCCTCTTCTGTCAGGTCGATTTCCAGGATCCTCTCCACGCCCCCGGCTCCGATTACGCAGGGGACGCCGATGAAGTAACCGTCAATACCGAATTCACCCTCGCACCGAGCTGCGGAGGGAATGACTCTTTTCTTGTCCTTCAGGAAAGCTTCCACCATTTCGGCGATCGCCGCGGCGGGACTGAAATAGGCGCTGCCGTTCGCGTACAGCTTAACGATTTCGGTTCCCGCCTCCTGAACCCGTTTCACGATGGCGTCTATTTTGTCCTGGGAGAGCAAAGCTGTCAACGGAACACCACCCACGCTGGCTAGGCGCGGGAGGGGGACCATGGTGGGACCGTGGCCGCCCATGACGATGCAGGAAACGTCCTGAACGGACAACCCGGTCTCCATGGCAATGAATGTACGGAACCGACCGTTGTCCAGGGCGCCGGCCATGCCCACCACTCTGTTCTTGGGGAAACCGCTCAGCTTGTAAAAAGCGTAAACCATGGCATCCAGGGGATTGGACACCACAATCACGAAGGAATCAGGCGCGTATTTCTTCACATTGTCCGCCACCTGGCGCATAATCCTCAAGTTGATGCTGAGAAGGTCGTCTCTCGTCATTCCTGGCTTTCTGGGGACACCGGCAGTGATCACAATGACATGGGCCCCTTCAATACCGGCGTAGTCGCTGGTACCCTCCAGGTTCACATCGTACCCATCATGGGGCCTGGCTGCCATGATGTCCAGGGCCTTTCCCCTGACTTTACTTTCTATGTCCGGGATATCCAGAACCACAACGTCGCCCAGTTCCTTTTCAGCCAGAATCAGGGCCAGGATACCTCCAACCTGACCTCCGCCGATCAAAGCTATTTTTTTTCGAGACACCGTTTGCCTCCTTTCAAGTCGTCACTTCACTACACATGATAATTTAACCGAAGAGGTGAAGATTCTGAAAGCGATATGATAGTCCTTTTTGTCGCAGTGCAGTGCTTGTGGAATACCTGAAACAGGGCAACGCTGCTCCATGGAAGATAGACTCTGTTGAGGAATTAACGGTTACAGGCAAGATAAAAGAAGAGACCCCCGGTGTCAGTGGGGCCCAATCCCCAGGGCAAGAGGCATCATGAAGGACCGCCGAAGGACACCTGAAACCTTATTGGATGGGCCCGCTTGTCTCCACCCGTCATTGCGAGGGAGGAACGACCGGAGCAATCCCGCCCGGTGAGGCAAAGAACGAATGACGTTCTCCGCCTGACGCGGGTGACGGTTTCCCACCCGAAAAGATTGTTTCGTCCTTTTCTTAACCTAAGAAAAGTACCAAAAGAACCAGCGGCCTGGAGCCCATTTGTCCGGTCTTTCCTTCGCCCGTGGGAATCCGTGAAACTCGTCGTCCCGCTGTTGCGGGACTCCTCAGACAGTCACGGATTCTCTCCCACGGTCTTGGCAATCCCTTTCTGGACAAATGGCCTATGGCCGCGTTTTTTGTCTTTTCGGTTTTTGTCGCATTAGAGAGGATTCAGCCTTGGGCGGTTTGAGGGGAGCGAAAGGGAAAAGATCCATTTCCTGTTTGACGACACCGCCGAAGGCGGGGGAGGAGTTAAATGGATCCCTTTCGCGACCCGAAAACCAGGCTGAATCTCTCTACAGCGACGTTTTTCTTGGGCACTTCTTTTACGCTAAAAGAAGTGCCGGACAGAAGATGGTCACTGCGACGGACAGTCAAGGGTCTCGGTTCCCCAGACGAGAAGATGGTCCACGATTTTCTTCCCGGGGAGCAATCCCGTCCGGTGACGCAGCGACCGAACGGCATTCACCACGAGACGGGGGTCCCGGCTCCCCTTGTGGGAAAGACGAGGGCGTATACACGTTCATTCTGTCATCAACCACTAACCTTACGGCCAGGGAGGGTAGGAGGGAGTTGATGGATCGGAGCGGAGGTGGAAGAACAGAAGGAGATTAGGTCAGGACGCTGACGATTTTTCTTCCGGGTCCCTTCCGGCCGAATTTGATGATGCCATCGGTCTTGGCAAAGAGGGTATCGTCACCGCCCCTGCCCACGTTCAGCCCAGGATGAATCCGGGTTCCCCTCTGGCGGACGATGATGGAACCCGCGGTGACAAACTCGCCATCATAGGCCTTTACACCGAGCCGTTTGGACTCGCTGTCGCGACCATTCTTGCTGCTCCCCATTCCTTTCTTGTGAGCCATGGATTAGTTCCCTTCGGCCGGTTTGGAGGTCTTTCGGGTGACCTTCGTCTTGCTCTTGGAGGAAGCGGGAGTCTTTGAGGTCGTTTTCTTCTGCTTGATTGTGTCCACCCGGATCCGGGTAAAATCCTGCCGGTGGGTGTTCTTCACCCTGTAACCTTTCCGGCGTTTTTTCTTGAATACAGGAATCTTTGCGGTCTTGCCGTGTTCGATGACCGTGACTTCCACCGATGACTGCTTTACGGTGGGCTTGCCCACGTGAACGTTCTTTCCGTTATCGAGCAACAGGACGGTGTCCAAGGTCACCTTCTTGCCTGGATCGACGCTCTGACGGGGAACGTCCATCTGAGCGCCAGGCTCTACCAGGAACTGTTTGCCCGATATGTCCACGATAGCATACATGGTTTTTCTCCAGAATAGTCCGGGACTCCGAAAGCCTGTAAATTTAACGTCCTGGATCTTTCCCTCAAAAAGGAAATATGATCCCCGTTCTCGTGTACTCGAAAACCCCTCAAACGCTTTCCCGAGCGGTCAACACTATACCTTGTCCGTGACCTCTTCCCCGCTTTTTCTTGAGAAGAACCGGAACCCGTCGGGGGGAAGAGTTTCATCCGCTTCCACGTCGATATGGACAAAGTTTTGCCACATGAACTTCTTCACCACATCCTTCTTCGAATTTGTCAGGTACTCCGCCAGGGAAGGATGGACCCGGAGTCTGAGCCTTAGCTCTCGACTTTTCTGTCTGAATCCTCTGAGCCAGGCATCGATTCGCGTGATCATGGCATCTTTGGACGTGATCCGGCCCGTGCCGCGGCAGGTGGGGCATTCATCGCTCAAGGAGTGGAGAAGGGAAAGACGAATCCTTTGCCGGGTCATCTCAAGGATGCCGAACTCGCTGATGGGAGATACCGCCACCTTGGCCCTGTCTTTCCGGAGCTCTTTCCGGAGTTCTTTGTATACTTGTTTCTTGGATTCTTCCTCCTGCATATCGATAAAGTCGATGACAATTAGTCCTCCAATGTCCCTCAACCGGAGCTGCCGGGCCACTTCCCGGGCTGCTTCAAGGTTGATCTTGAGGGAGTTGGCTTCATGGCGTCCTTTGCCGATGAACCGTCCGCTGTTGACATCCACCACGACCATGGCTTCCGTGTGCTCAATCACCAGGTAGGCTCCGCTTTTCAGCCACACCCGCTGTCGCAGGGATTTCTGGATTTCGTCTTCAATACCCGTTTTGCTGAAAAGGGGAACCCGTCCCCGGTACAGTTCTACCTTCGATACCAGCCCGGGGGACACGTCCTGCAGGTATCCCTGAGTTCTCCTGAAGAGTTTGCGGGAATCGAAGATCATGGCGGATACATCAGCTGTCAACAGATCCCGGATAACGGTGGAAACGGTTTCCAGGTCCTCATACACCACCGCAGGAGCCTTCATGTTCCTGGCCTTTGTCTCCATGGCCCTCCAGTTTTTCATCAAGATTTCGAAATCCTTCTTGAGCAGCTTTTCAGCCTTTCCTTCCGCCTCGGTCCTGGCGATGATCCCCATGTCGTCCGTGACAAGGTTCTTGATGATCTTCCGCAGACGTCTTTTCTCATACTTATCCCATATCTTCTTGGAGATACCCACGAACTGTGCATTGGGTACCAGAACCAGCAGGTGGCCGGGAATGGCGATATTGGTGGTGACGCGGGGGCCTTTTCCCGCGAAGGGCTCTTTGATGACCTGAATGAGAATGTCCTGTCCTGTCTGGAGATCCACCTCGATCTGTTGCTTCTGATGGGCTTGACCGTTTTCCCCCTCATCTTCCTCCTCCGAAGTGGAGGTGTCCTTCAGGAGCTCGGGATTGGTGATCTCGGAAAAGGGGAGGAATGCATTGCTGTCCTGCCCGATATCCACGAAGGCCGCCTGCATACCGGGGATTACGTTCTCCACCTTTCCCTTGTAGATGTTTCCCACCATTCCCTGATGGTGGGGCTTTTCCACATACACTTCCACCAGTTTCCCATCCTCCAGGATCGCAATCCGCCTTTCGGTGGGAGTTTCAGATACGTAGATTTCTTTTTTCATGATAGTCCCATGTTATACAGTGAACTGACGTCATTCGTCAGACGATAGCGATGGTGCCAAATGGATGGTCGCGGCGGCGGATCGATTACGGGAAGGACACCAGGAGTGGCGTCATTCCGGGGGTGTCACCGTCGTGCGACGAAGCTACCACCAGCCGTTTTAGAAGGGACAGTCAGGAAGGAAGAGTGAAGAAAAAATCTTGTTTTGTTGCCAATCTGCTTTCTAAGGCTCAAAAGCAAAAGCTCAAGAAAGAATTCTCAAAAATTTCGACCCGAGACCTTCCCGATCCGGTCCTTTTCCGATGGAAAATACGCTCGAAACCCCGAGTTCTCAAGGATTTTCTTGGACCCTCCCCGGGGTTCTGGATCATGAGTCGGAGGTCCTACAGGAGATAGCCGCCGACGAAAAAGATCAGGTAGAGCCCCAGGAGAACACCGCCCGCCCACCGGGAAACCTTCCGGCGCAGCATGAATGCCGATACTACGAGCGTTGTCATAAGCCCCATGGGAAGGTAGAACACAAGGACCTGATCGCTCACGGGAACAGGATGGACCGAAGCGATGATTCCCGCGTTAAAGAGGAAGAAAGCCAGGATCGAACCCGCGACATTCCCGTAACTTATGTCCGGTCTTCCCCGGCGCTCGGCGGGCAGCTCCCGGGCCAGCTCTTCAATGCTTACCAGCAGCGCCAGGATGGTCATGCCAAAGACCGTTTCGGACAGCCCAAGACCCCCAATTACGACCCGGGACCCGGCCAGCAGCATTTCGCTTCCCGCGATAATCCCGGCCAGGGAAAGAAGGAGCAGCCCAAAGGCTTTCCATTTGCTGCCTCCTTCTGCTTCTTCCAGCGTTTCAGCGACTTCTCCCGTGGGATGGATGTCCACCCCTTTCTTGGTCAATCTCAACAGATACAGGACGGAGAGCGAGAATCCTAGGAGTAGGATGCCGCCATCCAGACGTGATAGCTCGCCATCAACACTCACCAGACCCAGAAGCAGGATGGCCAGGATGGGCACGGCGAGCACCGGCTTCGGCGCTTGCCTGAACTCCATGGGAGCAATCAGGGCCGTTATCCCGAAAGCCAGAGCCATGGCGACCATGGCAGCACCGACAATCGAGCCCAATGCGATGCCTGCCACTCCTTCAAAAGAAGCCACCGCTCCCAGAGCGAGATTCTCGGGATCGAAGCCGACAAAAAGGACGCTAACCAGGAAGGCGGAAATCCCAAACCCCAAAGAAGTCCGGACCACCCCTTTGACCAGCCGCTCGGCGAACCAGATGATCAACCCAAGTCCGATCACAAAGAACACGATTGAGACCGTCAGATTCATCTTCAGCAGTCCTATGCGGTATTACTCTAGAACATCGGTGATTCAGGATTCACCCATATCGTCTCTTGATACCGGCAAATGATACTAACACACATGAATCACTTTTGCAGCAAGATTTCAAGCTGCCGAGTCTGACCGAAAAAAATCGCCCGAACGATGGAACAGATCATCAAAACGCGTAGATGTTCACGTTTTCCACCGGGATAAAACAACGGACACAAGGGCGTTGCCTGGAAACAAAAAGATTGGTAAACTTCAGGGGTCGTGATTTGAGCCGTATTGCCGCGACCGAAAACAAGGTGCTAAAAAGGTACCAGAAGCCGGAAAGCACCGGCTTTTGTTTTATTACTTAGGGAGAAAGACGATGGTCAAAACGTACGCCTATGGTCTTCCGAGACTGGGAAGAAAGCGCGAATATAAACGATCCGTCGAAGGGTTCTGGAAAGGGAAGATTTCCGAAGGTGAGCTCAGAACCGCCCTGGATGACATCCAGAGCGACATGATCGCCACCTACCAACGGTCTGTGGACAGTTTTCCCGTGGGCGAAATGACCTTTTATGACTCCATGCTGGATACGGCCATCATGACCGGATTGTATCGACCCGGGGATCTCAAGGCGTACTATGACCTCTGCAGGGGCAGGCAGGCCCTGGAACTCACCAAATGGTTCAATACCAACTACCACTATCTGGTCACCGATTGGTCCCGGGTGAAACCCGACTCCCTGAGCCTGAACTGGAACAAGCCCGCTGAATACAGGGACAGGTTTTCCGGAGGCATCCCCTATGTGATAGGTCCCTTTACGTTTCTGAAACTCACCAAGGGAGTTCCGCCGGAACGATTCCATCCCATTCTTCTCCAATTGACCCACGTATACCGGCAGATGATTCAGGAGTGTGAAGAGATTCACATCGACGAACCGGCGTTTGTCATGGAATTGACTCCCGGGGAGATCGCCGCCCTCCGGGAGGCCTACAGAATCCTGTCCGAGACCGGTTGCCGGCTTTACGTGTTTACCTACTATGACAGCATCGATTTTCCGGAGGAGCTCTTCGCCCTTCCCGTGGACGGGATCGGGCTGGATTTCGTGCACGGAAAGGACAACCTTGACCACCTGAAAAATGCAGGGTTTCCGGATGATAAGGTGCTCATCGCCGGACTGGTGGACGGCAGGAATGTGTGGCGAACCCCTATCGACCGGGCGGCAGAGAGGGTGGAAGAACTTTCGGGGTACGCCCGTCAGCTGGCCATCTCTAACGCGGCTCCCCTGTACCATCTGCCCGTAACGGTGGAAAACGAAGAACTCGACCCGGAACTCGTGAAACGGCTCGCTTTTGCTGAGGAACGGTTGGTGGAACTGTCGGCGATTGTCCAGGCCCACCACGGAGAAAGGACCGGGGAAGGCCATGGCGCGCCGGACTTCGGGGTGAACCCGGCGGTGCGAATGCGGGTTGAGGCCCTGACGGAAGTTGACTTTTCCCGGGACAAGGATTATTCGGAAAGGAAGTCCATTCAGCAGGAGAAGCTCCCGCTGCCGGTGTATCCCACGACCACCATTGGAAGTTTTCCCCAGACGTCCGAAATCCGAAAGAAGCGAGCCGCTTTCCGGAGAGGGGATCTAACGGAAGAAGCGTACACATCCTTTATCAGGGAGAAAATCACAGAACTCATCCGGATGCAGGAAGGGATGGGACTGGATGTGCTGGTTCACGGGGAGTTTGAGCGATCGGATATGGTGGAATTCTTCGCCGAACAACTTGAGGGGATCGCCACGACCCGGAGTGGGTGGATCCTCTCATACGGAACCCGGGGGTATCGGCCCCCCATCATCTACGGGGATGTCTCCCGTCCCCGGCCGTTGACCATTGAGGAAATCGCCTTTGCCCAAAGTTTGACGGACAGACCGGTAAAGGGGATGCTGACCGGTCCGGTTACGATTCTGGCCTGGAGTTTCGTTCGGGAGGATATTCCGGTGGAGAAGGTTGCTTACCAGATCGCCCTCTGCTTGCGGGATGAAATCTCAGATTATGAGCAGGCGGGCATTCAGATCGTTCAGGTGGACGAACCGGCTTTCAGGGAAAAGGCACCCATAAAACGGGGGGACTGGGACGCCTATTTCCGGTGGGCCATAAAAGCGTTCAGACTGGCCACCGGGGCCCGGCCGGAAACCCGGATTCACACCCACATGTGCTACTCCGAGTTTGGGAATATCATCGACAGGATAGCCCAGCTTGACTTCGACGCCATTTTCATCGAAGCCACCCGGAGCCGGGGTGGTGTCATCGAAAGTTTTGAGAAAATCGATTTCGATCGGCAGATTGGGCTGGGTGTCTGGGATATCCATTCCACCGCCGTTCCCAGGCTGGAAGATATGCGGGAGATCATGGAGAGAGCTTCCCGGGTCCTACCCCGAGAGAATCTGTGGATCAACCCGGATTGCGGACTCAAGACCCGGGGGTGGGAAGAAACCACGGCCTCTCTGAAAAACCTTGCCCTCCTGGGCACCGTCATGAGGGGAGAAGCGGAAAAGCATCCCCCGGGGGCCGATTCAACGAGTCGTTAAGGGAGATTTCGGTAGTAAAGCCCGTTTTCACGGCGAAATTTCTGTCACCTTTTGCTTTGCCAACCCTTAAGTTTTCGTCGTGAAACGGGAATTGAAAATCGCTACAGAGGCCGCCAGGAAAGCTGGTGACATCATTCTCCGTTATTACCGGTCCGACTACGCGGTCCTGGACAAATCCCGCACGGGCAGGATGCCCACCCTCCGGCGGCGAGGGGCGGCAGCAAAGAATCCCGTTACGACTGCCGATCACGCCTCCAATGACCGTTTGAAAGAGATTCTCCTCTCAGAGTTCCCTGATTACGGGTGGTTGTCCGAAGAAACCGTGGATTCCCGGGAGAGATTGACCAAGGAGAGGGTATGGGTGGTGGATCCCCTGGATGGCACCAAGGAATTCATTGAAGGGGTCCCAAACTTTGTGGTGAGCGTCGCCCTGGTGGAGAATCACCATCCCATCGTGGGCGTACTTTTCAATCCGGTTACGGGGGAGCTGTTTGCATCGGCCCAAGGACAGGGTGCCACTCTGAACGGAGATCCCATCCGGTGTTCCTCTCAATCCGATCCAGGTGGCATGGAGATCCTGATGAGCCGGACAGAATCCAGGAACGGATTGTGGCGAAAGTTTGAGAACCGTTTTCGGAAGCTGAAATCGGTGGGAAGCGTGAGCTACAAGCTGGGCCTGACTGCTGCCGGGAGGGGGGACGTGTTCGCATCTCTTCGTCCAAAGAATGAGTGGGACGTATGCGGCGGTCACTGTCTGGTGGCCGAAGCCGGCGGGATCATGGTGAGTTTGAGGGGGGAACCCGTTACTTACAACAACCCGAAGACGAGGATTCCCTTCGGTTTGGTCGCGGGAAACCCGGAGGCTGTGAATGCCACTTTGAACATCCTGACCGGGGGCAAAGTGCCCCATGCCTGACGATCCCCGGATTCCGGAGGGGGCCATCCAGTGTCTGGACAAAGGGTTCCTCCGGCTGGTGGACACCATGGGTGGGGATGAGGCCATTGTGCAGGCAGCCCGGGTGAGCTATGGGAAGGGGACCCGGAAGGTGTCCCAGGACCGGGGTCTGATCCGTTACCTGATGCGCCACCAGCACACCACTCCGTTTGAAATGGTGGAATTGAAGTTCCATGCCAAAATGCCCATCTTCGTGGCCAGGCAGTGGGTGCGGCACAGGACGGCGAACATCAACGAATACAGTCTGCGCTACTCTGAAGCCAGGGATGAATTCTACATCCCTGACCCAGGGCTCATCCATTTTCAGAGTAAGCTCAACAAACAGGGACGCAGGGAGTCGGACGTTCCCCAAGATCTGACGGATAAAGTGGTACGCTATTTCCGGGAAATATCCGAAAAGAGTTTTGCCCTGTACTCTGAGCTGAATGAATTGGGCATTGCCCGGGAGCTTGCTCGAGCCGTACTCCCCGTCAATCTGTACACGCAGTGGTACTGGAAGAACGATCTGCACAATATCTTCCATTTCTTGAAACTGCGCATGGATGACCACGCTCAGTACGAGATAAGGGAGTACGCGAAGGCCATGGCGGTCCTGGTCAAGAAGGTTGCACCCATGGCTTTTGAGGCCTTTGAGGACTACCAGATGAGTGGGTGGGTCCTGTCAAACCTGGAGCAGGTCATGTTGCGCAGGAGGGTTCCTGCCCGGATTGTGGGTGATATTCTGGATGATGTGAACTACAGGATCGTGGTCACGCTCAATAAGAATAAGGCCCGGCGTTCCGATGAACTCTATTCCCTTTATCAGAAGCAAGGAGGTGCCGATTCCCCCGAAGATTTCGATCTGAAATGGGCATCGGGTGAAATCGAACCCGGCAACGTGAGGGAACTGAGAGAGTTCAAAGCTAAACTGATGGAGTTCTCGAAGAGGGAGTCCCTACGGGAGAGGAATCATGACGGATGACGATCTTGCCCGGGGACACCGGCAGAGGCTTCGGGAGAAATTCATCCGGGCGGGATTGTCAGGGTTCCATGACTACGAAATCGTGGAACTTCTTCTAACCCTCGGAACTCCCAGGAAGGACTGCAAGACGCCGGCGAAATTGGCCATTGAGAAATTCGGTTCCTTAAGAGGGGTTCTGGAAGCGAGTCCAGAGGATCTCGGCAAGATCAAGGGGATAGGTCCCAACAACGTGTTCGGACTCAAACTGGTCCGGGACCTGTCCCGCCATTATCTGTCGGAGCGGATTGAGGCAAAAGAATTCCTGAAATCCTCCCAGGCTGTAGTGGACTACCTGAAGGTCAGTCTCAGGGACAGGGTCCGGGAGGTCTTCATGGTTGTCTTCTTAAACGGCCGGAACCAGATCCTTTCATCTGAGGAACTGTTCGAAGGGACCCTCAACACATCCGCCGTTTACCCGCGGGAGGTGGTGAAACGGACTCTGGCCAACAATGCCGCGGCGGTGGTATTCGTTCACAACCATCCCTCGGGAAACACCCATCCGTCCCAGGAAGATCTTCAGATTACTGAGAAACTAAAGGCTGCTATGAATGCAGTGGACGTTGTGGTTCACGATCATATCATCATCGCGGGCGAAACCCATTTTTCCTTTGCCGATCACGGACTGCTATAAATAGGTGACTCGTACATTCACAGTGGGCCCGAGGGGAGACAGGGTCCGGTCGGACCTTAGGGTTTCCTACAACCTCGCGCGGCAGCCCCTTTCCATCGATGTGAAAAGTAAGGTGGAGCGCTTGTACGGGAAGGCCTTGAAGGTCCAGGCGGAGACCGTGTGCCGGGCCCTCGGCGTGGATTCGGGGACACTGGTCCTGGAGGACTTTGGTGCCGTTCCCTTTGTGGTGTCTGCAAGAATTGAGGCGGCGGTCAAAAAGGCCAAACGGACAATCGAAGAGGAATACCTGCCGGAAATGAAACCCTTCTGTCAGGGGAAAACCCGCCGTGACAGGTTCCGGCGAAGTCGTCTGTACGTTCCGGGGAATCAGCCCAAATTGATGCTTAACGCAGGAATCCACGGGCCGGATGCCATCATTCTTGACCTGGAAGATTCCGTGGCACCAGGAGAAAAGGAAGCCACCCGGTTTGTGGTGAGAAACGCCCTCAGATCCGTGGACTTCTTCGGGGCAGAGCGCATGGTCCGTATCAACCAGGGAGACCGTGGACTGGAAGATCTCTTCTTTATTGTCCCTCACAACGTTCACGTCGTCCTCATCCCGAAATCGGAAGGGGCGGATCAGATCCGGGAAGTGGACAGCCGTGCAAGAGCGATCGCTGAAGAAAGCGGTCGGAAAGATCCTGTGTATCTCATGCCCATCGTTGAAACTGCCCGGGGGGTGTTGAAGGCCCTGGAGATTGCCGAGGCCTCGGCACGGAACGTGGCTCTGGCCATCGGGCTGGAAGACTACAGCGCGGATCTGGGTACCGAGCGGACCGAAGGGGGCCGGGAGTCATTCATGGCCCGGACCACGGTGGTGAACGCCGCCCGGGCGGCAGGAATTCAGGCCATCGATTCGGTGTTCAGCGACGTGGACGATGTGGAGGGATTGCGCAGGTTTGTGAAGGATGGAAAGTCGCTGGGATTTGACGGGGTTGGGTGTATTCACCCCCGGCAGATCCGTGTCATTCATGAGGCTATTTCCCCCACATCAGCCGAGATTGAAAGGGCGAAGGAGATCGTTCGTGCCTATCGTGAAGCGGAGAAGAATGGGGTGGGAGTGGTTTCCTTGGGAAGCAAAATGATCGATCCCCCCGTGGTGAAACGGGCTCTCCGGACCGTGGATCTGGCCGTGGCTACCGGACAGCTCCCCCGGAACTGGAGACGACGGTCTTGACCCGGGCAGAGGACATGGTCACCAATGCGGCGGGCCGGCAGGTGCCGGCCCGGGTGAACGGTGTACCGCAGGTTCCGTTCAAGGGGGTGGGGAAACACCGGCCCTCCGGTTCCCAAGCCGCCCTCCCGATCCAGACCTGCTCGGACTACCCGTCCGATGGGAATAAACTGGTGCCTTCGCTCCGGGAGGCCCTGGAGGCCTGTGGACTGAAGGACGGTATGACGGTCTCCTCCCACCACCATTTTCGAAACGGGGACCTGTTGATGAACCAGGTTTTTGAGGTC
This sequence comes from Fidelibacterota bacterium, assembly GCA_046861655.1. GTDB lineage: Bacteria > Fidelibacterota > Marinisomatia > Marinisomatales > S15-B10 > JBHIAI01. The sequence goes on along the minus strand of JBHIAI010000007.1, from coordinate 7,820 downwards.
ATGTCCCGGATGGGGATTAGAGGAGTGCGATGGTTCCCTTCAGCGTCATTTCCATGTCACGAACCTGTCATTGACCACATGAAAAAGGGTGTGGTGAGCTGGGTGGAAGGGTCTCTCAATGGTCCCTTGGGCCGGTTTGCATCCGCGGGGGGCATGGGCGGGAAGGCCGTCCTCCGGAGCCACGGGGGTCGATGGCAGGCGGTTCAGGATGGGGAAGTCCACATCGACATTGCCATACTGGCGGCTCCCACGGCAGATTCCTTCGGAAACGCCACGGGAGACCGCGGGCCCTCCGCCTGCGGTCTTCTCGGATTCGGGCTGGTCGATTCCCTCTACGCCGACCGAGTTATCGTGGTCACGGACAATCTCGTGCCCTTCCCCTGCGTCCCCTGGCAGATCCAGGGGCAGAATGTGGATTTCGTCGTGGTGATGGACCGTATAGGGGATCCGGAAAAGATTGTTTCGGGGACCACCCGCCTGACCCGGTCTCCCGATCGTCTCCACATCGCGGAATTGACGGCAAGGTTCATTCGGGAAGCGGGCATCATGGCTGACGGGTTCAGTTTCCAGGCAGGGGCCGGAGGCACCGCACTGGCGTTTGCCGCATACCTGAAGGAGTTGATGAAAAAAGCGGGAGTCAAGGCCAGGTTCATCCGGGGAGGATCCACACGATACTTGGTGGAGATGCTTGAGGAGGGTCTCACCGACTACATTCTGGACGGCCAAACCTTCGATCTGCACGGGGTCCGTTCCATGCGGGAGAATCCCAACCATATCAACACCTCCCCTTTTACATCGTACAACTGGCACGGAAAGGGAAACTTCTCAACCATGGTGGATGTGGCCGTGTTGGGCGCTACGGAGGTGGATGTCCAGTTCAATGCCAACGTGGTCACTCATTCGGATGGAATCCTGCTTCACGGCATCGGGGGCTGGCAGAATTGCCTGTTCAGCGGATGCACCATTCTGGCCATTCCCTCCTTCAGAAACCGGATTCCCATCCTGGTGGACGAGGTCACCACCCTGTGCGGCCCGGGAGAGCTTGTGGATGTGGTGGTGACTGAAAGGGGCGTCGCCATCAATCCCCGGCGGGACGATTTGATCAAGGCCACTCGAAACAGCCGTCTTCCCATCCGGGATATCCGCGAGATCAAGGAGGAAGTGGAGGAGCTCTGCGGAGGTCCTCCCCAGAAGCCGGATGTGACGGATAAGATTATCGGTGTGACCAAGTGGGTGGATGGGACCGTTTTGGACTCCATCCACAGGGTAAGAGGCCTAAAGCCTGTAAACCCCGGGCCGGCCTAAGAGAGGAGAACTCATGAGCAAAGAAATCCTCGAACTATGGCCTGAGATCGAATGGATTGAGGACAGGGACCTCAGGGAGAAGGTAACCCGGTGCTGGGCCTACGCACTCGAAAGGAGTACCCTGGGTGCCGATGATCTCAGGAACATTCCCTTTTCTCTTCTGATCAAGGACTGCAAGATTTCGTTCATGAATCACAAGCGCACCACAGTACATCTGGCGGTGGAAATGGCAAAGATCATGAAGCAGAATTTTGGTGATGAAATCGAAATTGACATGGACATCCTGATCGCAGGGGCCATCCTGATGGATGTGGGAAAGGTCCTGGAATACAAAACGGCCGGAGGCAAGCTGGCCACGACTAACGAGGGAAGACTATTAAGGCACCCCTTCAGCGGGGTTGCCCTGGCCGATCGGTTCGATCTTTCCCCTGAGGTGCAGCATATCATCGCCACCCATTCTTCCGAGGGTGAGCTCGGAAAGAGGACCGTGGAATCCATCATCGCCCATCACGCGGATTTCGTCTCCTTCGAACCGTTCAAAAGCTGAACCACGGATTCCGCCAGGCGAATTGAGCTTCCAGGATCCAGTATGATGCATGGAGCATCCGGTAACCAGACGCTGGTAGAGAAGATTGTCCAGCGTTTTGCCGTGGGGCTCAGGACGGGTCAGACAGTACACAGTGGGGACTATGTGTTCATCCGGCCGTCTTACGTGATGACCCACGATAACACCGGTGCCGTCATTCCCAAATTCAACCGGATCGGCGCCACCAGTCTGTTCGATCCCGCTCAAGCCGTTTTCACCCTGGATCACGACATTCAGAACAGGGGTGAAGAGAACCTTTTGAAGTACCGGAGGATTGAGGAATTTGCGGACGAAATGGGTGTGGATTTCTATCCTGCTGGCCGGGGAATCGGCCACCAGATCATGTGCGAAGAGGGGTATGCCTGGCCCGGGACCATGGTGGTGGCTTCGGACAGTCATGCCAATATGTACGGCGGTCTGGGGTGTCTGGGTACACCCGTGGTTCGCACCGACGCTGCCGCTCTTTGGGCCACGGGGCAGACCTGGTGGCAGGTCCCCCCGGTTTCCAGGGTGGAACTTCAGGGGAAACTCCCCCCTGGGGTGGCGGGGAAGGATGTGATTGTGACCCTGTGCGGTCTTTTCAACCAGGATGAAGTGCTCAACCATGCGGTGGAATTTACCGGGGACGGCATCGGACAACTGGCCATCGATGACCGGTTGACCATCGCCAACATGACCACCGAATGGGGAGTACTGGTAGGGCTGTTTCCCATAGATGAGGTGACCATACGCTGGCTCCGAACACGGGTGGAATTCGTGAGTCGCCGGGCTCCCCAGGGTGTTCAGCCGGGTACCAAAGATAGCTTCGAGCATCCTCGCCTGAATGACAAGAGAATGGATGATTTGGAAACGTCACCGTTACAGGCAGATCCCGATGCCTCCTACGCCAAGGAGCTGTTTCTCGATCTCACCTCCGTCCGGCCTCACGTCTCCGGTCCGGATCACGTCAAGGTCATGAGCACGGTCACGGAAATTGAAAAGCAAAACATCCGCATTGACAAAGCGTATCTGGTGTCGTGCGTCAACAGCCGGGTTGACGACCTGGCTCAGGCTGCCCGCGTGATCCGGGGGAAGAAAGTTGCGCCCACGGTGGAGTTCTACATTGCCGCCGCCTCCAGTGAGGTACAGGCGGAAAGTGAGAATAGAGGCGACTGGACAGACCTGGTCCAGGCCGGGGCCGTTCCCCTTCCACCCGGATGCGGACCTTGTATCGGACTGGGTGTGGGACTGCTGGAACCGGGAGAGGTGGGGATTTCCGCCACGAACCGGAATTTCAAGGGCCGGATGGGTTCCCGGGAAGCCCGGGCTTATCTTGCATCCCCGGCGGTGGTGGCGGCCTCCGCGGTGGCGGGGAAGATCGCGAGCCCTCAAGAATACGACACGGCGGAACCGGTCTGGGATATCAAAACCCAAGAAAATGGGAGAAAAGAGAGCGGCCGGATGGAGCTTCTCAAAGGGTTCCCTGACCACATTGAAGGGGAGCTACTGTTCTGCCATCAGGACAATCTCAACACGGATGGCATTTTCCCGGGAAAGTATACCTACATGGATGATTTCACGGAAGAGCAACAAGCTCAAGTCGCCATGGAGAACTATGATCCGGAATTTGTCCAGAAGGTTAATCCGGGAGACATTCTGGTAGGGGGATTCAACTTCGGGACTGGGAGTTCCCGGGAGCAGGCGGCCACGGCTCTTTTGCACTGTGGAATCCGGCTGGTGGTAGGGGGGTCCTTCAGCGCAACATATAAACGAAACGCCATCAACAACGGCTTCCTTCCCCTGGATGCCCCCGATCTGGTGCGCCATCTTAAGGATCGTTTCGGAGAGAAATCGTTGACGGTCCGGACTGGCCTTCAGGCAAGAATCGATTTTGTACAGGCCGCTATTCACGTGGAGGAATCATCTTTTCCTTTCAAGGCCGTGGGAACCACGGCCCAGGAGCTCATCCTGTCAGGTGGATTGGAAAAGTGGGTGAAGGAAAGGCTTCTCAATCCGTGAGGGGTAACTCCTCCAGACTGGTGGTCGCCCTCTTTCCTGATATTTCGGATTTTTCTTCTCTGGCTGCCCGGCGAAAGGTGGGCCTGCTTGAGGGTATTCTTTCGGGTGTGCTGAACCTCCTCATGTTCGCCGCAAAAATGGTCATGGCCCTGGCCATTCAAAGTATAGCCCTCCTGGCCGACGCCTTTCACACTCTGGCAGACAGTGTAACCTCTTTCGGTCTCATCTTCGTTTTCAAGGTGTCCAGCAAGCCCGGGGATGAAGAACACCCCTACGGCCACGGGAGGGCTGAGTACATCGGCACCTTGATTCTCTCCATGCTCGTTGTTGTGGGTGGTGCGGAATTCATCCGTTCGTCCCTGGGACGCATTCAATCGCCGGGCATTGTGAATGCCAGTCCCTTGATGTTCGGTATCCTCCTGGTAACGGCGGGAGTGAAGGAGCTGATGGCCCGGTTTTCCCGAAGCTTGGGCCGTCTGATTGATTCCGACGTCCTTGTGGCTGACGCCTGGCACCATCGGTCTGACGTGTTTTCGTCCCTGGCTCCCCTTGCGTCCATGGCCCTGGCTAACAGGGGGTGGGTGGTCTGGGACGGTGTTCTGGGGATGGGCGTCGGCTTCTTTATCGTTTGGGTGGGGTTTTCCCTCGGCCGGGACGCCATCTGGACCCTCCTTGGGGTCGCTCCCGGTCCTGAGGTGGTGGAAAGAATTCGCCGGACAGCCCGGGGCATCGATGGGGTGGTGGATGTCCACCACATTGTGGTGCACTCGTACGGTGCGACCCGGTATATTTCCCTTCACATGGAGGTGGACCAAGGGGCGAGTCAAATACGGGCCCATGATATGGCCAGCAGCGTGACACGGGCCATCACCAAGGACCTTCATGCCCACGTCACCGTACATGTGGATCCGGTGACCACCAGCGGTCTGGAGGCCCAGAAGGTCAAACAGGTTCTCACCGACTTGATGGAACTGTATCCCGATGTCCGTTCTTTTCACGATTTGCGTGTTGTCATGGCGAGGCACCATAAACTCATATTGGTGAAATTGGCCCTTGGGCGTCACCTGCCAGAGGGCGACCGGAAAGGGCTGCAATCGGCGTTTTCGAGGTCGCTGGGCGAAAGATTTCCGGAGTTTGAGAACGAGGTTGGGATCATTTCACCCGTTCACAGTTTCTGAACACGTGGAGATGACGTATGGCTAAGTATCGAGTGGCCTGGCTTCCCGGTGACGGGGTGGGCCATGATGTGATGGAATGCGCCCGGCGGGTGCTGGACGCCCTGGAATTTGACGCAGACTACATTGATGGAGACATCGGATGGGAATTCTGGAAGTCGGAAGGGAACGCCCTTCCGGACCGGACTAAGGCACTGATGCGGGAAACAGACTGCGCTCTGTTCGGGGCCATTACATCCAAGCCGAAAGAGGAAGCGGCTGAAGAGCTGAACCCCGAACTTCGGGGAAAAGGATATGTCTATTTCAGTCCCATCGTGCAGCTCAGACAGGAATTCAACCTTCATACCAACATAAGACCGTGCAAGGCGTACGCCGGCAATCCCCTCAATTACCGGGACGACATCGACATCGTAATATTCCGAGAAAACACGGAAGGACTGTACAGCGGTGTGGAATTCTTCCCACTCCCCCAGGAAGTATTCGACGTCCTGGACAGACATCATCCCAAGGCGAAGAAGTTCCGGGCGTTCGGGATGGAGAATGTCGCCCTGTCCAGTCGCATCATGAGCCGGCAGGCCTGCAGGAATATCGTTACCCAGGGGTTCGATTATGCAAGAAAGACGGGCCGGAAAACTGTGACCGTGGTGGACAAGCCGAACGTGTTGAGAGAAACGGGAGGGCTCATGATCCGCACCGCCAGGGAGGTGGCAAAAGACTACCCGGATATTGAGCTGAAAGAAACCAATATCGACGCCCAGTGCATGTGGCTGGTGAAAAATCCCCAGGACTTTGAGATTCTTGTGGCCGAGAACATGTTTGGGGATATCCTGTCCGACTTGTCTGCCCAGCTGGTAGGGGGACTGGGATTCGCCTGCAGCGCCAACATAGGGGATACCTATGCCGTTTTCGAGCCCACCCACGGTTCGGCACCGAAATACGCGGGGCAGTATAAGGTCAATCCCACTGCCATGATCCTGACTGCACGGATGATGCTGGAATGGTTGGGGGAGACGGACAAGGCGGCCAGACTGGAAAAGGGAGTGGCCCAGGTCATCGCGGAAGGAAAAGTGAGGACTTATGACGTGGGAGGGGACAATACCAGTCTTGAGGTTGCAGAAGCCGTTGTTTCTCACTTCTGAGAAGTCGTCATGACCGATTCCTTATCAAGAATCATGGCCCGGTTCAGCGTGGAGCTGACGTATGAAGACCTTCCACAGGAAGTCGTTCACGAGGTGAAGCGGTTTCTTTACGATTCCCTGGGGTGTGCCTATGGAGCCTACCGTACGGAAGATGTGACCATCGTCCGGGAGGTCATGATGGACATGGGAGGCAGACCCGAGGCGACCGTCATAGGGTTTGGAGACAGGATGCCGGCGGCCAACGGGGCTTTCCTGAACTCCCTCATGATTCGTGCCCTGGACTACAATGATATCTACTGGAAACAGGACCCCAGCCACCCTTCGGACCTCATCCCAGCCGCTCTGGCAATGGGGGAACGGATGAAGGCCTCCATGAAAGAGGTGATCGTCGCCATTGTGTTAGGGTATGAGTTTGAGATGAGGTTGTGTGAATTCGCCGTTCCCGGCATCCGGGAACGGAAGTGGCACCACGCCACGTTGACCCAGTTTGTATCCCCCATCGTTGCCGGTAAAGTCCTGGGCCTGACGGAGGACCAGATGGTCAATGCTATGGGCATTTGTGCCAGTCACAATTACACGGCGGGTGCGGTGACCGCCGGTCGGCTCACCATGATGAAGAACACGGTGGACCCCATGGCCGTCCAGGCAGGCGTTGTCGCCGCCCTTCTTGCCCAGAAAGGCTACACGGGAACGGAAGCCATTGTGGAGGGGAAGGAGGGACTCCTGGAGGTCCTGGGACCGGACTGGGACAAGGAAAAACTTGTGGGTGGACTGGGGGAGTCGTTCAAGATCCTGGAGTGTTCCATGAAGGCGTTTCCCACGGAGGCCCTCACCCATACCCACCTGTCTGCCACCCTGAAATTGGTGAAGGAAAACGACATCAAACCGGAGGAAATCGAAGAGGTGAGGGTCACTACCATTGCCAGAGCCTGCGATATTCTGTTCGATCCCCAGAAGTACCAGCCTGAAACGCGGGAAACGGCGGACCACTCTCTTCCCTATTGTATCGCCCGGGCCCTCCTTGACCGGGAGATCACCCCTGCCAGTTTTTCGCGGGGGAAAATCGAGGATCCCCGCCTGAAGGAAGTCATTCACACCATCAAGGGAGAAGCCAGCAAAGATTTCGAGGATCTCTTTCCGGAAAAGCAGCCATCCCGCGTAACGATTCGCACCAGGGACGGCCTGGAACGTTCGGTGTACCTGGAGTATCCCAAGGGAGATCCCCGGGAGCCCATGACGGAAAAGGATCTGGAGGTCAAATTCGATTCTCTGGCTCGCCAGATCCTGTCCGCCGACCGCAGAAAAAGCATTCGGGACATGATATACGCGTGTGAAGAAATGGACGAGGTGGGGGATTTTATGAAAGAGCTTGCGGTGTGAAGTTGCCGGTCATGTTTTCTCCAGGGCGAAAGGGGAGAGTCAAAAGAAATCATGTGTGATCTGATCGTAGCCCTCCCGGATTCCACCCGGAATGGGCATACCCTGTTTGGGAAGAACAGTGACCGGCCGGCTGGCGAGAGCCAGGTTCTGCATTTCTCTTCCGGAAAGGAACGCGGTGGCGAATCTGTCATACGGTGTTCCTATCTGGAGGTGCCGGATGTAGCCAGTCCCCTGGAC
>JBHIAI010000176.1:0-2711 GCA_046861655.1 Fidelibacterota bacterium | reverse complement strand
ACCGTAGAACTCGGCATCTGCCTCTGCGGTCTGCACGACGGGTATGAGCGTCATGCCACAGTCGGGACATGTCCCTTCCTCGCCGGAGTGGACGTGTTTGTGGGATTCCATCGGACAGGTGTAGTACAGGACCTTCCCGAGTTCAGAACCCTGGACGGCCAGCTCTCGCTCTTCCGCCGAGGTTTCCGTCCCCTCACCTTCCTTTTCACGGGCGCAGGCCAGGATACCGAGCACCAGAACGGGACCCAGGATAAGAAGAAATGGTTTCATGTGCCTCTCCCTCCTTCCGGTAAAAGATCAATCTTACCAACGCCAGACCATTGAAATCCAGAGGTATTTGTCTCCGGCTTGTCCGGCTACAATCCCTCGATGACGTCCTGAAGATCTTGCCTCACCTGTCTGGCTACACGGGCCAGGTCAGGATTCTCCACAGCCATCATGGACTTTATGGGATCGACGGCGGCCACTTCCACCTCCCCTTCGGAGAGCTCCTGAACGATAACATTACAGGGCAACATGGTCCCGATCTTGTCCTCTGCCTGCAGCGCTCGGTAGGCAAAGGGGGGATTGCAGGCTCCCAGGATCCTGTACTTCCTGAATTCCACGTCCATCTTTTGCTTCAGCGTTGATTTGACATCTATGTCCGTCAGGATTCCGAAGCCCTTTTCTTTCAGTTCCCCGGCAGTCCTTTCAAGGGCCTCGTCGAAACTTACCCTCAGAGTCTTGCTGAAGTAGTAACTCACGTAAGGTCTCCTTGCGTTTACGGTGAACCCGTGGTGAAATGAGAGATGATACCTCCTTCGCTTTCCATGCCGTGGGGACGCATTCCCCCCATGGTCATCTCCCACGACCCGTCCCGGTTTTGCATCCCTTCCCACAGACAGATGGAGTAGTCCGAAGAATCCATGAGGGTAGAATCGGGATGAAAGGTCATCATCATGTCGTCCTCGTCCCAATGGAACTCCCCGTGAATGTCTCCCATCATTCCACCCATCATAGGGAGAGAGGTGATTTCCCCATGAACCAGGGCAAACCGCGACTCACACGATTCCCGGTCCATGGGGTCGGAAAATTCGACCTCGATTGCGGTGGTCCTGGCCACCCCGGTAGCGCCGTCAGCGGGTGAGATGGAAAGAATCTCCGGAACCGTTCCCTCCTCTTCTTGCCCACACCCGGCAAAAAGGAAAAAAACCAGACCAACCCAAGCGAGCGTTCGGTACGTATTCATCTTTTTTCCTCCTTATCGTTTTGACATCAGAAGTAATTTCCTGTCGTCGGAAGGACTGGGTTCTTTGTGTGACCATCGCGAGGACCCCCGTAAGAATCAGGACCGCGAATGGAAAACCAGGGATGAGCGTACGAATGTGGGGCGACCGCTAAGGGACGATACTTGTCACGGTCAAGAAACCAGGATATCCTTCCTCATTTCCTCAAGTTTTTCCTTCGTTATTTCTCCGCGGGCATACCGTTTCTTGAGTATTTCCAGGGCGGAATCGTCTCTCGGCCAGATGAGGATTCTCAACGGCGTCCATACACCCCGGGAGCCCTTTTCTGAAACCGATGCTGTACCGCTACCCCCGGAAATGTCCGTACACCTCCCTCGCCCTGTTAATCACGTCTCTTCTATCCAGACCCTTGTCAAGATTCTCTTCGATAAACCGCTTGGCGGATACGGCCGTCGGACACTCACACAGGGCAAGACTCTCTTCCCCGCAAGAACCGCACGGACATGCGAATTGCCGGGCAATCTCCAAAGTAGCCACGCTGAAGGCCACAGAGGGACCATCCTCTGGTCGTGTGTCCGTTTCACCACGACCCAGAAGAAAGACTCCGATCCAGATGCCAAGAATGAGGATACCCAGACCGGAAACGGGTAGAATCCATCGCAATAAGGTGGCTTTTTCATGTTTCTTCCGGGAAACTCTACGCATGGGTTTCGGCTTCATAGCGTGCTCAAGTCATCGGTATTCGTCATAGCTTCAATCGTCTCAGACGAAGGGCATTGGACACAACGGAAACTGAGCTGAAGCTCATGGCCGCCGCTGCGATAATGGGACTCAAAAGCACGCCAAAGAAAGGATAAAGAATCCCGGTTGCGATGGGGACACCCAGGGAATTATACCCAAACGCCCAAAACAGGTTTTGCCGGATGTTTCGCATGGTCCCACGGCTCAGCCGGCGGGCCTTGGCTATCCCCCGAAGATCTCCTTTCACCAGGGTGATTCCCGCACTCTCAATGGCCACGTCCGTCCCCGACCCCATGGCAATGCCGATGTTGGCCCGGGCCAGGGCGGGAGCATCGTTGATTCCGTCCCCCGCCATGGCCACGAAGCTCCCTTCGTTCTGAAGGCGCTCAATGATGTCACTCTTCTCGTCCGGAAGCACCTCCGCGATCACTTCGTCTATGCCCAACTGCCCGGCGACTGCCCTCGCTGTGACTTCGTTGTCCCCGGTAAGCATGACGATACGGACGCCCTGTTCGTGAAGGATCCGGATGGCTTCCGGCGTAGTCTTCTTCACCGGATCGGAAATGCCCAGAACACCCACGACCTTTCCGTCAACGGCGGCAAAAACGACCGTTTCTCCCTGTCCCCTGTGATCATCCGCAACCTGAGCGAACGCCCCAGGATCTAGACCGAGCTCCTCCAATAGCGCTCGGTTGCCCATCACCACCGCTCTACCGCCGACTCTGCCCGAACTGCCCATCCCGG
>JBHIAI010000052.1:0-12013 GCA_046861655.1 Fidelibacterota bacterium | reverse complement strand
AATGGAAACTGAGGGGGAGTGCGTAATTCCTAATGCGTAACCGGGTTAGAGTATTGGAGAGCCGCAGGAATCGGGCACGGTTGTCGGAAGCAGGGGCAGGGACCAGCAGGCAGAAAAGAACCACGTTACGTGTTACGCATTACGAATCACGGATTACGAATTACGCATTACGGCTCACGGCTCCTTTCAAATTGCAAATTGAAAAATGAAAAGTGTAAAAGCAGCGGACGTCTCCATCCCAAGGATTTTGAATTCTTCACTTTCCATTTTGCATTTTTCACTGTCAGGCGGTTATGGGGTTAGGTTTACTGGGATCGATGTTCAGGTCCTTGAGGGCCTGGACAACACCCTTGGAATCCAGGTCACCCCTGCGAGCCAGCTGGTGGAGAACAGCGAGACAGATAGTTTCGGCATCCACCTCGAAAAACCGCCTGAGGGCAGGCCGACTGTCGCTTCGCCCAAACCCGTCCGTTCCGAGGGAAAACAGGCCTCCGGGAACCCATCTGGCCACTTGGTCCGGGACAAGTTTCATGTAGTCAGAAACGGCCACTACTGGACCGGTCTCCTTCTCAAAAAGGCGGGTCAGAAACGGTCTTTTGGGCCTGCTCCCGGGATGAAGGAGATTCCACCGTTCACAATCAAGGGCATCCTGCCTCAGGGTTTTGTAACTGGTGGCACTCCACACATCCAGGGATACATCGTATCTCTCGGCCAGATGCTCCTGGGCCCGGAGGGCTTCCATCACCAGGGGGCCACTGGCCAGGACATGGGCCTTGTGGGAAAGTTTCCGGGGACCCTTCTTGAACCGGTACAGTCCTTTAAGGATACCCTCCTCCACTCCGCCGGACATGGAAGGCATAGCGTAGTTCTCATTGGCAAGGGTGATATACACAAAGATGTCCTCTCGATCAGAATACATCCGTTTCAGGCCATCCTGAATGATGACCGCGATTTCGTAGGCGAAAGCGGGATCGTAGGTGATGAGATTGGGAATCGTCGTAGCCAGAAGGTGACTGTGACCGTCCGCATGCTGCAGTCCCTCCCCGTTCAGGGCCGTTCTTCCGGAGGTGGCTCCCAGTAGAAATCCCCGGCTCCGCATGTCCGCAGATGCCCATATGAGATCGCCGATTCGCTGAAACCCGAACATGGAGTAGAAGATAAGAAACGGTATCATATCCACACCATGAGCGGTATGGGAAGTCCCGGCCGCGATAAAGCTGGACATGGAACCGGCTTCTGTAATCCCCTCTTCCAGAATCTGGCCATCGGTGGCCTCCCGGTAATACAGAAACATATCGGCATCCACCGGTTCATACACCTGACCCGCATGAGAATAAATGCCCACTTGCCGGAAGAGGGATTCCATACCGAAGGTTCGGGCTTCATCGGGTACGATGGGAACAATTCTGGACCCGATGCTCTCATCCTTGAGCATCATAGACAGCATGCGTACGAACGCCATCGTGGTGGACACGTCCCGGTCGCCCCCTTTGTGGAAAGGTTCAAACAACTTGGATCCCGGCACGTCCACACCGTTCACCAGGATTTTCCTCTCGGGAACAAACCCTCCCAGGGCCCGCCGTCGTTCCAGGAGGTACTGCACTTCCTCACTGTCTTCAGGAGGTCGGTAGAAGGGGGCTTCCTTAATCCCTTCGTCCGTTACTGGAATCTCAAATCTGTCGCGGAACAGTCGAAGCTCCTCCTCGTTCAGCTTCTTCTGCTGGTGGGTGATGTTTTTTCCTTCCCCCGCTTCACCCAACCCGTATCCTTTGATGGTCTTGGCCAGGATCACCGTGGGCCGGTCTTCGGTCTCCACGGCTCGCGCGTAACCTGCGTAGACTTTCTCAGGATCGTGACCGCCCCGGCGGAGTCTCTTCAACTTGTCATCAGGAATATCCTTCACCAACTCCAAAAGCTCAGGATACTTGCCGAAAAAATGCTCGCGGAAGTAGGCTCCTGGTTCCACCACATACTTTTGATAGTCCCCGTCCACCGCTTCATTCATCCGCTGGACCAGGAGTCCTGTGGTATCCCTTTCAATCAGAGGATCCCAATCTTCCCCCCAAATGACCTTAATCACGTTCCATCCTGCCCCACGAAACACCGTTTCCAGCTCCTGGATGATCTTTCCATTCCCCCGCACAGGACCGTCCAGTCGCTGCAGATTGCAATTCACCACAAAGATGAGGTTATTCAACTTTTCCCTTGAGGCCAGGGTGATGGCACCCAGGGCTTCCGGCTCATCCAGTTCACCGTCACCCAGAAATGCCCACACCCTCGTTCCCTCCGTATCCTTGATACCCCGGTCACGAAGGTAATGGTTGAACCGGGCCTGATAGATTCCCATGATGGGGGACAATCCCATGGAGACCGTAGGGAATTCCCAGAAATCTGGCATCAACCAGGGATGGGGATAGGAGGACAGCCCTCCTCCATTCTCCAATTCCCGCCGGAAGTTCTCCATCTGAGTGATGGAAAGGCGTCTTTCCAGAAAAGCCTGGGCATAAATCCCCGGGGAAGCGTGACCCTGAAAGTAGATTTGATCCCCGCCAAGCTCTCCGCTGCTGGCACGGAAAAAATGATTGAACCCCACCTGATACAGGGTGGCCGCGGACTGAAAGGTTGAAATATGGCCGCCGATCCCTTCCACCATCCGGTTAGCCCTCACCACCAGGGCGGTGGCATTCCAACGGTTTATGCTCTTGATCCGCCGCTCCAGTTGACGATCACCGGGATATGAGGGCTGCCCAGAGAGGGGAATGGTGTTCACATACGGCGTATTGGCGTTGAAGGGAAGACGGATACCCAACTCGTGGGCACGTTCAATCAGCCTGTGAAGGATAAAATGTCCCCGGCCAAGCCCCTTGTGGTGAACGATGTCATCCAGCGACTCTATCCATTCCTCTGTTTCCTGGGTATCAGAATCCGCCGCGACAGGTTGATTCGAGTCCTCACTGCCCAGATTACCATCCATCATGGTATCTCTCCAATTTCTGTTGATCTCCGATCCGCCCCGTGAAACGGCTACGGCCACTGACCCAGGGGCCCGCCGTGGGCTCCCATGTCGTTCCTCGAACCATCAACATCCCTGTAGTCGTCCCCGGGATGACCCGCATCCACGCAGGGTGAATCAGGCGATAGATGAAAATCTCCCCCCTTCGGGTCCACAAAACGGGGGGCAAGATTTATGTTTCCTGTTCCCCCGGAATGCCCCTGGATGTCACTGTAGGTGGCGGCTGACCACGTCCACCAAGGATGATCTCCCGAATTGTTCCATAGGATGGAGTTTCGTATGGGAACGGATCCCTTCTCAAGAAACACACCTCCCCGGTTTCCGTTCATCAGTCCCGAACGATTGGCATACACCACGCAGTTGATCAACGTAGGCAGCGAAGGAGAATTCACCAGGATTCCTCCTCCGCCCTTGGCGGCATAATTGTGATCCATGATGGTATTGGTGATGGTTGGCTGACCGGAAACAGACAGACCACCTCCCCTTTCCGTAGTCCGGTTGTGCGCAATCCTGCAGTTCCTCACCGTTGCGAAGTCCTGAACCGTCATGCCGCCTCCGTCTCCGCCCATACCCATCAGATTGGTTATCTCATTGCCGGTGACCAGACAGTTCCGAATCTCCGCGTAGTCTGTGACCGTGACAGGGGAGGGGTCGCCTGCCACCCGAACCCCTGTGATCACGCAGTCATCCAGGATGGCTGAACCCGACAGGAATACCCGTCCTCTTCTCACCGTAAACCCCTTCATCGTGCCCTGTCCCATGGTCACCACCGTCCCTCCCCGCTCCAGAACGGTCTCGTCTCTCCCGTGGGTGCTCTGGATCACAACGTCCTTGTCCATGAACCGGTAGTCGTCGCCATAGGTGCCGGGACCCACCCACAGGGTATCACCGGAATCCATGAATGGGGAATCGTAGGCTTCCTGAATGGATTCCATGTCATCCGGAATCACCAGATGGGTGGTGGAAAACACCAGGGGATCCGTTTCCGCAGCCCGGAAGTTCCCCTCTGCATCCTCAATCCGGACCCGGTAGCGGAATGTCCGGTCATCATCAATCGTGTCCACGTAGGAGACCTGCAAGGGATTGGAGATTTCCGACCTCTGCTCCCATATTTCCACACCCTCCTCCATCACAGCCCGGTAGATCTTGTACCCTGAAAAATCCTCTATGGGGACCTCCGACCAAGTAAGAGTAACGGGAATCTTGTGAATCAGCCGGGATTCGCCTGTGTAGGTGGCCTCCAGTCTGAACAAGGCTTCGTTCTCAGATGGCCGGGGGGTAAAGGGGGTATCGCAGGACACAAGCATGAATCCCGTCAGCACCATAATCCCCTTGTGCGGCGCTATCAAAGATTAACTCCCAGGGTCATGAGCTGCCGGTATTGCTGGTAGTAGTTGAAAAAGAGGATGTCCGGATCGGAGGGATTTACCCTCTCCTTGGACGACATGAGGTTCCGGATAGTATAGGTAAGTCGCAGGTCCACGCCGTGCCATTTCCTTTTCAAGGTCATACTCAGGTTGGCGTTCTCCCGGGGTTCCAGCAGCCGGCCGACCGATGCACCCATAACGAATTGTTCACCTTCTTCGAACCTGTCGTAGGTGACAACAAACCAACCCAGGTCAACGTCCGCTGTAGCCACCTTACGGAATCCAGGCCGGTTTGGAAAAATGAACGGATTTTCTATATCCAGCAGAGTATAGGCCATTTGCAGCCTGAGGGAATGATCGAAGAATGAAGCCACCACGACGGCTTCAAAGCCCCGGATATCGGCCTCCGGTTCATTGTAAGCAACGGGGGGTTCCCGCAGTTCCTCAACGCCCTTAACCTCAAGATAGCCTATTTTGTTGTCGTAGTTGTTCCAGAAAAAGGCACCTTTCAGGGAAAGTTCCGATATATGGGGAGTGGTAAGGAATTCGGTGAAGGAGATTTCCCCGTTAATCTCGGTGGAATTGAAGGATTCCGACACCAGAGGCAGAAGTCGCAGGGAATCCCGGCTGGTGGTGGCTTTCACGAAAAGATCGTTCAGGGTGGGCAGGCGCCGGTTGGTTCCCTGACTGAAGAAAAGGGAGTACCGGAACCTCCCGGTGAGCCCCTCCATTCTCAACCCGATCCGTCTGTTCATGAACTGGATGGATCCCGCTTCCCTCCTATCCTGAACGCCCATAGGGTCCCCTTCTGAAGCGTCCTCTGTGCCGTGATAAGTTTCTTCCCGGTCGGAAGTCTCCGTCCGAATCCTGTCCAGGCGACCGCTTAGCTCCACCTGCAATCGCCGAAGTAAGGGGTCCTGGCCTTTCGATATCCACCGTGTGACCGCGGCCACGGCCTGGGTATTCCGGACGATGTCCGTGTTGTGGCGCGTGGTTTGATTCGACCCGAAATCCAGGACAGTCCGATCGCCCAAAAACGACTGATCCTCATGCTCCAGCTGAACCATGGCATCCAGCGATTTGATCAGGAATTCCTTGTCCACCCGGTACAAAAGGTTACGGTCCCTCAACGATTCATCCAGGTTATCAAAGAACGAGTTGGACTCTGACCAGTTGCGTGTTCCCACCAGAACATCCCATCCCGGGTGACCCGCCAGGCTGCCCCGGTACCGGAGGCTTGAAATCATCTGATTGTCACCCAGGGCCACCTGTCCCGAAGGAAACGTGAGGGCATTTCTTAGCCTGTACCACCGGGCTTTCAGATCTCCCCAGTCCATGTCCAAGTCCCCCGTTAGATGACTGAAGGCAGAGCTGGTGAGGGTTCGGCCTTCATAAGCCCGGCTCCTGCCTGAGAACCGCCCTCCGAGACCCACCGGACCCAGAACGCCCGAGCCCGTCACGGACAGATCCAGGTCATCATCAAAAGAGAGCCCCTCTCCCCAGACGGCCCCCAACGCGTTCTGTTCGGCCCCCCGGGATTTCAGATTCAGTACGCCGCCCAGGTTCCCCTGGCCAAACAGAAAGGCATTGCCCCCGCGCAGGACCTCGATGTGCTCCAGGGAGTAAAAGTCAAGCTGGGACAGATCCGCCACCCCGGTGTGGGCGCTGTTTATCTTGACCCCGTCCAGATAGACAGCCACCTCATTGGGATTGCTGCCGCGAATGCTGACCGTCTGACTCCCTGACCGGGATTCGTTCACGATGACCGAACTCAACCGTCGCAAAGCCGATCCCACATCCCGCGACCCCTGCAGCTGTACGGCCTCCATATCTATCACATCCATGGCAGTTGAGGCTTCAGCCTGCGAACGAGTCCGTTTCCCTACCACCGTAATCTCCTCCCCTGGCAGAACCTTGGAGATCAGACGTATCTTCAAAGGCATCGGTCCTGGCACCTCCACCTCCCGGTGCATGTACCCGATATGGGAAATGCGCAGCCTCTGGGGAAAATCCCCGGACACCACCAACGAAAACTTCCCCTCGTGGTCGGAAATGGCGCCCCTGTCGGTTCCCACCACTTCAATGTTCACACCCGAAACGGCTTCACCGGTGCCGGCGTCCACCACGGTCCCTTCCAGGGCCACCTGGGCCCGAACCGGGAAAGAAAACAGGAGGGATAGAGCTATGTGCAGGTACCAGAAACGAGTCCACATGCACAACAATTTACAGTTCACGGTCCCATCCCTGAAGGGATTTTCCTTCTCAGAGGCGTAAGGAGCACGGGTCTTCTGTTTGGTTTTCCAGCATGGATTCTTTAATTTTTTTTCGTAAATGATCTCTCAGGATAGGGACATATCCACGATATCTCCCAGCTATGAACGGGCACTTCAGCGCACGCACCGCTTTCGTTATTGTGATCGTTTCACTTGTTCTGTCTGCTTCGGTCACCTACGGGACAACTCTCCTTTTCCAGAATAATCTCACCTCCCATCTTGCCATTCCCCTGGCCCTGATGGTAGGGGAACTGCTCCTGATCGTTCCCCTGCTCGTCATCTTGATCCGGAAGAACGCTGACTTGCGCCGGATGCTGAGGATCCGCCCCGTCCCCCGGGCCACCCTGGGTCTTACCGCCCTGTTTTCTCTGGGGGTTGCCGTCTGGGCGGATGAAATGGACCGCTTGATTGCCCTTGTGATCCCGCCCCCCGACTGGGTCAGGCAAATCATGGAAACGATTCAGGCCGAGGATCCCGTTTCCCTGGTACTTCTATTCTTCGGTGCCGTCCTGTTCGCGGCCGTGGCCGAGGAATCGTTGTTCCGGGGATTCCTCCAACAGACTCTCGAAAAGCACTGGAAGGATGTAACCCGGGCGGTTCTCATAACCAGCCTGTTTTTCGCTGTTATCCATTTCAATCCCTGGCTCGTTATTCAGATATACCTGTTGGGCGTTCTCATGGGCTACCTGGCCTGGCGGACCAATTCCGTGTTCCCCAGCATGATATTCCACGGCGTTAATAACGGTCTTGCCTTCACCTTTACCAACTGGGGCAGTCATTTGAACCCCTGGTATATCTGGAAGGGCCATGTTTCCCCGGCAGTTCTAACCACCGGGCTGTTTCTCATACTCATCAGCCTTTGGAGACTACAAAGATTTCAGGAGGTATGATGGCTAACCGATATGCTCAGAGAAGTCCCATGCTGGATACAGAAGTTGCCGTTTTGGTGGATACCTTCCGCCGGCTCATGAGGCGACGGGCCAGGGCAAATCTGATAAAGGCCTTGAACAAAACTCACCCGGCGGACCTGGCCCTCCTTTTCCGGACCTTCACTGAACCTGAACGGACCACGCTCTTCGATGTCATCAAAGAGACGCCCCAGGCAGGGGAATTCCTGAGCGAACTGGACAGTTCCATCACCCGGGAGCTTCTTGAATCCCTGGAACCATCCGAAGTGGCCACTCTCCTTTCGGAAGTCAGCTCAGACGACATGGCGGATATCCTCCATCTCCTGCCGGAGGAAATGTCCTCAGCCATCCTGGAATCCCTGAAGAAAGAAGAGTCAGAAGAGGTAGAAGAACTCATGGCCTATCCCCCCGATACCGCCGGGGGGAAAATGGCTGTGAACGTCTTCTCACTGCCTGAAACCACGAAAGTGGCTGACGCCATTCAATCCATCCGGACCGCCCAGGAGGCGGAAATGGTGTTCTATCTCTACGTAACCGATGATCTGAAGCGGCTGACCGGCGTCGTCTCTCTTCGTGATCTGGTAACCGCCCAACCGGATGAACAATTGAAAAACATCATGACCAGGGAGGTGGTGTCCGTCGTCCCTGACACAGATCAAGAGGAAGTGGCCAGGCAAGTCTCCCGGTATAACCTCCTGGCCGTTCCCGTCGTTGACAACGACGGCACCCTCCTGGGAATCGTCACGGTGGATGACGTGGTCGACGTGATCCGGGAGGAGGCTACAGAGGACTTTCTTCAAATGGCGGGAATCGGACGGGACAGGGAACTTCTCTGGAAGCCCACTCTGGAAAACGTTCGTCTTCGCCTTCCCTGGCTCTTTGCCACGTGGATCGGTGGTGTGATCGTTGCCTGGATTTCAGGGTACTTTGAATCGGTCCTGAGTCTGGTAGCCATCCCAGCCTTTATTCCCATCATTCTTGGCATGGGAGGAAACGTGGGTACCCAATCCTCTACCATCATCGTCCGAGGTTTCGCCACGGGAAGAATTCAACTTTCCCAGGCGGGAAAGATCCTGTGGAAACAGATCCGCATCGGACTGGTGTTGGGACTCTTTTACGGACTGCTCCTGGGCCTGGTGGCCTCATGGAGATTTGTGGATGCGCCTCCTCGTCTGGGACTGGTGGTGGGGCTGGCCATAGCCTTATCCATGCTCATCGCTACCTTTCTGGGGACCCTGGTTCCCATCCTTCTCCGGCGATTAAACGTGGATCCCGCGGTGGCGTCAGGTCCTTTCGTGACCACGTCCACAGACCTTTCGGGGATCGTTCTGTATTTCCTGATCGCCGCCTCCCTTCTGTCCGCCACGTAAGAAAGCGGTATCTTGCTGATATTCCTCCTTTTTCTCTCCCTCGCCCTCTATGCATTCGCAGTTTTGTTTTTTGCCACTGGGCTGCTTGGAAAAGCCTCCCGGGGAAACTCCGGCAGCCCCACGGTGACCGTGGTCATCCCGGCAAAAAACGAAAAGGACCATATGGAGCGAATCCTGACAGAAGTGACTCACCAGACCTATCCAGGGGAAAAGACGGAAATCATCATCGTGGATGACGAGTCCACCGATATCACCCCCAACATCGGCCGTGCTTTTGCCGATAGGTACGACCATGTGAGACTCCTTTCCACCGAAGGGCTTGCCTCACGCCTGCGGTTCAAGAAACGGCCACTCGATTTAGGGATACGTGAAGCCACAGGGGAAATCATTCTGTTGACGGACGCCGACTGCCACGTGTCCAGCACCTGGATTGAGACCATGGTCTCCTATTTCCAACCTGATGTTGGCATGGTCATCGGTCATTCCGAAACCCGGCCCGTGCACTCCCAGTTTGAAAGAATCCAGGCCCTCGATTTTCTCCTTCTCATGGCGGCCGCCCGGGGTGCTGCCAGGTGGAACCAGCCGTTCGGGTGTACGGGTCAAAACCTGGCCTACCGCAAGGAAGTGTATGAGGACGTAGGAGGATTCTCGCGGTTTGCCCGGGCCGTGGGGGGGGACGACACCCTCCTGCTGCAACAGGTAAAACACCGTTCACCCTGGAGAATCGTGTTCGCTACCGATCCCGCAAGCGTCGTTTCGAGCCCGCCCGTATCCTCTCTAAGACAATACCTCTCCCAGCGTCTCCGTTGGGCATCCGATTCCCTCTGGATTCCGAGATGGGATCCCCTGCTGTTCTCCCTTCTGGTGATCATCTTCCTGGCCAACTTCCTTCCCCTTGTGATCGGAGTCAGTCTCCTCTGGAATCCAGCGGCACTTTTACCATGGGTGAAAGGGATCGGAGCCAAATTCGTGGCGGAAGGTCTCTTCGTTCTCTTCAGTACTCAAGTCTTTAGAAAAAAGGAACTTCGGCCTGCCTTTCCAGTCTGGTTCATCACCCAGATTCCCTACGTGGTATCGGTGGGGCTCCTCCTGCTTCTGGGCAACCGGCCCCACTGGGGAGGTCGCCAGCCGTGATCATCGTTACCGTCGGCTTAACCCTGGTCTATCTGGCCGTCCTGGTGTGGCTCCGAAACGGTCTGAACACCCTGCCAGGAAAGAACCATCCACGGCCGGCCCAAGCACCGGAAGTAAGCATCATCGTGGCCGCCCGGAACGAAGAGAAAACCATCGGCACCCTTCTTCGGGACGCAGTAAATCAGGACTACCCCGGTGACCGAGTCGAAATCATCGTGGTCAATGATCGTTCCACTGACGGAACCGGCGACATCGTGGACCGGTTCTCCAAAACCCACCCCTCGGTTACCCAGGTAGTTCCGGGTCCACCCCCACCCTCGTGGTCGTACAAGAAATGGGCACTGACAGAGGGCGTCGCCCGGTCCAAGGGGGAGATCCTTCTTTTCACCGACGCCGACTGCAGGCTGAACAAAGAATGGATCTCTACCACGGTCGCCCCGTTCCGTGATCCCCGGATAGGCATGGTGGCGGGACCCAGTCCCCTGGAAAAAGACGGCGGTCTGTGGGACAGGATGCTCCTTCTTGATTCCCTGGGACAGGATGCCCTGGCAGCAGGCGGCTTGGGCCGGGGCCTGTCCATCACCGCCAGCGGAAGGAACCTGGCCATCCGCCGGAAGGTCTTCGACCAGATGGAGGGCTACTCCCATATTGAGACCTTTCCCTCCGGGGACGATGATTTGATGATGCATAAGGTCTCGTCCGGTGGATGGAAACTCACGTTCTGCCTCACGCCAGCGGCTGAGGTCAAGAGTCCACCTCCACCCGACCTGCTTACTTTTGTGAGACAGCGTCTCCGGTTTGCTTCCAAGGGGAAAGACTATTTCGTGCTCCCCTTCGTTAGGAGCAAGTTTAGGGGAGCGCTGATACTCATCTTTCTGGTGAACGTGTCTGTCCTGGGGGGACAGATTCAGTTTTTGACCACGCTTCAGTCGGTCTGGATGCTTCCCTGGTTCGTGAAGATGCTGGCCGACGGTATCCTCCTAACCCGGTATCTGTCCTTTCTGGAACGCCCCTTCTATCCAGGTGTGTTCTTGATGACCGAACTGTGGCACAGTGCGTACGTGACCTTTTTCGGCGTTCTGGGGTCCTTTCTTACTGTCTCGTGGAAAGGACGGAAACAAAAGCCGCGAGCGATAAGCGCGGATTGAGTCAGGAAGGAAAGGCGTATATTTGGCAACAGGAGGTTAGATGAAACTACGAACCTTTTTCTCCAGCTATCGAAACGTTCTCTTATTGTGGGCGGGAATTATGGCGCTGGCCATCGTCCTACTTCTACTGGGGGTGGACAAAAAGGTGATTGCCCTTCTCACCCTTGTCTTGGGTTTGGCCACCAAAGCCTTCGCCGGACTAGCAGCTATCATCGCCCTGATCCCGGTGGTGGGTCCCATCCTGGTCAAGATCTTCGCCCTCCCGTTCTTCTGGATTGTGAATGGACTGGGCTATCTTGTGTCCATGATCGCTATCAAGAAAGGGTACACGAAAGACGTCGTTCGTTCCCGGGTACTCACTGTGGCTCTTCTGGTGGGTATTCTCCTCGGCTATATCCTGGGCCACTTGCTGCCTATTCGATAGATCGATCACCGCTTTAGATCCTGGACAGAGTGGTGGGTATACTTCTGTCATTATGTACCTCCACCCTTTCCCGCACGCAGTCCGTTGCCTACTGCCATAAGTTCTGACCCTTCGTGGACAAAAACCGCTACGGCAACCGTCATCGCTCCGAGAAGTGCCGACGGGATAAGAATCGCCAGAAGTAATATCGAAAAAACGACGTTCTGAATACCAATCTTTCTCGCTCTCTTCCCAAGCTCTATCGCATAGGGTACTTTTGTCAGGTCATCAGCCATGAGTGCGGTATCCGCAGCTTCAATCGCAGCGTCGGTCCCCGCGGTTCCCATGGCTATGATATCGGTTACAACCGGATCGCCTTTGGTGAGAGTTCCCGTTT
>JBHIAI010000051.1:0-12047 GCA_046861655.1 Fidelibacterota bacterium | reverse complement strand
AACTCCACCAAATAGGAAAAGACCTGAAGTGCGACCTGTACGGGAAGTGTGAGTTCTTAAACCCCGCGGGATCATTGAAAGATCGCATCGGGGTCAGGATGATCGAAGAGGCTGAACGATCCGGCCGCATAAAGCCAGGGGATACCCTGATTGAACCCACCTCGGGGAATACGGGGATCGGAATGGCCATGGCCGCGGCTGTGAAGGGGTACAGGATGATTGTCACCATGCCCGAAAAAATGAGCCTGGAAAAGGAGGTCGTTCTCAAGGCCCTGGGGGCTGAAATCGTCCGGACACCCACCGATGCCCCGTGGGATTCACCGGAGAGTCACATCGGAGTGGCCAGGAAGTTGCACCGGGAGATTCCCGGTTCGCACATTCTGGATCAGTACTCCAATCCCCATAACCCCGATGCCCATTACCATGACACGGGCCACGAGATCCTGGACGACATGGGAGAGAACCTGAGTATGGTGGTCATCGGTGTCGGCACGGGAGGTACGGTAACGGGAGTGGCGAAACGGATAAAAGAACAATTGACGCAGGTCCTTGTCATCGGTGTGGACCCCTACGGATCCATCCTGGGGGGCGGAGATGAGATTTTTCCCTACAAAGTGGAAGGGATCGGATACGATTTTTATCCGGAGGTTCTGGATAACTCCCTGGTGGACGAATACGTGAAGGTGAACGACAGGGACTCCTTTCTTATGGCCCGCAGGTTGGTCCGTGAGGAAGGCCTTCTGGTAGGGGGATCCTCCGGTTCGGCGGTGTGGGCCGCCCTCCAGGTGGCTCCCAGGTTGAAGAAAGGCGAACGGTGTCTGGTGATCCTGCCGGACTCCATCCGGAATTACCTGAACAAATTTGCGAATGACGACTGGATGAGAAAGCACGGATTCATCGATTGACCCGCTCCCTGGAAGGAGATCCTTCGGGCTGAAGGAGTTCCTGACGGAGTAGGGCCCCTCGGAGAAAGGAGACATCCATGAGATTCGATACCAAGGTGGTGCGGGCGGGAATCAAACCCGATCCCACCACAGGGTCCATTCTTCCCCCTCTTTACCAGACGGCCACCTATGTCCTGGAGGAGGTGGGGCACGACAAAGGATTTGACTACAGCCGGTCGGCCAATCCCACCCGGGAGGTTCTGGAACACAATCTTGCCGCCATTGAAGGGGGCGAATACGGTATCTGTTTTGCCAGCGGAATGTCCGCCGTGGACGCATGTCTGAAACTGCTCAAAGCCGGGGACCATGTGGTCTGCTCCGATGACGTATACGGGGGTGTATCCCGTCACTTCAACAACATCCTGGTCAACTACGATCTCCGGTTCTCCTATGTGGACACGTCCCATCCTGACAGTGTTGTGGAAGCCATTCTCCCCAACACCAGGATGCTCTGGGTGGAAACACCGACCAATCCCCTGCTCAAAGTGACTGACCTGAAGGCCATGAGAACCATCGCCCAGGATCACGACCTGCTGTTCGGCGTGGATTCCACCTTCGCGACCCCCGTGTTCCTTCGACCGCTGGAGTTTGGAGCCGACATTGTCATGCACAGCACGACCAAGTACTTGAGCGGGCACAATCAGCTCATTGGGGGGGCAGTCATCACGAACCGCAGGGATATCTTTGAAAAGATGAAGTTTGTGCAGAAGACCATAGGCGCCGTTCCAGGTCCCTTTGACTGCTGGCTTACTCTGTTGGGGGTCAAGACCCTGTCCCTCAGGATGATCCGTCACGCCGCCAACGCCCAGGCGGTGGCGGAATTCCTGGCAGGTCACCCCAAGGTGAAAACCGTCACCTATCCAGGCCTTAGGTCCCACGCCCAGCATGCGGTGGCCGTGGAACAGATGGGAGGATTCGGAGGGATGATCTCATTTGAGCTTGAGGGGGGATTGGAAGCTGGAAAGATTTTCATGAACGGGGTGAAACTGTGCTCACTGGCTGAAAGTCTGGGGGCGGTTGAAACCATGGTGACCCATCCGGCAACCATGACCCACGGCGAGGTGCCCCGGGACCAAAGGATCGCCCGTGGCTTGACGGACGGCCTGGTCAGACTCTCGGTGGGTATCGAGGATCCGGACGACATTCTGGAGGATATTCAGCAGGCCCTGGACCGAGTGTAGAAGCATGCCAATGTATAACGTTACGCAGTACGAATCACGAATCACACATTCCGAATCACGCAGTGTGCCGGTGTATTTCCAACAGGTCCGATAAGACCGCGAATCCGGTGGCTTCCTTTCCGGCGCCCGGCCCCTTGATGGTAACATCACCCAGTACATCCGTGGAGAACGTCACAGCGTTGGTGGGACCGCTGACCTCAGCCAGCGGGTGGGACAGGTCCACCATTTCCGGACCGACGGAGGCTTCCAGACCGCGGCTCGTCCTTACCACCTGACCCAGAAGTTTCCACCGTTTCTTCCGTGATATCGCGGCTGCCACATCCCTACTGGTGAGATGGGTGATCCCCTGAACAGGGATAGCATTCAGCTTCAGATCCTCATCCAGGACGGCACCGGCCAGGATGGCCACCTTGGCCAGGGCATCGAGTCCTTCAACATCGGCGGTGGGATCGGTCTCTGCATACCCCATTTCCTGCGCCTGGACAAGGGCGGACTCATAGGACATGCCCCGTTCCATCTCAGTGAGTATGAAGTTGGTGGTTCCGTTGAGGATTCCTTTGATGCTCGATAGGTTGGCTCCGGCCAGATGGTGCCGGGCCATCTTGATAAGAGGGGTTCCCGCCATAACAGACCCTTCAATAAGGAACTGAGTCCCCTGCTGCGATGCGAGCCGAGCCAGTTCCCGGTAGGCCAGGGCCGGCGGTCCTTTGTTGGAGGTGACCACGTGCTTGCCCAATGCCAGGGCCTCCCGGACGTGAGAGATGGCCGGCTCCCCGGTCTCGATGTCTGTGGGGGTGAGTTCACACACCACCGTGGCATCGGTATCTCTGATGGTTTTCACTGAATCCCAACCGGTGACACACCCATGGCCCCGGGGAGGGTACTGGTCCAGGGGGATTCCAGACTTCGCCAACTGTAGCAGTTGTCCCTCATCCAGACCGTCTTCACAGGATACCGATCCCTTCTGGAGATCGGATACGGCCACAACGGAGTACTCAAAACCGTAGCGGCTCTTTAGCCCGGATCGCCGGTCCTTCAGGATTTCACAGAGCCCCTGGCCCACCGTCCCAAACCCGATGATCGCAAGTCTATGAATCATAGCTCTTCCTTTTTCTTTGGGTGCGGCAGCCCATGACAGTTCCATTCTCACCGCTATTCCGGGGCCTGTAGCCCCCCTGATTTTCCTTTGTTTATGGCGATTTTCAAACAAACTTTTCCGAAGTGAAGATTGAAGGTCCTTTGCAGGATGCCACCTTTGTGGACCGGCCGAACCGGTTTCTCACGATCGTGGATCTGGGAGGGAGGCGGTTGGAGAGTCACCTTCCGGATCCGGGGAGGCTGAAGGAGTTGTTGCTTCCGGGGGCCAGACTGAAAGTTCGGCCCGTGGATTGGCGGGATGGCGTCCACCGGAAAACCCGGTTAACCACGGTCATGGTCCAGAGCGGTGACCTGTGGGTGTCCATCGACAGCACCCTCCCCAACCGGTGGGTGTCCTCCCTGTTGGAAAATGGACAGTTGGATATGTTCGAAGGGTATACCCTGGTGAAAAGGGAGGTGACGGTGGGGCGGCACAGATTTGACTTTCTCCTCGAAAAGGACGGCGTTCCCCTTTATCTTGAGGTAAAATCGGTGACTCTGGTCATGGATGGGGTGGCCATGTTTCCTGATGCCGTGTCCGGGCGGGGAAGGAAGCATATGGTGGCCCTGGCCGGCTTGGCGGGTACCGGGGCAGAGGCCGGTGTTCTGTTTGTATGCCAGCGTCCGGATGTCCGGCTGTTCCGCCCCCAGTGGGACAGGGACCCCGGGTTTGCCCATGCCCTGGTCGAAGCTGAGAATGCTGGAGTAAACGTATGGGTCATCTCGGGAAAGGTGACACCCGCTTCCATCCGGTACCATCGCGTCGTTCCTTATGATCTATCCCCATTCTAGGATTGTTTCCGTCGTCCTCGTCCAATAGGATCCCCTTCCGTTTTCGAGAGGGATTTCTTGTTCTGGCGGGATGCGCAGCCATCACTGGGTGTGCAGCGGTAGGACCTCCTCCCGGGGGGCCGGAGGACAAAACACCGCCCACCCTGGAATCTGTGGATCCCCCCTCGGGGTCCACCAGGATTGAGCCGGGGCTCACAGTAAGGCTGGTGTTTTCAGAACGGCTGGATCTCTCTGCCCGGGAAAAGGGGGTTCGCATAGCACCCGCATTGAAGGATCCTTTAAGGATATCCCTCAGAAAGGAACAAATGAGGGTGGTCTTTCCCGGTGAGCTGGCCGAGAATCAGACCTATATCCTGACTGCCACCCGGGATATTCTTGATGAACACGGGAACCGCCTGGATCAGACTTACCAGATGGCGTTCAGTACGGGAGAAACCATTTCGGAAGGGACGATTTCGGGGTCCGTATTTGACGCAAAGGGGGCGTCAACTGTGTATCTTTACCGGGTGGATGAGCGGGGTTTGGACAGTCTGTTTCTCGAGCCCCCGGATTACTATACACAGACGGACGATTCTGGCCGGTTTGGTTTTTCCTTCCTGGAGCCAGGCTCTTATCAGGTTCTGGCTTTTCGAGGGGGATCCCCTCCGGCTCCCATCGTCCCTTCGAGAATGCCATACGGGGTGCATTGGGATGTGCCTATCGTTCTCGGACCGGGCGTCCCCAGAGTGAAGCATGTCAACATGAGGGTGTCACCGGAACCGCCACCCTTGAGGGTTATCAGCGTCGGAATGGAAACGCGGCGACTGGGCATCGTTCGATTGACCCATCCCGTTAGTCTCGGTAGGCAGGACACCCTGGTTCTCGCCGTGGAAGATATTCCAACCCAACAGGTATTCCATCCTGATTTTCTTTTTCAAGTCGAAGACCCTTCTAGTGAATTCCGGTTCCGGGTTTCCGGTTTGATCCCCGGGGGGGACTACACCCTGTTTCTCACCGGACTCACGGACCTGATGGACCGGGTGTTTCCTTCGTTTCAGGGGGATCTTCAGGTGCCGGAAAGGGAAGCAGATACTCTCCGGATTGTCGATCCGGAACCCAATGGGAGCATCCGGCTGCGACCGGGGGAGGCCCGTCTGGAGATTCAGTTCAGTGACGCCGTGGACTCGGGCAGCTTTCGGGATGCGTTGCAGCTTCTGGACACCTCCGGGACAGCTCTTCCCGCCATAACACAGTGGGCAAACCCTACCCGGGTTCAACTCATGCCTGAAGATGGGTGGATGGAGGAACAGGACTATCGGGTGCGATTGCTGGGCCATCTGGTTCACAGTGACCGTGGTGTCGCACTGAAAGATTCCGTGGTATCATTCCCGGTCAAGGTGGGATTGAAGGTGGGGGAAGGTGGACTGGAGGGGTCAGTGACCGGAAAATACGCGGAGAACTCCGTGGTGCTGGCCAGGGCCCTAGAAAAACCCTCAATTTCTTATCACACTGCTGTAAATTCTCAGGGCAGTTTTGAGTTCGAGAACATCCCTTCGGGCTTTTGGTTGTTGAGTGTTTACCAGGACAGGGACCGCAACGGCCGCCACACGCGAGGGTCGGCCGTTCCTTTTTTGTCCTCCGAACCCTTCCACCCCTTTTCTGATACACTTGAAGTGAGGGCGAATTGGACGGTACAGGGGCTGCGGCTGGCGTATCCCGGCCAGGGAGATGAGGAGTAGTACTCAGGATATGAAATCCCCACGATTTCACGCTGTGATCATGGCAGGAGGCCGGGGAACCCGGTTCTGGCCCCTAAGCCGGAATAGCCGCCCCAAGCAGTTGTTGAACATCATCGGGGAGCGGTCCATGCTTCAGATGACCGTCGACCGGTTGAGGAAAATCGATTTCGTGAAGGGGACCTACATCATCACGGGAGAGGACCTGGCGGATCATGTGGTGGACGGTATTGAGGGCGTCCCTCCAGAGCACGTCATCGTGGAACCTTCGGGTAAGAACACCGCTCCCTGCATCGGACTTGCCATTCACCACATCGTGAAAAATGACGGCGCATCCGTGGTGGGCGTCTTTCCGTCGGACCATCTGATTGTGGGGCATAGGATATTTGCCAGAACTCTTGAGACTGCCCGAGATCTGGCCCAATCCCAGGACGTTCTGGTGACCATCGGTATCACGCCTTCCTCTCCCCATACAGGATACGGTTACATCCAGTTTGATAAACGTCATGAACTGGTCGAAGGTAGGGCCTACAAAGTAAAAACGTTTGCTGAGAAACCCACCCGGTCTGTGGCTGAAAAGTTCCTAAAAAGTGGAGATTTCCTCTGGAACAGCGGCATATTCGTTTGGCAGGCTTCCACCTACCTTGAAGCCATGGAACGTCACCTTCCCGAACATCATGAAATTCTCGGGCAAATAGGTGGTGCTATCGGGTCAAAAGAGTATGAAGACACCCTGGAGTCCCGGTGGGAACTTCTCAGGCCCGAGTCTGTCGATTACGGCATCCTGGAAAAAGCCGACAACATCTGCGTCGTGAAGACCTCCTTCGAATGGAGCGATGTGGGATCGTGGAACTCCTATTACGAATTGTTGACCAAGAACGGTGAGGGAAACGTCCTGAAAGGGGACGTTCTTGTGCTGGACTCCCGGAACAACCTGATTCACTCCAACGGAAGGATGACGGCGGTGGTGGGTCTGGAGAACGTGGTGGTCATCAATGTGGAGGACGCGACCCTGGTGGCCCGCATGGACCGGGTGGAGGACGTCAAGAAGATTGTGACCCTTCTGAAAAAAGCCGGACGACAGGACCTTTTGTGATGAAACCGGAGGAGCTTTTTTCTCATTTTGAGCAGCTGGCGGAACAGATGGGAATCGTTCTGGTTGAAGGAAGAGGTGATTTTAGAGGCGGGTATTGCAAGGTCCGGGACGAAGAATTCATCGTTATCAATCAAACCAAACCCCTGGAGTCTCGCCTGCGGATCCTGGGTGAAACCTTCGGGAATCTTGATATCACGGGTCGGTACCTTGTACCGGCACTCAGAGAGTTTATCGACAAGACTTCCAGAGTATCCAAGGGAGTACCGCAGGGGGTGAGAAAGGATTCTTCATGACATCTGTTGACCCTCACCATATTCGCAATTTCTCCCTTATCGGTCACGGAACGTCGGGAAAGACGATCCTCTCTGAAGCTTTCCTGTACAAT
Organism: Fidelibacterota bacterium; assembly: GCA_046861655.1. Classification (GTDB taxonomy): domain Bacteria; phylum Fidelibacterota; class Marinisomatia; order Marinisomatales; family S15-B10; genus JBHIAI01. Next base: position 4,797 of record JBHIAI010000051.1, on the reverse strand, counting down.
GCGGGGCAGGTAAACAGGATTGGCAGGATTGAGGATGGAACCACGATTTCGGATTACCATGACGATGAGGTCGAAAGACAGATTTCCATAAACTCCACTTTGCTTACCTGCCAGTGGATGGATATGAAATTCAATATTCTCGACGCCCCCGGATTCCTCGATTTTTCCGGGGAAGTCAAGAGCGCCCTCCGGGTGTCCGATTTTGCCGTGACCGCGGTTCACGGCGTCACGGGCCCTGAGGCAGGAACGGACGTTGCCTGGCGATTCGCCCGGGATTACGGGCTGCCCAGACTGGTGGCCGTTACCATGCTCGATAAGGAAAACTGCCATTTTGATTCCGTGGTCGAAACCCTCCGGGAGCGGTACTCACGGAGGATTGTACCCTTTCAGCTCCCCTTGAATCCGGGTCCGGGCTTTAACCGGATCGTAGACGTGCTCAGAAAAAAGGTCCTCACCCATGAGACCGATGGGAGCGGGTCCTACAGGGAGGAGGAAGTCCCGGAGGACTGGGCTGACAGGGTGGAGACCCTTCACGATGAACTGATCGAAGACATCGCCGAGTCGGATGACGTGCTTTTGGAGAAGTTCTTTGATCAGGGCAGTCTTTCTGAAGATGAACTCCGGGCCGGGCTCCACGACGCCATAAGAAGCGGTTCCCTCATTCCCCTGGTCTGCACAGCTGCCGGGGGCAATATCGGCGTTCGACGGTTGATGGAACTCATCGCCAAGTATTGTCCTTCCCCGGCGGATCTGGAAGTGACCCGGGCCCTCAAGGCGGGGACCGATGAGGAGGAAGAGATTCCCACGGCCACCGAAGCCCCGGCGAGCTTGTTCGTGTTCAAGACAGTAAGCGAACCGCACGTGGGGGAACTTTCGTTCTTCCGGGTCTACTCAGGATCGGTGAAAAGTGGAATGGATCTCAAGAATACCTCACGGCAAACCTCCGAACGTCTGGGCCAGCTGTTTGTCATGAATGGAAAGAGCCGCAGAGAGACGGGCTCCCTGATTTCAGGCGACATGGGTGCCGTGGTGAAACTCAAGAATACCCATACGGGCGATACGCTGTGCGACAGGCGCTTGAGCATCGAACTGCCAAAAATTGACTTTCCTTTGCCCAATATCCATGAAGCGGTGGTCACCAAGTCAAAGGGAGACGAGGAGAAGATTGCCACCGGACTGGCCACCCTCCACGAGGAAGACCCCACCTTCCTGTTTCGCGTGGACCCTGAACTGAAACAGACCATTATTTCCGGCCAGGGGGAACTTCAACTGGAGATCGTAACCGAACGGCTGAAGCGGAAGTTCAACGTTGACGTTGACCTGGTGGAACCCCGGGTTCCGTACCGGGAGACCGTCAGGTCCCGCGGGGAGTCGAAATACCGCCACAAGAAGCAAACCGGGGGTGCGGGCCAGTTTGCTGAAGTGTGGATGACAGTTGAACCTCTCCCCAGAGGGTCCGGAGTGGAATTCGAGAATTCATTAGTGGGGCAGAGTGTGGACCGGGTTTTCGTCCCCTCCGTTGAGAAGGGGGTCAAGTCGGCCTGTGAGGAAGGAATCCTCGCCGGGTATAAGGTGGTGGATGTGAAAGCGAACTTCTACGACGGTAAGCAGCACCCTGTGGATTCAAAAGATATCGCTTTCCAGATTGCCGGAAAGGAAGCGTTCAAGGAATCGTTTCTGGCGGCCCAGCCTTCCCTGCTGGAACCTATCTATGAGATCGAGGTGAGAGTTCCCGAGGAGTATATGGGGGATGTCATGGGTGACATATCGGGCAGAAGGGGCAAGATTCTGGGGATGGATTCGGAAGGGGACGTCCAGATCATCCGGGCCCTTATTCCCCAGGCCAACCTGTACCGTTATTCCACCTCGTTGCGCTCGTTGACCGGGGGAAGAAGCACCCATACTGAGAAGTTCAGCCACTATGAGGAGCTGCCCAGGGAGCTGGAACAGAAAATCGTTGAAGCCAGCAAAAGAAAAAACGACAGCGGTTGAAAGGAGGAAAGCCTGGAATGGGTGACCCTCCCGACACCCTTTGGGCCCCCTGGCGAATCGATTACATCAAGGCCCCTCATGAGGAGGGGTGTATTTTCTGTGACAAACCCGGACAGAACGATGACCGGGACGCACTGATCCTCTACCGGGGAGACGCTTCTTTCGTCATAATGAATCTTTATCCTTATAACAATGCCCACCTCATGTTTGCTCCTTATGCCCACTTGGACGATCCCACGGACCTCCCGGTCAAAGTCAAAACGGAGATCATGATCCTGGTGGATCACGCCATCACCATATTGAAGAAAAAGCTTCATCCAGAAGGATTTAATTTCGGCATCAATATCGGGAAGGCAGCCGGTGCCGGCATTGAGGAACACGTCCACTATCATCTGGTTCCACGCTGGGTCGGGGACACCAATTACATGCCCGTCATCGGGCATACCAAAATGGTGGTCGAGGGGCTCAAAGAAACGTACGATTCTTTGAGACCGGAATTCGACAAGATCCGCATTTCGGACTGAGAATGGGTTTCTTTCGAACCTGGCTTCCCTACCTCTATCTGTACGGAGTGGGCGGTTTGTTCTTTGTCGTGGGCATGGTCCTGATCCTCAAACACCACTCCCTGGATCTGAAGCTGCGCAAAGATCGAAAGTGGCTGGTCATTCTGCTCGTGGGTTTCGTGTGGTATGCTTTCATGCATGCCGCCGTCATCCTGGGGGCCCTTAACGGGTAGTCCCATGTCGGAATCGATCGTGGGCACAGGTCTGGACCAGGTGATCATCGTCACCTATTTTGTCATCATCCTTCTATTCGGCAGCTATTTTGGCCGGTATGCAAAAACCACCTCCGACTTCTTCTTCGGGGGCCGGCGGTTTGCCTGGTGGCTCATCACCATATCCATCGTGGCCACAGGGGTGGGCTCCCACAGCTTCATAAAGTATTCTTCAAAGGCTTTCCAGTACGGTTTCTCCTCCACCATGACCTACATGAATGATTGGTTTTTCATGCCATTTTTCATGTTCGGGTGGCTGCCCATCATCTACTATACCCGGGTTAGGTCCATCCCGGAATACTTCGAGCGCAGGTTCAATCCCACCGCCCGCAGACTCGCCACCCTCATGATTCTTCTGTACATGATCGGCTACATCGCCATCGGATTCCTGACTCTGGCTACGGCTTTATACAAGATCCTGGGACTGCCCCTGATGGGAACGGTGATCGTTGTGGCCGTCCTGACCGCTGTCTACATGCACTTCGGGGGACAGACGTCTGTGATTTTCACCGATCTGCTCCAGGGATTTATTCTGTTATTTGCCGGTCTACTGTTGTTTTTCCTAGGGCTTACGTATCTGGGTGGAATAGACGTTTTCTGGAATGCTCTTCCCACTGAAGCCAAACTGCCGCTGGCCAATTTCAACCGGCCTCCCGATTTCAATTTTGTGGGGATTTTCTGGCAGGATGGCATTGCAGGGAGTGTGGGATTTCTGTTCTTGAACCAGGGATTGATCATGCGGTTTATGGCCGCCCGGAGCGTGAACGAGGGGAGAAAGGCGGCTACGTTTAACGTACTGCTCGTCCTGCCGATCTCGGCCATCGTGGTCTCCAATGCGGGCTGGATCGGACGGGCCGTTCTGGAGGTGTTCCCGGGACGGATCGATCCGGCGATGGATCCCAACGATGTGTTTGTGGTAGTCACCAACCTGGTGGCAAAACCCGGGGTTTTCGGTTTCATCATTGCCGCCTTGAGTGCGGCCCTCATGTCCACCGTCGATACCCTGGTGAATGCCTCGGCTGCCGTATTCGTGAACGACATCTACAAACCCATGATCAAGAAGGAGCGTTCGGACCACCATTTCCTGGAGGTGTCCCGGTGGGTTTCAGTAGGCGTCACTGCCGTGAGTGTCGCCCTGGTCCCTGTTTTCAACTCGTTCGGGACGATCTACGAAGCCCATGGCTGGTTTCATTCCACCTTCACACCTCCTCTGGTGGTGGCCGTCTTTCTGGGGGTGTTCTGGCGGCGGTTTACATCCACAGCGGTAGTGGCAACCTTCACCGCAGGCGCAGCCCTCATGATACTGGGACAGGTCTTTCCTCAGCTGATCATCCCTTTTTCCCACGGCATTGAGATGCAGACCGACAAGCCCTTCATCTACATCGGCGCACTCTACAATATCTTCGTGTGCGCTCTGGTGGGGGTGACAGTGAGTCTTTTCTCAAGACACGACCCAGACAAAGACATCAAAGGACTGACCGTTTTTGATATCAGCCGGGCCCGGGAATTGTTCAAGGGGGGTAAACCCAATGACAGGGAAGGCAAGAAAGTGGAGGTTCACTGGAGGGTGGAAGAAGGGACTGAGGATGTGGTGAGACTGTCAAAGAACGATATGGAGGCCATGGCGGCGGAAGTGGGTGATCTCGTGTACCTGTGCGACAAACGAAAATGGCTGGGTGGATTGAAGTCCATCCACTCGGTCTTCGGTGAAAGCCACGACGAGGACGGGGTCGTCATGATTAACCGGGAACAATTGCAGCGCAGCCTGTTTAGCAAGGGAAAGGTTTTGATCGCGGAAAAAGAGATGTAGGGACTTTGCCCTTCTCAAAGGTTCTTAATATATTCTCCCCGCTTTTTGACACCACAATTCCGGCGTAGTCCCGAAGGGTCGGGACGGGTGGCTGTTATCCCGCCCCGGCGGGATAGGGGTTCGTGTTCGTTCAGAAGGTAGCCGTCCTGGGAACAGATTCTTGATAATTCCGGCGTAGTCCCGAAGGGTCGGGACGGGTGGCTGTTATCCCGCCCCGGCG
>JBHIAI010000175.1:0-2774 GCA_046861655.1 Fidelibacterota bacterium | reverse complement strand
GGTACGGTCTCCTTCCCTCCAAAGAAACCACTCCGTTCTTCAACGGCCGGGATACATACCGGGCGCTGGGCACCGACCTCAAAGTGGGTCTGGCAAGTAACCTCACGGTGGACGCAACGCTCAACCCTGATTTCGGCCAGGTGGAGGTGGATCCGTCTGTGATCAATCTAACCGACTATGAAACATTCTATCAGGAAAAACGCCCTTTCTTCGTCGAGGGTGCCAGTATTTTCTCCTTCGGGGCGGGGGGACCAACAAACCGCTGGGGTTTCAATTTCTGGGAGCCGGACTTCTTCTACAGCCGACGCATCGGTCGCCCTCCTCAAGGATCGGTGAGCAGCTCCGGATGGACAGACGTACCCACAGCCACTTCCATCCTGGGGGCAGCCAAAATCAGTGGCAAGATCAATGGCGACTGGTCCCTGGGAGGACTGTCAGCCCTCACCGCCAGAGAATATGCCAGGATCAAAGGAGAAGGTAAGACGGACCACCAGGAGGTAGAACCCCTTACATCCTACAATCTGATCCGGACTCAGAAAGAGTTCAACCGGGGAGATCAGGGTCTGGGTCTGGTGGGGACCTACGTCCACCGGTTCTTTGAGGACGCAAGTCTTAAGGACGCACTGTCCAACCGGGCCATGGCCTTGGGCCTGGATGGATGGACCTTTCTCGATGACAAAAACTGGGTCATCTCCGGATGGGGTGGATTCACCCGTGTTGAAGGATCGCGGAACAGGATGTTAGGTTTGCAGCACAGCTCCAGTCACTATTTTCAGAGACCCGATGCCCGCCACGTGAACGTGGATACCACCATGACCGCCATGAACGGGTTTGCGGGACGGCTCGTAGTGAACAAGGAAAAAGGACACTTCCTGGCCAACAGTGCCCTGGGTATTATCTCCCCCGGATTCGAAGCCAACGATCTGGGACTTTCGTTCCGGACGGACGTGATCAATAAGCACCTGGTTATGGGCTACCGGTGGTACGATCCGGGAGACGTCTTCCGGTCGGCTATGCTCAATGCCGCCTACATGAGTAACCACAACTTTGAGGGAACGAAGTTTTCAGAGATGGTCTTCCTTTTCGGATACGCCCAATTCCTTAACTACTGGAGTCTCAGCGGTTTTTCGGGGTGGGGACCCCGGACCCTGAGCGACACAAAACTCAGGGGCGGTCCCAGTGTGGTATCCCCGTCAGGGGCCTTCGGCGAGGTAAGCGTCTCCTCAGACAACCGGAAGAATACTGTGTATGGATTCGAGGTTCGAGGGGGACGAAGCGAAAAAGGAGGGGGATCGTGGGGACTGGATGCCTGGATTGAAATCAAGCTGGGTACCCGCTTCAACGCAACCATAGAGCCTGGCTACTCCGTCGACCGGACCATCGACCAGTTTGTCACCCGGGTAGAGGACGAGTCCGCGACCCACACCTACGGTGTGCGGTACATAATGGCCCAGATCGATCAGAAAAGGGTTTCCGCTGATATTCGGATCAACTATACCTTCACCCCAACCCTCTCACTCCAGGCCTATTTTCAGCCCTTTCTGGCCGTGGGACACTATTCCAGGTTTAAAGAGTTCGCAGCCCCCGGGACGTACGACTTCCTGATTTACGGTGAGAACGGATCGGTGATTCTTAAAGAAAACGGAGGGTACCGTCTGGATCCCACGGGTGGAGAGAACGACGACTCATTCTTCGTGGTTGACCCGGACTTCAACTACAAGGCCCTGGTGGGAAATGCGGTTCTCAGGTGGGAATTCTCACCGGGGTCCGCCCTGTACCTGGTCTGGACTCGAAACGGCTTCGACTTTCAGAATCCAGGGAACTTTGAATTCCGACGGGATCTGGTTGACCTTATGAAGGCCACAACGGACAACGTTTTCGCTGTCAAAGTGGCTTACTGGATCTCGCCCTGATCCACCGCTCCTCCCTACCTCCGGTGGGGAACGCCAAGGTATTCATCCACCACCCAGGTGACTGACCAGTTGTGTCCCAATCGATGTCCATCCATGGTGGGAGGCAGGAGATACGGGTGGCTGAGAGGAAGATGGACCTCCTGGGGATCTTCAGGCAGTTTGTTGAAGGCATTGTCGAGAAGGTGCTGAGTTTTCCACTGAAGATGAACCACAGTGCTGTCCCAACCTGGGTAGACGACCGTGCTGTCCGGGTGGAAGGAAAGATCGCATGTTTCCAGCAGGCCCGGGATGCCGGCAAGGGGAGCCGCGATGGCGTTGACCTCCACAGGTATGCTGAGATGCAGCAGACCGGCACAGAACGTGACCACGATTCCCCCGTAGCTGTGGCCGAACAAAACCAGTTTTTCAACTCCGGGAGTCCGGTGGATGAGAGCGGTCAGGGATGAGGCCAGCTCCCGGGCTGTCTCCTGGGGACACACTTCCCAGTCGTACCGATAGAGGAAGGTATACCTGGCCCGCTTGGACAGTTTCACCAGAGGCACCACCCATTCATACCCCTGTGATCCGTACCCATGGACTGCCACCTGGAGAAGAGTGAAACTCTCGGCGCTGTCGTTTTCAATCCGGGTAAACCCGTAGGGCTGGTCCATGAGGCTCTCGCCCGATACCCAGACCGGCTCCCCCGCCGGAAGCCGGTGGGCCGCGAGAGCGTAGACCGTATCCAGCGCGGCATCCGGCGGTTGACCCCACAGAATACCCCACCAAAGGGCCAGGCCCAGGACACAATGACGACCGAGATTATGCCTGTCCATCTCTCCCGCACTCCCCTTTTCGCCTTGCGGAGAGGGAGGGATTCGAACC
>JBHIAI010000174.1:0-2794 GCA_046861655.1 Fidelibacterota bacterium | reverse complement strand
ATCCCCACCAATTCTGTCACATAAAGCACTTCCGTGTGACCGGCCCGGCTGGAGGCACCGCCGATTCCCGGCAGGATGGCACCTCCGGCAATGCAAGCATTTCCGATGAAACGGTCCTTGGCCCGTCCTGCCGGGACGGGATCTCCTTCCCGGATTGCCTCTTTCCGGAATCTCCAGGCCGACAGGATGGCCCCTCCAATCAGGAAAATAACGGCATAGGTGTTAATGAAAGGGCTGAAATACCGTACCCACTGCCACCCGAAGGCCTTGCCGCTGGGCAGATGGGAGTCCAGGATCGACAGGTCCACCGGACTCATGATGACAAAAAGGGCGGATACACTCATCGCGGTTGCCGCGGCGGCTGTAATCCTCCGGGCGGACCGGGGTTTCAGCATCAGCCATACAGTGCCCGTAGCCAAAGGGGCACCTCCCATGAGAGCCCCCACAATATACCAGAATCGAAAGATGACCGGATCGAGCCCCAGGAGGGTGATCCAGCTTTCCGCAAAGGTCCCCATCCCGTAGATAAGGATTCCCCCGCCCCACCACAACAGGTGAGTTCCTCCCCCTTTTTCCCGGTAACGGCGGAAGATCACACTTGCGAACAGGACAGAGACCACCGTGGTAAGAAGAGGCAAATAATAGACGGCGGGCCGGGTGAACATTGAGTACGGGTCAGGGATCAAAGCCGGGCGTATTCAAACAGCACTACCCCCGAACCGTACTCCAGGAATCGTACTTTGTAGAATTCCCCGCCCGATTCGATGATATAGACCCAGTCCGGATGCTCCACGATCACCTGGTGGTTGTACGGAGGTTCAGGATGGTACACCAACACCTCGTAGGGTCCGCCGTACCCCAGGTTCCTCAACTCTCCCAGATCATCACGCCAGGTGACATCGCCGGGAACGGAGAGAAGTTCATCGAAGACAGCATCTTCCAGAATAGCCACCTTCACTCCCTCATCAAAGTTCAGGTGCAGGCTCGGCATATAGAACGTCCCCACCCCGGGGGCGTACACCGGGACCGAAATGAGACCGAGGTCCCAGGGTTCTGGGTCCACAGTTCCTGCAGTGCTGAAGTCAAAGTAGGCGGGGGATCCTGAGGCGTAAGCTACCGTATCCATGACTGTGTCAAAGAACGTGTCAAGGGTATCGCGAACGGCGTACTGGATAACAAACTGAGAGGGTGAAGCTGAAAGGATTTCAAGTTTCACCCATTCGTAGCTTGCACTCCACACGAAGTAGACCGTCCCGTTGCCCTGAATGCTATGGTCGGTGGGATTGTAGGTGGTTACGTCCATCCATCCGTCACCAATCACCCGGTAGCCAGTGGTATCGAACTGGAAGCCCGTTTCAGGAAAGGACGTGGTATCAAAATCCGCTGACGTATCCGCCACGGCCTGTACGCCAGCCGCCGAATTGAGACTCACCATATAGGATGTCCCCTCCAGGGAGAACATCAGATCGTGAGCCGAAACGAAATCCTCCATGGAAAAGGAAAAGAAGTAGGGTTCGCTGGTGATATCACCGGTATATACCTCTTGCCCAAGGAGGGTGTCCTCTTCCTCCTCCCGCTCGCAACCGATGCCCACCCACAAGAATGCCAGGATGCCTGCGGCTGCGATCACACGATTGGGTTTCATGTTAATCTCCTCCCTTTTCTTTCGTGAGTTCACTCATGATTTCGATGTAGAAACTCCGTCCAATGAAAGGTCCGAATCTCAGATCGGTATAATCGGTGAGATTCCTGATTCCCATGAATACGGAGAAGATGCCAGAAACCTTCATCTTCCCCGTCATGTTGATGACAGCGAAGGCTTCCCGCTGTTCCCCGCTCCTCACATACTGTCCAAGATCGGGAACGTATTCCTCTGGAGTGTAGGGTCCCACAATCTTCGTGTTTACCGAGCCGGAAAATCTTCCTCTGGAAGAGGTGTAGCTGATCCTGACATTGGCCGAATGGGGCTGGGTATTGGGCACTGGCTCCCCGGTGGAAAGGTCACGGTTATCCAGGTAGTTGTATCCCCAGCTGGCCAGCCACCGGCTGGATATGGCCCACCTGTTGAGGAGTTCTATACCCGTATACTCAACCCTGTCGATGTTCCGGTAGCTGAACAGGCCAGGCTCGAGCAGATAATCGTTTATCATGTCCCTGAAGCGGTGACGGTAAACCATCAGGCTCACCTGATAAGCCTTAAGATGGGTGTATTCTGCTCCGAGGGAAACCCCTTCAGACGATTCCGGTCTCAGGTCGGGATTCCCGATGATCTGGTATCCAAACTGAACATGATTCCAATCGATGTAGCGGTCCATAAACGAAGGGAGCCGGAAGGCTTTGCCCCAAGCGGCCCTGAAGCGCCACCGTTTTCCCGGAGTGAACATGGCAGCCACCCGGGGACTCACGGTGGGACTGATTTCGTCGTTAGCATCCACCCGGGAACCGACAACCAGGTCGAAGTGAGGACCCAGGTGACGGTCCCACTGAACAAACAATCCCGAGGTGACCAGACCCTTCTGACCCCCCTTCACACGATCGCTGGAGAATATGGATTCACTCAGCTCCAGTCCCGCAGTCACAGTATTGTTCCCATCGGAATAATTGAGATTCTCTTCCAGTTCCAGAGTGCTTTCCCGGCTCAGGTTATCCTCAACTTTCTCCCCCCAGGGCCGTTCCTGCAGGTGATGCCGGCCGTAACCATCCCTCCGAAGAACGGAGGTAAGGCGCCATCGTTCGGCCATATCCCAGCTGTGCTCAACCAGAACGGAATGTCGAAATACGTCCGTGGTGGCGT
>JBHIAI010000050.1:0-12274 GCA_046861655.1 Fidelibacterota bacterium | reverse complement strand
GGGCCATCCAGCTGGCCACAAAGGGATAGACCATGGCCACCCCGTAGGTTGCGGCCAGACTCCCTCCCAATCCGGAGCCCACAGCTCCCACTCCAAAACTCAGGAAAAAAGAAACACCGTATCCCAGCCCCCTGGCGGACGGGGTTGTGAACTCGGCAATCAGAGAATTCCCGATGGGCTGGAAGGAGAAATGAACCATACCCAGAAGAATCCCTGCAAGGATCATGAATCCTCCGCTTTCCAGACCGAAGAACACCAGGAGCGGCACATGAGCCAGTGTGATCAGGGGCAGCAGGAGGGTCTTCCGGGTTGAATCTCCCAGTTTCCCCCCGAGAAGCTGTCCCGCGATGCCCGATACGAGCACCAGGGTAGAAAACATCCCCCCTTTTATGATGACATCGAGATTCTGGAACACACCCCCCAGGTGTTCGCTGAAATGGGCGGGCATGAACGTGGCGAAGCCGTAGAAGGTCAGCCCAACAAGAACCACGATGGCGTAATAGACCGCAAGAGGACGAATTCGATTGACCTCCTTGTGGGCGGATTCTGTGGGATTCCCGGGCAAGGAGCTGGAAGGGAGAAACGTGGCCGTGGCCCATAGCAGAGCCAGACACAACAGGGCCACGAATCCGTACCCTGCCCTCCAGGAGATTCCAGCCGCGAACAGAGCCGCCAGAAGCGGTCCCAGGGCCAGCCCAAGATTCCCGGCCACACCGTGATATCCCATGGCCCTGCTGATCTTCGGAGTGGACATGGAAATGAGTGTCAGGCCGGCCGGATGGTAGATGGAGGCGGCCAGGCCCAAGAAAAACAGGGCCACAGTGAGATGAGCGAGACTCCGGGACAAAAACAGAGCCACGCAAGAAAGGGCCAGCCCAATCTGGCAGATCATGAGAAGCCGGCGGCCTCCTACCTTCCTCTCCAGCCATCCTGCGGGGAGGGCCCCCAGTCCGAACATGAATCCCGACAGGCCGTAGATCCACCCCAGGGTGGCCAGGTCCACCCCGAACTCAGGTTCCAACACCATGATGATGGCCGGGTACATAACCATGACGGCGTGAACCACGAAGTGGGTCATTCCAGTGATCGTCAGGAGGATTCTGGATTCCTTGGAAAACATGGACGCCGGACCGTTACTGCTCCCGCAGCGTGGAGGCCGCAGGTGCAAAGACTTTAGGGAAAGAATGGAGGAGAAAACGGGATGAGGTTCGAGCGGCGATTACCGGCGCTCTTTGATCCGGGCAGCCTTACCTCTTAATTTCCTCAAGTAGTAAAGCTTTGCCCGCCGGACCTTGCCCCGTCGAATGATATCGATGCTTTCGATACTGGGAGAGTGGGGGGAAAATATCCTTTCCACCCCTATGCCGGACGTCACCTTTCTCACCGTGAAGGTGGCCTGGGTGCCCGTTCCCCGCCTGGACAGCACCACACCCTCGAATCTCTGGATCCTCTCTCTGCCCCCCTCCACCACCTTCAGGTTGACGCCCACTTTGTCTCCGGGACGAAAGTCAGGGATGTCATCCCGGACCTGGTCTTTGGACAGTTCGTGAGCCTCTACCATCGCCCGTTCCTCATTCGGATTGCTGTTTCGCGTACCGTTCCCACAGGTCGGGCCTTCTGTTTCGGGTGCGCATTTCCCTCTGGGTTTTTCTCCAGGCCTGGATCCGGGCGTGATGACCGGTAAGAAGAACGTCCGGGACCTTCATTCCCCTCACTTCTTCCGGCCGGGTATAATGGGGATGGTCCAGAAGGTCGTGACTGAAGGAGTCGGAGGCCGCCGATTCCTCGTCGCTCAGGACTCCGGGGATCAGCCGGACGATGGAATCCAGGATGACCATGGCAGGCAGTTCGCCCCCGGTCAGGACGTAATCCCCGATGGATATTTCATCCGTCACCACGGATTGACAGACCCGCTCGTCGATTCCCTTGTAGTGGCCACAGATGAAAATGAGACCCGTGGCCCCGGAGAGGTCCCGGGCCCTGTCCTGGGTAAGAAGCTTTCCCTGAGGGGAGGGATACACCACCCTCAGTTCGTCGTCCTTTCCCATTTCTTCTTTGGCCCTGTCCACAGCTTTCAAGATGGGCTCGGCCATCATAACCATTCCCGTTCCACCCCCGAAGGGATAATCATCGAGCTGTCCGTGCTTCCCGCCCGCATATTCCCGTAAATCCATCACCTCGTAGGTGACCCGCCCCTTGTCCTGGGCTCTCCGGAGGATACTCTCACCGGTGACCGCCTCCACCATCTGGGGAAAAGGGGTAATGATAAAGATACGAGTCATCAGTCCAGGAGTCCCTCCATGGGAAAGATGGTGACCTCTTCCTGTTCGCGATTTACCTTCTTCACAATCTCTCCAACCGCGGGAATGAGGACTTCTCTTCCGGCACGATCGATCACGTAGACATCACCGGCAGGCATATGAAGTACATCCACAAGATCTCCGATAAGGTTCCCCTCGGTAGAAACCACATCGAAACCGATGATCTCTTCGGGCAGGAATTCACCAGGCTTCAGGGGAGCAAAGAAGAACTGGCCCACAAGAGCTTCCGATACCTCCCGGCTCGATACCCCTTGCACCCTGTACCGAAAAGTGTTTCCTTTTCTTGACACGGGGGTAACCTCAATGTCCCTGGCCGCGCTGCTCTCGTACCCCACATACACCGATCCTGCGCGAATCACAGTCTCAAAATCAAACACCGTAGGGTGGACCCTGATGTCCCCTTTGAGACCTACCGCACCCACCACCTTACCGATGATGCGCAGCCGTCTAGTCATACCAAGGAGTGCAGGATCCTGCACTCCTACTCAATAATCTCGAGAAGTGCCCGTCTTCCACCGCCTTTGGCACTGACGGCCGAGACGATAGTCCGAATGGCCTGGGCCGTTCTTCCCTGTTTTCCGATCACCTTGCCCAGGTCACCATCTCCGACGCGGAGCTCATAGATGACGGTCCTCTCGCTCTCAACCGGCGTCACACTAACCTCATCTGGTTTGTCCACCAGCTCTTTCACGATGGCCTCAATGAGTTCCTTCATGACAACTTCCTTCTCGTCCATGGCTCACTCCCTTCTAACGCATCCGTACGCTGTGGTATTCGGTCTCAACCTGATGACCTCTCTTCCCGGGCGGACTCATTCTTCTCCTCTGGCGATGCCGGTTCCTTGCCACCGCCCCGGCCGGATGAGGATTCCTCCGGAGTCTCCTCGTCCTTCATTGCTTCCGCCTGAGGTTCCTTCGCAGTTAGCTCGCCTTCTTCCGGCTCCTCTTCAGGGGTTTCACCCTCTTTTTCCACCTCTTCCTCTCCGGGGACCTTTTTCTCCATCTCAGCCCCGGCGGCCGTCTCGGTTTCTTCCTTCTCCACTTCACCCCCGGACTCCCTCTCCTCAAGCTTATCCGCCTCTTCCACCTGAGGCCCGGCTTTCACGCCAGCCTCGGGCTCGGGCTGTTCAGCCGGTTCCGATTCTTCTGATGCCTTCTTGGTCTCCCGCTCCTGCCGGTCCAGGGCTAACTTCTGGATTTCCTGATCGATGGTCTTCTCGTCCAGGCCCTGCCGCATCAAGTGCCACCGGTAAGCCAGGCCGGAGGTCTTCATAAGATTCTTAACTGTGTCTGAGGGCTGGCCCCCTTCCTGGAGCCAGTGAAGAATTCTCTCCGCTTTCAAAGAGAAATTGTCCTGTGTCCTCACAGGATCGTACCATCCCAATTCTTCGATCGGCGCACCGTCACGCTTGGCTCTCGAGTCCATAACCACCACTCTGAAAAAGGGGCGGTTCCGCCGGCCCATCCGCTTCAGTCTGATGTGAGTCGCCACCTGTACCTCCTTATCGCCACATGCCTGGCCGTCCTCGTCTGAACCCGGACCGGGACGGCACCTTCGACAAATTCTTGATAATCTTTCTCAATTCAAAAAACTCCTTCAAAAGTGTATTGACTTCCTGTACCGGTCGACCGCTTCCCAGGGCGATGCGACGCCGCCGGCTGCCATCGATGATGGAAGGGTCCTCACGCTCTTCAGGAGTCATTCCGCTGATAATGGCCTCCGCCCAAACCACGCGGTTTTCATCCAGGTCCAAACCCTTCGCCCAACGACCGGCACCGGGGATCATTTGCACAAGCTCCTGTACTGAACCCATGGTCTGGACCTGCTTCAACTGGTCCCGGAAGTCCTCCAGAGTAAAGACACCCTCCTTATGCGTCCTGGCCGTCTTTTTCCCTTGAGTTTCATCCACGGCTTTCTGAGCCTTTTCCACCAGACTGACCACGTCTCCCATCCCCAGAATCCGGGACGCCATCCGTTCCGGGTGGAATGGCTCCAGAGCGTCCAACTGTTCTCCCGTTCCCACGAACTTGATTGGCTTCCCCGTAACAGCCGTGATGGAAAGGGCGGCTCCCCCCCGGGCGTCCCCATCCAACTTGGTGAGAATCGTCCCCGTGATATCCAGGGCCTCGGAAAACGCGGTGGCACTCGTGACAGCATCCTGGCCCGACATGCCATCCACCACGAAAAGAACCTCATGGGGATGGGTAGATTCGGCAATCTGTATGATTTCTTCCATCATTTCTGTGTCCACGTGGAGACGACCCGCTGTGTCCAGAATAACCACGTCATGACCGGCAGCCACGGCATTCTCTATTCCATGCCGGCTGATGTCCACTGGGTCCCCCCGCTCTTCCGACCAGGCCGGAACCCCCAGGTCGTCCACCAGAATCTTGAGCTGCTCCACAGCAGCGGGACGGTAGACATCCCCGGCGACCAAATAGGGATTCCTCCCCTCCGATCGAATGCGACTGGCAAGTTTCGCCACGGTGGTCGTTTTTCCCGAACCCTGGAGTCCGGCCACCAGAATGAGCGTCGGAGGGGTCTCGCTGTACCGGACGGGCTCCACGCTTCTTCCCAGAAGCCGGGTGAGTTCCTCATGGAGGATCTTCACAAACTGCTGTCCCGGGGAAACAGACGTAAGAACGGGGGTCCCCCGGGCCCGGTCCGTAACCCGCTCCACAAAATCTTTCGCTACCTGATAGTTCACATCCGCCTGCAGAAGAACCCGCCGAATTTCGCGGCCCGTCTCCGCGATGTTGGCGTCGGTGATCTTGCCCAGACCGCGAAGATGCCGAACGATGTGGGAAAACCTGTCCTGGAGCTGCTGAAACATGGAGTTTCTCTCTTGGTAAAGCGGGGAAATTTACCCGACCTCTCGAGACCTATGCAAGAGATTTCCCCTGAATCGGGCTGGGAGGAATTACCCCCGGTCTCCCCGTGAGCGGTGGTCAGGTCCGGACCGGGCGATCAGGTTCAGGGCCGATCCGGCCTTGAACCAGTCAATCTGGATGGGAGAATAGGTATGGTTGAGCTCAACGGTCCTGCTGGAACCGTCGGGATGGGAGATCACCATCTGAAGGGGCCTTCCCGGTGCGAACCGGTCAAATCCACGGATGGAGATCCTGTCATCTTCGCGGATTTCGTCATAGTCGGCGGGGTCGGAAAAGGTAAGGGCCAGAACGCCCTGTTTCTTGAGGTTGGTTTCGTGGATCCGGGCGAAACTTTTCGCCACGACGGTCCTGCCGCCCAGGTGTCGGGGCTCCATGGCGGCATGCTCTCGGCTGGAACCCTCGCCGTAATTCTCATCCCCGATGGCCACCCAGCCGATCCCTTTCGATCTGTAATCCCTGGCGATATCACTGAATGGAACGCCCTTTTCACCGGTGAGGACGTTTTTCCCTTTTCCCGCCTCCCCGGTAAAAGCATTGACGGCTGCGATGAACAGATTGTCGGAAATGTTGTCCAGGTGTCCTCGGAACCTGAGCCACGGTCCAGCCGGGGAAATGTGATCCGTGGTGCACTTGCCCTCCGCTTTCAGCAGGACGGGAAGGTCCTCCAGGTCTTCTCCCTCCCAGGGAGAAAAGGGTTTGAGAAGCTGAAGGCGGTTGCTGTCGGGAGAGACCTTGACTGCGATCCGTTCCCTTTCTCTCGGAGGATGAACGTATCCTCCCCGGCCCTTATGGAATCCCCTGGCGGGCAGTTCGTCTCCCACCGGCTCGGTGAGCATGACCTGGCGTCCATCCTGGGTGAGTAACGGGTCGGTCAGGGGGTTGAAGGTCAGCTTGCCGCCAAGGGCTATGGCTGTCACAATCTCCGGGGAGCCGATGAATGCGTGAGTGGCCGGATTTCCATCGTTTCGGCGGGAAAAATTGCGGTTGAAAGAGGTGAGAATGGAATTCTTATCCCCCTCTTTGGTATCCAATCGATTCCACTGGCCGATACACGGACCGCAGGCGTTGGCCAAAACCAGCCCTCCCATCCGGGTGAGGTGATCGAGCTGGCCGTCCCGCTTAATGGTGGCCCGGATCTGTTCAGACCCCGGGGTCACGAGAAAAGGAACGGCCGCTTTGAGACCCAGGTCCGCCGCCTGACGGGCCACGTGGGATGCCCGTTCGATATCCTCATAGGACGAATTGGTACAGCTTCCGACCAGAGCCACACTGATGTCCTCGGGGTAGCCCTTCTCCCTCACTTCCCGGGCCAGCTGGGAAATGGGCCGGGCCAGGTCAGGGGTGAAGGGACCCACCACGTACGGTTCCAGTTCAGACAGGTTGATCTCCACAACCTCGTCGAAGAACTCCCCGGGATTCTCCTCCACCTCCGGATCGGCCGCCAGATCGCTCCGCACCGGTTCCGCCCGTACGGCAACCCCCTCCCGACCTGTCGCCTTGAGATAGGTGGCCATTCGATCGTCGTAGGGAAACACCGAGGTGGTAGCGCCGAGCTCCGCACCCATATTGGTGATGGTCGCTTTCCCCGTGCAACTGATGGATTCCGTTCCGCTGCCGAAATACTCGATGATCTTTCCCGTGCCCCCCTTCACCGTCAGGATGCCGGCCAGTTTCAGGATGACGTCCTTCGCGGACGCCCATCCGCTCAAACTGCCTGTCAACTTCACTCCGATAATTCCCGGCCACGGCAGCTCCCAGGGCATGTCAGCCATCACGTCCACAGCATCGGCACCCCCCACACCGATGGCCACCATAGCCAGTCCGCCGGCGTTGGGGGTGTGAGAATCGGTCCCAACCATCATGCCCCCGGGAAAGGCATAGTTCTCCAGGATGATCTGGTGAATAATGCCCGACCCGGGTTTCCAGAATCCGATGCCGTACTTCTGGGAAGCGGTCAGCAGGAAGTCGTATATTTCGCTGTTTTCCGATTTCGCCTTTTCAAGATCATCCCTGGCCCCCATCTGGGCCCGGATAAGATGATCACAGTGGACGGTGGTGGGAACGGCCGTGTCGGTCCGTTTGGATTGCATGAACTGGAGCAGGGCCATCTGGGCGGTGGCATCCTGCATGGCCACCCTGTCCGGAGAGAAATTGACATAGGTGGAAAAACGGCGAGGTACCCCAGTCAGAGGGGTGTGGAGATGAGCGTTCAGAACCTTTTCGGTAAACGTCAGGGGCCGACCGAACAGTTTTCGGGCTTGAGTTACCTTCTCCGGATACGACCGGTACAGGTCCTCGATGAAACGGAGGTCGTCAGGCAGAGCATTTTCAGCCATGAATCCCTAACCTTTCCGATGGTGTACAGGCGAACCTGCCAGGTTATGCAGAAACACCCGCGACCGGGCGTCGTTTAAGACGGAAGAAGCGTTGAAAATTACACCTGGGGGTACGAAATTTCAAACTCAATCAACCCGGATACCTATCTCAATACATTCAATATCCCTGAGCCTTCGCCCGTTTCTCACGACGTTGAAACCTAACCTGAGACCCGGACCCTTTTCTGTCCTTTTCCTGATACTTTTCGTGGTCACCGCGGTTCCTGGCCGGGCCTGGCGAATCGTGAAAAGCGACCGGAGCGGGCTGACCCTGTCGGTCCGATTCGGGCCCCTGGATCCGTCCCACGAACTGGAGCCGGTACGATTGACAGTGGGGCTGCCGTCCCCTGGTCCCGCCCCCCTTACCCTGGAGCACCTGGATACCCGCCCCTTCCCTCGTGGTCTGTCCCCGCCGTACCACTTCGACCCGCCGGAAAATGCCGTATTCTGGGGGGCCAGGCAGCGTTACCGGGACCTGGAAGCTGGTATTCTGGTCGTGTCACCTCTCATAACCCGGGGGGAAGAAACGTTCTTCGTCAACGAGGCGGTGTTTTCGGTCCGTTTTCCAGCCGGGAGGGGCCCTTCCCGCAAGGTCGGAAAAGTCGAAGAATCCCTGTATGAAAGCCGCATCGTGAACTGGGAAGTGGCCCGGCAGTGGGTGGCCCCTCCCCGGAGGCGTTCCCGGGCGATTCCGTCGGTTTTGCCGGAAGGCGACTGGGTGCGGATCACCGTTCCACAGGACCATATCTACAGGATAACCGCGGCCCAGCTGGAGGCCCTGGGTCTCAAACCTGGCGACGTGGATCCCCGGACCCTTCATATGTTCACCAATCCCCGGGGAGGGCGTCCCCTCTCCTCAGACCCTCAGGCTGAGATTCCCGACAACCTTGTGGAAGTGGCTATTCAGGTCACCGGCTCGGACGACAGGACTTTCGATCCCGAAGACGCCATCCTGTTTTTCGGGCAGGGTCCCAGTGGGTTCGAGAGCAACAGCCCGGAATCGGCGACCTACGTGCAGAATCCCTATGCCAATGTCAACACCTATTGGATGAACATCCCCGACGATCCCGAACTTCACGGGAAGAGGATAACCGTTCTGGACACGACCTACGATACCTCCTTCCCCCTCGATTTTGGCATCGCCTACCACCACCTGGAGGACGACCTTCAGAATCCGTTCGAAGGGGGACTACTGTGGGTCGGGGCGGGGATCACGCGGAATCAAACCGTGCCGGCCGTATTCAACCTGTCCCTCCCCAAGGAAAATGTGGAGGCATCCCTGACCACCCAGGTGTTCGGGGGCGCAGCCCTCTCCTCGGAAGACCGCCCTTTTCACCGGATCAATGTCTATCAGGGAAGCACCACCGGTTGGAGGCTCGTCTCTGCCAGCTGGTCAGGTCTGGACACGCGATCCTTCACCCGAGACCTGCGCACGGAAATCCTCACGGATGGACCCAACCGGATTGTGTTCGAGAACGCCTCAACGGATGAGGGCTCCAAGATTTTTCTGGATTGGTCCACCTTGAGGTACGGGCGGGAGCTGGTCTGGGAGGATACTTACCTGGAGTTCTGGGCGCCGTTCAACGATCTCCACGCGGAGTTCGCCCTGGCCAACGCCAACGCCACGGTTCGGGTTTGGGACGTGACCGATTTTCTTACCCCCGTTCAACGGGTCCTTGACTTTGGCGTGGGCACAGGATATTTCCAAACGTTTCTCCCCGCCGACAGGGTGGCCCGCTTCATAGCCTTCAGGGAGGAGGATGCCTGGGATGTCACCTCCCTGGTGCTCGAGGAGACCCAGAGTTTCTCCAGGTTGAGAACCTCCCCGGCCGTGTATCCTGTGGACCATATCGTGATCTCGCCCGAGGAGTTCCTGGACGCCGCAGAAGCTCTGGCCGGACACCGGACCGGGTCGCTGGTGGCTCCCTTGGAGGCCATCTACGATGAATTCTCCGGCGGCGTGCCCGATCCCCTGGCCATCCGCATGTTCCTCAAGTGGATAAAACAAAACTGGAGGGATCCGGGGGACAACAGTTACGCCAGTTACCTGGTCTTACTGGGAGATGGGGATTTCGACTACAGGAACATCACGGGGAATTCACAGATGCGCGTCCCCACATTCCAATCTCCAGAGACGGGCGCGGTCTCTTCTGATGAGAGATTCAGCTACCTGGAAGGCACTCTGCCGGAGATCGCCACGGGTCGACTGCCCGCGGTGACAGCCCGCGACGCGGCTAACATGGTGGACAAGATTATCGCATACGAAACCGAACCCGACCTGGGCCTGTGGCGGAGGCGGGTGACCCTCGTGGCCGACGACTTCGCCCGGCCCAATTTCGGTCCCATAGAACTCACCCACGTCAAGAACAGCGAAAAGGTGGCCGCAAAGATTCCCGCCACCGTACAGGTGAAGAAAATCTACATGGAAGACTTCCCGGAGGTGAACACGGGAACCCAGTTCGGCGTCACCCGCCCCGATGCCACCGAGGCCCTGTTTGAGGCCCTGGAGAAAGGAACCGTTCTGCTGAATTATATCGGCCACGGTTCCCCTCTCCAGTGGGCCCAGGAGGCCCTCCTGTCTGGGGCCAGAGGGGATCTGGCCAACATCAACACCGGGATGAGGCTCCCCATCTGGATGGCGGCCACCTGCAGCTGGGGACGGTACGATCAGGTGGACGGAAACGCCCTGAGCGAGGAGATCCTGAGAGAACCCGAGAACGGCGGCGTGGCTGTCATCTCAACCACAGGTATCATAACGTTCGCTGAAAACAAACAGTTCATCCTGGACCTTTTTGAGAGCTTTTTCCCACAGGGAAAGGTAACCTCCGGTACCCTGGGGGCAGTCTTTCATACCATCAAGGACGGGTCCCCAAGAAGCCAGCTTTTCCACCTGTTCGGGGACCCGGCCCTCAAACTGGCACTCACCTCCCACACCGTTTCCATTGACTCCGTCGGTCCCGACACCCTTGTAGCCCTGAAAACAGGTTCGTTTTCGGGACAGGTGGGAGAGGAGGACCCGAGCCGGGGACAGGGATACGCCGTGGTGTCCGACGCGGACCGGACGGTGGTCAGGCACTACCAATTCCAGTCCTACGAGGAGGACATTTCCTATACCCTTGCGGGTGGCACCCTGTTCCGGGGCCTCATCCAGTATGATGAGAGCCAGTTCAGCGGGCGATTCATCGTTCCCAAGGACATCAACTACACCACGGCAAACGGTCGCCTGAACGTCTACCTGTACAGCCGGGATGAGACCGGTTTGTGGGAAGCCCTGGGGGTGAAAGAGAACCTTGTGTTCGCCCCGGGGGTGACCAATCCCCTGGACCAGGATGGCCCCATCATCACCTTCCGCTTGGATGACCGCCTCCTGGGATGGGGTGACCAGGTGCCTGAGGACAACGATCTCGTCATCGAGCTGACCGATCCCCTGGGAATAAACCTCACGGAGGAGGTGGGGCACTCTATCCTCCTGTGGCTGAATGAAGACGAAACGGATCCTGTGGATCTCACGGATCGGTTTGTCTATGACGTTCAGGATATGACCTCGGGATCCCTGACCTATCCCACAGCACGACTTCCACGGGCGGAAACGGTGGTAACCGTCCAGGCCTGGGATAACGCGAACAATGTGGCGCAAAAATCCATCGCCCTGTCTGTTTCCACAGCGGAAGACCTCACCCTGACCCGGGTATTCAACTACCCCAACCCCTTTGCCCGTGGGACCCAGTTCGCCTTCGAAGTCAACCGGGAAGCGGAGATAACGATCAGGGTCTACACCCTTTCGGGACAATTGATCAAGGAAATCCGGCCTCTCGACACCTTCCTGGGATACTCCTATGTTGACTGGGACGGACAGGATGATTTTGATCAGGAGATTGCCAACGGTGCTTACCTCTACGAACTGACGGCCGATCCCCTGGGAAAGGGAAAGAAGGTGACCCACATCGGGAAGCTGGCCAAGTATCGATGACAGTTCTTCCCATTTCAGCCCCACAATATATGTTGAAAAGGTGCAGGAGAAGATGGTAACTTTTTCTGCCTCAGTGGGAAGCGAACCGTTGGTGCCCTTCTATACCGAACTCAAAACCCTCCGCGAAAAACAGGAAATCGATCTCCAGGAGGTTTCCAATCGCACCAAGATCAACCTCACCTATCTTGAGGCCATCGAATCGGGCGACTTTTCTTTTCTGCCCCATGTGTACGTTCGCCTCTTTCTCCGGGCTTACGCCATCGAAGTCGGTGCTGAGCCCAAGGATATCCTGAATCAGCTTGAGATTCATCTATCGAAGGAGGAGGGCCGGGAGCCGCCAGAAGAAGAGATCGCGGAGGAGATAGAAAGGGACATGGAAGAAAAGGAACCGGAGGTCAGGGTCCCCGGCCGAACGTCCTACCAGATCCGGTCCGATTTGATCAAAGTTGCCCTTCTTCTTGCCGTGGTTCTGTTCGCCGTGTTCATCATCCGCCGGATTGTTTCCCAGGAGGGGTCGGTCCCTCCAGAGGAAACCGGCCAGGAGAGTCCCATCCCCTCCGTGATCCTGGAGTAGATTCTCTCCCCGTCTAGGCTCCCCCTGACGACCCTTTTGTAGCCTCCCCCGGTCCCCGTCCCCCAGACTGGGCCTCCCGACCATCGGGAAATCCCCGTCTTCCTTCCCACACAAACCTCTCCTTTAGCTGGGTGCACATAACC
>JBHIAI010000173.1:0-2812 GCA_046861655.1 Fidelibacterota bacterium | reverse complement strand
ACGCTAGCCCCCTCCGTCTTACCGCGGCTGCTGGCACGGAGTTAGCCGGGGCTTCCTCTGGTGGTACCGTCAAACGCGGAGGATATTCGCCCCCGCGCCTTTCTTCCCACCTGACAGGAGTTTACAACCCGAAGGCCTTCATCCTCCACGCGGCGTCGCTGCGTCAGGCTTTCGCCCATTGCGCAAAATTCCCCACTGCTGCCTCCCGTAGGAGTCTGGGCCGTATCTCAATCCCAGTGTGGCTGATCGTCCTCTCAGACCAGCTACCGATCATAGCCTTGGTGAGCCGTTACCCCACCAACAAGCTAATCGGACGCGGACCTATCCCAAAGCGAGATCCCGAACCCGACAAGTCGGGAGGACCCCCTTTAACAACAGGTTCCTTAGAACCCGCTGCAGTATCGGGTATTAGACCGCCTTTCAGCGGATTGTCCCCGTCTTCAGGGCAAGTTATCCACGCGTTACTCACCCGTTCGCCAGTTTACTCCCCCGACAAGTCGGGGTTTCTCCTTGACTTGCATGTGTTAGGCACGCCGCCAGCGTTAGTCCTGAGCTAGGATCAAACTCTCCATGGTAAGTAGTAAGTTATCTCTTTCGTCGATACTGTTTCCTGCCGAGCCCTAGCACCTGCGCATACCCATTGTCAAAAAGTGTGCTGAGGGACAAAAACCCTGCCGGTGACAGGGTCCCTCGAGCAGGCAAATTTACCCTGACATGCTCAATTTTTCAAACTGTTTTTACCGGAAGAAGAAAAGATTACTGAAGGGAGAAGAAGCGATCCTCGGGAAAGTCAAGAAACCTCTCCGGGCCCAACACCGAGTGTACCCTCCGGACATACCGCTCCTGGCGCTGACCGTTGGCAAACTCAACGTCCCGGGAAGACCCCAGAATGCTGGCGCCGTAAACGCCGGCCAGCGTCAGTGGAGGTATCCAGGCCGCCACCCACGAACCTTCCCCAACCAGGACCTGAACGCCCAAACCGAAGGTGGTCAACAGAGTCCCCAGGGCCGAATACCATTGTTCCAGGTAGAGCCTCCCCCCTCCGGGAAACAATCCGAACAGGGCGGCCCGGACAGAATTCCCCCGGGGCACCTGCCAGGCCCGGTCGCAAGCCTGAATCAAACCCCTTAAGACCGCCCCCCGCCGGGACCGGGGACCGAACTTCTCCCGGGCTCTCGAAAAGTAATCCCTGGCCTCATGCCAGCGAAGCTGGGATAACTTGGCGTATCCCGCAAACACAAGTAAATAGGGATCGGAAGACCCCTTGACCTCCTCGTAAACCCGGTCGTAATCGCCCAGTACGAGATTCAAGTAGGTGATCCGGTACCGGGAAAAAGGGATTCCGTGGAAGCCGGATCCACCTCGGACTGGACCTGCCTGTAATACTCCACGGCAAGATCATAGTTGCCCGTTTCCTCGTAACTCCGGGCAATCCAGTAGTACACAGCCGGGATACGATCATCTTCAGGATACAGGAATACGAACCGAAAACCGGTCAGGATGGCCCGTTCATAATACCCTTGATCAAACAGAAAATCACAGAAGCTGATAAGCTCATGCTTCTGGAAAGAAGTGTACTCCTTCCACTGTCTTTCAATGTCCTGAACCGACCGGCGAGTTTCCTGACCGAAAAGAAGCTGAAAAGCGAGCAACCCAAAGACTACCCGGCCGGCCATGGAGGGCAAAAAGACTTTCATGAACCCTGGACGGACTCCGGTCTACCGGAGGAGGACCATCTTACCCTTCTGTACAACACCGGACGCCCGGAAGACAACGAGGTAAACCCCGGAGGAAACCGGCTGACCCCTGTCGTTCCTCCCGTCCCAGTGCACACGGTGATACCCGGGCCCTGTCCTGCCAGACACCAGGGTAGCCACCTTCTGACCCAGAAGATTGTACACGGTAAGACCCACATGGGCCGCTTCGGGAACCCGGTACCCGATCACGGTGGCGGCATTGAACGGATTGGGGTAGTTGGATTCCATGGAAAAAACGAGGGGAAGATCAACTCCGCCCGCACCCACCGCCAGCCAGTCTACGGGAAACACCCTGGGAGCATCTTCATCGGGGAAGCCGCAGGCCAGACTTTGAACGGTCCCCGTCACCAGGTGAACACCCCCCTGCCCTCCGAAGTGGAAGGCCACCGCCTCTTCCAGCGGTCCAACGATGTCAAACGTTATCTCAAGAAGCAGACCGGGTCCACCGGGTGTCGTTTCTTCACCGGAAAGACCGAATCCCAGGATACGAACATCCCCACCGGGCGTCTCCACGGCAGGGACCTGCCAGGAGGCAATCTTCTCCCCTGTGTCCACGGACCTGAGGACCAGGGCGTCCCCCGTGTTGTCTACAATCTCAAACTGGAAACCCCGGACTGGCTCCTCTTCCGAAAGAACCACAGAGAGGGACACGGTGGAATCGGTACCGGTGAGTGCCGACCCGAAATCAAGACAATACCCGGACACCGGAACGGTCTGGACTGCACCGTGGACCATCCCGAAAAAATGGGGCAGAAAAGCCATACTCGCCAGAATCGCTTTACTCTGCAGGGAAATCATGGAACGCAGGTCAAAACCTACCGGTGAGAAAGGACCTCATCGATTAAGCCGTACTCCCGTGCCTGGTCCGGAGTCATGAAGAAATCCCTATCCGTGTCCTTCTTGATCCTCCTCTCCGGCTGCCCCGTTTTCTCAGCCAGCATCTTGATCAACCGATTCTTCACAGAAACAAGCTCTCTGGCATGAATCTCGATGTCGCTGGCAGCCCCCTCAATGCCACCCCAGGGCTGGTGAATCATGATTCGGGCGTTGGGAAG
>JBHIAI010000172.1:0-2859 GCA_046861655.1 Fidelibacterota bacterium | reverse complement strand
ATTGTATTCACTGATATTGCAGGATATACGGCCCTGGCGGCGAAAGATCAGCACAAAGCTCTCCGACTCATAAACCAACAACGAGAAATACTAAAACCTATCGTAGAGGAGTTCGGCGGTTCCTGGCTGAAGGAGATAGGGGATGGCCTGCTCTTGACTTTTACCACCGTGTCAAGTGCGGTGGATTGTGCCATCAAGATCCAGGAGAAGACACGGGATACAGAAAATCTCAATCTCCGCATAGGAATCCATCAGGGGGAGATTCTCGAAGAGGGCGGTGACGTATTTGGCGACGGAGTGAATGTAGCATCGAGAATAGAGCCTTTCGCGGCAGTGGGAGGGGTTGCCATTTCCCACAAAGTCCAAAGCGATATCGCTGGCTCACCAGAGTACACTACCAAATACGTGGGGAAGCCGAAACTGAAAGGGGTGCACCAGGAGGTTAAGGTTTATTGCATTATCTCTCATGACCTTCCCGCCACCAAGCTGTCACAGGTTTCAGCGAAACTTGAAAAAGGACCGATTGCCCTCTTAAAGTGGGCTATTCTCCCGGCGGCCCTGGTTATGGGCTTTATCTACCTTGCCGTCCTTCGTCCTGAACAGGTGCCCTCCATAGGCATTCTCCATATGGAGCATCCTGGGAGTCAGGAGGACGAGTTCTGGGCACGGGGTATTACCGAAGATCTGATCGTAAAGGTCGCCAGTGCCGGAGATATTCGCGTGGCGCCTATGAAGGAAATCCTTGGGTTTGTTCGTTCGGATTTGTCTGCCCGAGAAATTGCCCAGAAACTGAGAGTACAATACCTGTTGATGAGCTCTATCAACAGGGAAGACAATACGCTAAACCTAACGGCTCAGGTCATCAAGGCGAGATCGGGAAATACCATCTACGCGAACAAATGGACGGAACCGATGGAAAAGGCGAGCACCGTAACAGGAACTCTTGCCGGGACGGTCCTGCAGTTGCTCGACGTTGCCACCAAGAAGGATATTTCCAGACCCCCCACAGATTTCGTCGAACCCTATGAATTCTATCTGAAGGGAAAATACAGGTGGGAGAAACGCCGGAATCAAGAAGATATCGAAATTGCCCAAGCGCTGCTCCGCAGGGCAGTTCAACTGGATCCGAGCTTCCTGATGGCGAAGTTGCAGTTGGGCCGGACATTCCGAGAATTGGCGGACTATGAGACAGCGCTCAGGATCTTTCGCGAGTGCCAACGGCTGAGTGAGAAGACGGGCGACAGTGAGAGTGAATTGGTATCTCTCATCAAGCTGGGCAACACCTTCCTGGCAAAAGGAGATTACCGGGAAGCTTTGGAATACTACGGGCTGGCGCTTCCCATAACCCGTGAGCTTGGAGACAGATTCTCAGAAGAGTCAGTCCTGAGGAATCTGGGCAGTATATACTATAGCACAGACGATATTGAACAAGCTTTGAAGTTCTATAACGAGTCCCTCAGAATCGCTGAGGAGCTTGGGGACAGGAGAGGCCAAGGGGAAGGTTATTACACACTTGGAACCATCTACCGGGAAAACGATCTGGACCGGGCTCTCGCATCATACCGTCTGTCGCTCGAGGTCTTCCAGGAACTCGGCGAGAAGAACAAGGAGCTATACCCCTTGCTAGGCATGGGCCTTGTGCACATCGAAAAGGGGAACACGGACGAAGCTTCCACATTTATCGAGAAGTCCCTTCAGATGGCGAGGGAGGTCGGTGACAAAAGGATTGAGGTTTATTCTCTTATCTACGCAGGGGATGTCCTGTCCGAGATGATGCAGATTGACAGAGCGACCGAATACTATGAGAGAGCCCTGGAACGGGCCAAGACCATTGACAGCTCCCATCTCGTTGCGCTCGCCTACGAGGGGTTAGGAGTAGCGTTCCTTGAAACCGGCAGCTATTCACGGTCTTCAGAATCTCTTCGATCGGCCTGTGAAATCTGGGAGGAGCTTGAAGATCCGCTCGATCATGCCCGGAGTCTTTCCTGGTGGGCTGTCTCAAAGTACGAATCTGGTGATGCTGAGGGTGCCCTTATGAAAGCGACCGAAGCCGGGCAGATTGGTTCAGAAGCAGAATTTTCAGTGGAAGAACTGATTCCCGTACACTGGAATCTGTATCGAGTATACTCCGGGCTTGGACGCAAGAACGAAGCGAACACCCATATTGAGAGAGCCCACGCAGGAGTTGTCTTTCTGGCGGAACGATTCCAGGACCCGGGAGAGCGAAAGGTTTTCCTTGAAAACGTCAGGATGAACCGCAGCATAATGAGCGCGTATGGGGAGACCGGTTTGCGGCACAACTGATGCTGGGGAAAGGATTTCATGGGGGAACTTCCCGAATCGTTAGATTGTGGGTCCTGGAGAGAGGGAAGTCTCGTTTTGATTTGGGAATCAGTCTATCTTCCAGTACTATGTCGTACTTAAGAGTTTTTCTTGATTCTAAGTGGGGTAGCAATCCAGTACTAACAAAGGAGGTGGGATTATGGCGCGTCCAAAACCCCCCATCATCATATCTTCGGGCTCTGGCGTCGCAAGCGCGTTGACAAAAGGCCTCATACCTGCACGGGCCGGTGAAAACTCCGACGGCAGTGATCGGGAAGTATTACGAATCGTAAGAAGGAATTTAGCCGACCTGAATGCCCGGGTTTCCCGGACACATTCTAACTTCGCGGATCGACCCGTGACCATGAGTCTGAAGCGCGGGGCCACCGCGAAGATCTACTGGCGTCTGCGCTCCGACCCGAAAGACGGTTGGGAATCCGGCAAGCACGCTCATTAGAAGCGCCTAAAGCCGGTACCTGATTCCCGAAATCCACTCCCCGCACCGGGGCGATTGTCTCACTGGAAACGTCTCCTGGG
>JBHIAI010000049.1:0-12625 GCA_046861655.1 Fidelibacterota bacterium | reverse complement strand
AAGACGGAGGGAATCGGGATGGGAAATATCGATGATCTCAACACCGGCCGTGTGTACAGCAGCGAAGAGGTACCCACCCTTGCTATCGGAATGTTCGTAGGAATTTGCACGGGATCCATAATCGGACACTTCTACGAGATTATTCGGATTGGATACATCCATCACCTTTATTCCGCAATACCGCCCGCTGCCGTATGCGTAATCTCCGTTTACATGTACGGCATACAGTCGACCGAATCCGCAGCCGCTGGCATAGTGCAATCCCACCATCCGGGGGGACGAAGGGTTGGAAATATCGATGACGGCGAGGCCGTCAAGACCCCCAGGTACATAGGCGTAATCTCCGGAGATCTCCACATCCAGCAACTCGTAATTCAGGGGATTGAAGGAACTTAGGTATGTGAGATTCCAGCCCCTGACCCCTGGCGGGACGCTCACAATCATGAGAAAAACCAGGTGAAGAAGCCGGATGGATCGTTTGAGATTGGTCACTTCAGAGGAATATCTCCCTTCATTCTCAAAAGTGCAACAGGAACCATGATGGATTCAACATTCTTCGGTTTACCTTTGAAATACTTGGGCAATGACATAATCTATTCAGCCATGGCCTGCACAGTTCGGGCATACAGCTAAGTCGGTAGAGAGCATAATGAAAGCAATTGAGATAA
The DNA here is from genome assembly GCA_046861655.1 of Fidelibacterota bacterium. Taxonomy (GTDB): domain Bacteria; phylum Fidelibacterota; class Marinisomatia; order Marinisomatales; family S15-B10; genus JBHIAI01. Next base: position 11,957 of record JBHIAI010000049.1, on the reverse strand, counting down.
GCGAATTTGGCGGTCCTGAAGTGATGCAGTACACGGATGTGCCGGACCCATCCCCGGGCCCCAATCAGGTCCTGGTTAGACTGGGTGCATCCGGGGTGAACTTCATCGACGTCTATCACCGAAAAGGGCTGTACAAGGTACAGCTTCCCCGCATTCTTGGGTTGGAGGGAGCGGGCGAGGTCACTGAGGTAGGTCCAGACGTCAGGAACTTCTCAGCCGGGGATCGGGTGGCGTACACGGGCATCCCCGGATCCTACGCGGAATACGTTCTGGTTCCTGCGGATAGATTGATCCGTCTACCCATCGGATTAACCGCCCGGGAGGGTGCCGCGGCTATGCTGCAGGGTATGACCGCCCATTATCTGGCCCACAGCTCATACCCGCTCAAGCGGGGCGACACCTGCTTGATCCATGCCGCGGCGGGTGGGGTTGGTTTGCTTCTTGTGCAAATGGCCAAACGATGCGGAGCCACGGTGATCGGAACCGTTTCCACCGAAGAAAAGGCGTCGATCGCGGAAGAAGCCGGAGCGGACCATACCATACTGTATACGGAGCAAGACTTCGAGAAGGAGACAAAGCGATTAACGGATGGCATGGGGGTCGACGTTGTGTACGATTCTGTGGGCCAAACTACCTTTGACAAGAGCCTGAATTCCCTCGCCCCCAGGGGATACATGGTGCTATACGGACAGTCCAGCGGTCCGGTTCCGCCCATGGATCCTCAGATACTCAACAGCAGGGGATCCCTCTTTTTCACCCGCCCCACCCTCTCCCATTACACATCCGACAGGGAAAGTTTGGAAAAAAGAGCGACTGACGTACTGGGGTGGGTGGCTTCGGGGGAGCTTACACTGAGAATCGAGCACACATTTCCGCTATCTCAGGCCCGAGAGGCCCATCGAAGTCTCGAAGGGAGACAAACAACCGGTAAGGTGTTGTTGATTCACCGGGCACGCTGATCGGGAACCTGTGGACTGAACCGCCCGCCTCTTCCAAACACTACTCTCAGGAGAAGGGAACTAAACCAGCGAAACGGGAGGAGGTCCCGGAGAAAAAGGCGGAGCTTCGCCACCCTTCCGATGACGTACCTGAAGCGGGGATTGGGATCGTCAATGATCTTCTGTATGAAGGTCGCCACGTCTTCGGGGTCTCCCACTCCGAATCCCGTCTCCATGATACGTTGCCGCCGCTTCTCCAGGAATTTCACCAGGGGACTGTATGGGCTTTCCGGGTCCCCGGTTCTTTCTGCCCGCCTGGCGTTCTCGGCAAAGCCCGGAGTCCAGTGTGCCCCGGGTTCGAGAACAACTACAGATATCCCGAAAGGTTTCAGTTCAAAATAGAGGCTCTCGCTGAATCCCTCCAGGGCCCATTTTGATGCCGCGTAGGCACTCATGCCCGGGTAGGGCGACCGGCCCTGAGGACTCGATATGTTAATGATCTGAACAGGCGGTTCCCCGGCATAGGAGGCTGTCCTTCGCATCAGGGGCAAAAAGGCGCGGGACACCTTCTGGACGCCGAAGAAATTGGTTTCCATCTGATTCCTGATTTCTTCTTCCGTCAGGTCTTCAAAAAATCCCCCAATCCCGTACCCGGCGTTGTTGATCAAACCATGAAGTTTCCCCTGCTCCTCGGCAATCTGATTCGCTGCCGAGGAGATGGAACCGTCATGGGTAACGTCCATTTGCAGAAGATGGACATTGCCACCCCTTTTTTCCACCTCTTCGAGCAGCTGCTCCTTCCGGGAAAGGTCGCGCATGGTGGCGTAAACGGCATGACCTCCGGCAGCCAACCTCGCCGCCGTCAGCAACCCGAATCCGCTGGAACACCCGGTAATAAGTACAACACTCATCAGCGTTCACACTTGGGGGGAATTTAGCACATCTCGACAATATTGCCACGGCCGGGAACTGCAAAGATTGGTATTGAACCGGAGCATCCCCGATCTTATCTTCGAGTGGAAACATTTCCTTCGGGGATTCCCTCTCAGACAGCAAACGCGAAACCATGAAAGCCCTTGTAACCGGAGCGAATGGATTCATCGGGACTTTCCTTGTTGAGGAACTTTTGAAAGATGACCACGAGGTGCGGTGTCTGGTCCTGCAAGGAGAATCCGTGAAGTCCCTGGATGAATCGTCCGTTCAGATTTTCTTCGGCGACGTCACGCGGATCGATACGCTACAGGCCCCTCTTGACGGAGTGGACTACATTTTCCATCTCGCTGCGGTGAAAAACGCCTGGGAAGAAGTCACGTATCGTCAGGTTAATCTGGTAGGAACCAAGAATGTTCTTGACGTTGCGGAACGCGTAGCACCAGAACTCAAACGATTGATATTCGTCAGTACTCTCGCCGCCGCGGGCCCCAGTTCCGACGGGCGAGCCATCACGGAAGATGACGTCTGCCGACCCTTGGGCTCCTACGGGAAAACCAAGTTGGAGGCGGAACAGTACCTCATGTCCCACAGAGACCGTGTTCCCATCACGATTGTCAGACTCACGGCGGCATACGGACCCAGGAATGAGGGGGTCTCCCTGATGGGGTGGCTTCTGACCATGGCGGAACGAGGATGGGTGTTCCAGGTGGGCAAGAACGGCCAGATGGCGAGTCCGGTTCACGTCCTGGACGTGGTTCGGGGTCTGATTCTGGCCGCACAACATCCCTCATCCGCGGGACAGATCTACTTCCTCGCCGGTCCGGAAAACCTGACTCTGCGGGAAATAACGAGCCTGTGCTTCGATATCTGGGACAAGAAAGGACGGATCTTTCCCGTTCCCCGCATCCTGGCCAAGACTGCCCTCGATGTGGCCAAATTGTACCGAAGAGTGAGAGGACGGCCAGTTCTCCTTCTCAACGATATCGGAAGACAGATGCTGGAAAAGTTCTGGATATGCAGCAGTGAAAAGATTAGATCAGAATTGGGTTTCGAGCCCAAGATTACCCTGCGTCAAGGCCTGAAGAGTGTCATAGATTGGTACGAAAGAACGCCGGGCGTTCCGTTGCTGCCCCCCGGCACACCCCCTCAGGCAAATGCGTAGTTTTCAAAACCGGATCGCAGTGGTCACCGGGGCGGGCTCGGGAATCGGCCGCGCCCTCTCCCTGGCTCTCGCCCGGGAAGGGTGCACGCTGGCAATCTGTGATGTGGATGTAGCGAAGCTATCCCAGACCGAAAAGGCCATCGCGGCTTCGGGTGTGGACGTCTCATCCCACCAGGTAGATGTGTCGGATAAGACCGCGATGGAGCAATTCGCCGAGGACGTAATGGAAACCCACCACCATATTCATGTTCTTGTCAATAACGCCGGAATCGCCATGTCAGCTACCGTGGAGGAGATGACGCTTCAAGATTTCCGGAGGATCATGGAAATCAATTTCTGGGGGGTTGTGTACGGTACCAAGGTTTTCCTCCCGCACCTGAAAAAAGAAGGTGAAGCGCATGTTGTGAACATGTCCAGCCTGTTTGGACTCGTGGCCCCTCCTCACCAATCGGCGTACAGTGCCACAAAATTCGCCATCAGAGGCTTTACCGAATCTCTCAATCACGAACTCCGGAATACCTCCGTCGGTGTGTCCTGCGTCCATCCGGGATTCATCAAGACGGACATCGCGAAGAGTGGAAAATTCATCTCCGGACTCGGGGTAGCTTCCAGGTCGGATTTCATCGACCAGTTTGATGCCATGGCGAAGATAACGCCCGCCCAGGCTGCTCATTCAATCCTGGATGGTATCAAAAAGAACAAGACACGAATTCTGATCGGATGGGACACAAGATTCTATGACCTCCTGCAGAGATTACTGCCTGTACACCACAGGTTTGTGTACGATTGGTACAGATAAGACCGGCCGGTCCGGATTAGAGAATGGATGAACTGAAAGGTAAAGTGGCCCTGGTCACGGGGAATTCCAAGGGAATCGGACCCTTCATATCCCGGACCCTTGCCAAGGAAGGGGTGACCATTGTGGGGGTGGCCCGGTCGAAAGAGGGGCTCCGGAAGACGCAGGACGGTATCCGGGCCCAGGGCGGAATGTGCCATTCCATCCCTTTCGACCTGACCCGGCTTCAGGATCTTCCCGACCTGATAGCACAGGTCAATTCTCTTGCCGGGGGAATCGATATCTTGATCAACAACGCTGGCATAGAAGCATACCGCAAATACGTCGACAACAGCCACGGTGACGTCTCTTCCATACTTACCCTCAATCTCCATGTGCCCATGGAACTGACCCGGATTGTGCTCCCCTCTTTGCTGGAAAAGGGGGGACATATCGTCAACATTGCCTCTCTGGCAGGGAAGAAAGGTGTCATATTCAATTCGGTCTATTCCGCCAGTAAGTCCGGCCTGATAACCTGGACGGACGCTATGGCACAGGAATTGAGAGGGACCGGGGTGGGGATTTCCGTCATCTGTCCAGGATACATCCGGGAGGTCGGTATGTTTGCCGACGCCCATCTGAAACCCCCCCTTCTTCTCGGAACATCCAGTCCCCAGGCTGTGGCGGACGCCGTCCTCCGGGCCATCAGGGAGGGAACACCAGAGATCATTGTCAATCCAGGTCCCATGAGACCATTACTCGCCCTGGGACAGCTTGCTCCCTCTTTTGGCAACACCGTCGTTAAGTGGCTCGGGGTCGTGAAGCTAAACAAGAAGCGGGTGGAAATGCAGCAGGACCATGAGACAAAGGGGAGCTAAGAGGGGCCTGTCACTCTCCCCACCTGACAGGACCTGGACGTCTGCACACTGTCACCCATTTTCCCCTGGCCCGGCCGTCGTTTTGTTGGACTACCGAATCACCGGAACAGTACCTGAGCGGAAGGGTCTTCCACGTACATGAATTCGTGACCGTCAACCCATTTGCCATCCTGGAAATACTGGGATTTGCTGTGAAGCCTGCCGTCAGGGAGAAGGGTTCCGACTGCCCTGACTTCTGTGATGCCGTCCTGGTTCCCCGATACAAACTCATGGCTGGTGAATCTTCCATCCTCGATCTCCATCGTGCCGTGAGTGTAGAACCCGGCGGTGGTGAAATAGAAGAATACGAGACTTTCTTTTTGGGCATCCCAGATGATCATGGTTTCACCCCCGTATTCCCCGTCGTTCACAGAATGGAGTATCCGGACGGCTTTACCGTTCAGAACTCTTTCCCACCGTGACACATCGTGCACGGGTTTATCCGGAGTAGACTGACTCGTGGTACCTCTCCAGGTCTTTTCAAGAAGCGGCTTAAGGGGCCGGAGAGGTTCATCCAACTCCCCCTGGAACCCCCAGATTGTTTTCCCGCCCATCCCGGAGATTATCAGGATTAACGGGACTGCCAGCACCCTGTTCATCATGTTTGCTCCTTTGGCTCGTTAACGATCGCATAAACAAGACTGGCCGCGGTTTCGCGGCAAGATACGATTTTGCGTCCTCACCACATGGACGGGTGTGGAGGATGCGAACCAACGAAGGCTGTGTCCGCCTACAGGAACCCCCAGACAAGAGACCCACGGCCGACTCACCCGTCAAACCGTACCCCCCTTCAAGATAGGAAAAATGACCTGGGTTGTCAATCAGGTGCTATCGCGGATTGAAACCCCGGGGCGTCATCAAGGATTTCGAAGGGGATGATCGCCGGGGAAACCGCCAGCGATTGGATGATCCGGGGGAGGGACGCTAAGTCGCAAAGGGTTCAATGACCTGGATGGATATCCCACCCTTTTCGAACTGCTTCCTTAACCCCTCAAAACACTCACTGTCCATGGCCACATATCTCTGTCCCAACCAGGCAAGAAACCCCGAACACCAGTGCTCAAGCAGAAGGGGATGGAGGAAATCTGCCTTGAATTCAAAGGGGAGACTCGCAAGAGCTTCGGCATCCATGAAGAACTCTTCATCTCGGACACCCTGCAGCTCCCCCGCGGCCGAAAGGAGGGAAACGATGGAGGTAATGTAGGAAGGATCCGAGTCCCTTACCGGGCCTTCTACCGTGGAGGCCAGCTCTCCGAAAACTCCCTTGACGAAATTAATCGAGGTTCCAAACCCAAAGTCCTGCTTCTCAAGGTCCCACCCGAAAATGTCGGTAAAAGCTCTTAGCATTTGGGGACGGGCCGCTTCCCCTCGAATCTGAATAATGTGATCAATAAGCATTTCTTGTCCCTGCAGGTCTAGGAATCCAATCCCACATAGTTCAGAATCTTTTCCTTTGCATGACCCACATACTTCTCCGCCAGCGGATACAGCTCATCCACAAGGTCCACAAGAGATTCGTCTCCTTCCCAATGGGTACTGACCCATTCGTTGTCCATCATCCCGGACAGTTTTTTCGTCACATGCAGGCAAACAAAGACATCATCGATCAAAGCCAGCGGTCCAAAGACTTTCTCAGGAATAACATCCCTCGGGACCACAAAATAGGCGATGGCGGAACTGATCAGCGACCTGGCCTCCTTAGGGGTTTTCCTGTCCTCAAGGAGATTGGTCATCAGCTTGAAAAACTTGGGGGCCAGGCGGATTGTTCTCTGTCGTCTCCCTTCATAATCCTGAACTTTCTCCACAAGATCCTCATAGAACCCCCGGTACCCTTTGTCCGTCTCAGGCATGGTTTCCTGTTCTCAATGAAAGATCAATATCGTCGCCAAAAGTTCGAACACCATCGATGGATACCCCGCCAGCACCTTCCCCTTTTATGATAATACAATCCAAAAGGGGACTAACGCAAGGGTTAGCTCGCCGCAAGAATGGTTGCACCGCCCTCTTTTCACAACCGACCCAAGGGTCCCGGCAGCCAGGAATGTGTTGCCAACATCCCTGGGCGGACTTAGATTTTAATGAGATTCAGTCTCAACAACCGGACCCATGACCGAACTTGAGCTCGAAAAATTCAGGGAAGTGCTGAAGGAGGAGAATCTCAAGTTCACCCCTCAGCGGCATGAGGTGTTCAAGGAAGTCTGTGCCTCCGATCAACACCGGGAGGCGGAGGAAATCTACCTCACTCTCCGGGACAGGAATGTTCATGTGTCCCGGGCCACGGTCTACCGCACCATGGATATCCTCCATAAACATGACCTGGTTCGCCGGATGGACATCGGAGACGGCAAGTGGCGTTATGAACACTGGCTGGACTGTTCCCACCACGATCACCTGATCTGTATCCGGTGTGGAAGAATCGAAGAATTCTTGAGTCCCGAAATCGAAAAACTTCAGGAGAAGATCTCCAGCCGATACCGTTACAAGCTGGTCCGTCATGTACACCAGCTGTTTGGCCTTTGCGAGGAGTGCCAGAGGAATCGGTGATTCTCCCGGCTGCAAGGATCTGGAACCTCCAGGTCGGCTGGGAACCCTGCTGGACGAGAACTAACTCGACTGTTCCCCATGGAGACACTGAACTCACAGAGAACAACAAGTACAGAATGGCAAGGATCAAGTATCCGGAATCCAGTATCCTGATGAACTCTCTGTGATTTCTGTGGTGGATGAATACATCAAGCTAAGAAGGAGAGATCTTGAATGGGCACTGCTGAATTCCTGATCACGTTTCGCGAGACATTGGAAGCAGCCCTGGTCGTGGGTATTGTCTATACCTTTCTGGTCAAATCGGAGAGGACTGAATTGCTGCCGAAGCTGTGGAATGGCGTCGCAGCCGCCCTGGCGGCCAGTGTGTTCGCCGCTCTGATCATTCAGTTGGTGGCGGGAGGGCTCACCGGCAGGGGGGAAGAGATTTTTGAGGGGACCGTCATGATCCTCGCCGCCGTTATCCTGAGCACCATGATTGTCTGGATGGCCAGAAACAAAAACGTTTCCCGCCATATCGAAAACCGGGCCCGTTCAGCCATTACGGGAAACCTGGGAGCTGGAGTGGGGATCTTCGCCCTGGCGTTCGTGGCAGTATTGAGGGAAGGGGTCGAAACGGTCTTGTTCCTCTACGGCGTGACCATAAACCAGGGAGGACTGTCCCTGGCCACCTCAGTAACCGGCAGTCTGGCCGCCGTTGTCATCGGCTATCTCATATTCTCCCAGGGCAGAAAGCTCCCCTTGAAAACGTTTTTCGATGTCAGCTCTATCTTGCTGATCCTTCTGGCCGCCGGTCTCATCGCCCACGGAATCCACGAATTTGAGGAAGCTGGTTTGATCCCTTACGCGGGTGCCCTCTGGGACATCAACCCACCCAGGCTCCCGAATGGCAATTATCCCTTGTTGCACGAAAAAGGGCTCCTGGGATCCATCGCCGCCGGGCTTTTCGGTTGGAACGGAAATCCCAGTCTTCCCGAGGTTGCCGCGTGGCTTGCATCGGTCACGGGGATTACGGCACTGTGGAGGCAGGCCTCCTTGAACTAAGAAATAGTCCAATCACCCCAGCTGTCGAATCTGATCCAGAGCCTGCATCATCTCCAACGCCGCTACCATAGCCTGCTCTCCCTTGTGTCCTTTCGAGCCTCCGAGCCTGTCACCTGCCTGTTCCCGGTTTTCCGTTGTGAGCACCCCGAATATGACGGGAATGCCCGCGTTCCGGGCGACCTGGCCTACGCCCCGCGTCACGTTTTCGCACACGTAATCGAAATGTGGGGTTTCACCCCGAATGACAATGCCCAGGCAGACAACCGCATCAAACCGTCCGGTATCGACCATTTTCTGGGCTGCCTGGGGAATCTCAAAGGAACCGGGCACGTCACACGTTACCAGGTTGTCTAACTCTCCCCCCAGCTCCACGTACTTTCGGATCGACCCTTCAACCATTTTTTCTGAAAGGTCAGCATAAAACCTGCTCACAATGAGACCAATGGATTTCCCCCTGAAATCAGCCATCATCCCGTTTGCCGCCATTTCCCAGTATGAGATGACCCAGCTTGTCCCTCTTGGTTTCCAGATACTTCCGGTTGGCATCCCGGGGAACCGTCTCCAGGGGGACCCGCTCAACCACCTTCAGGCCATACCCGTCAAACGCAACGATCTTTTGGGGATTATTGGTCAGAAGGCGCATTTTCCGGACCCCCAGGTCGTAAAGAATACGGGCCCCAGTTCCGTACTCCCGGAGATCGGGCGAGAACCCGAGCTTCTCATTGGCTTCCACAGTATCCATGCCGCGATCCTGGTACTCATAGGCTTTGATCTTATGGTTGAGTCCCACTCCCCGACCCTCCTGCCGTAAATAGAGAAGAACCCCCGACCCCGATCTCCCGATCATTTTAAGAGACTGCCTTAACTGATCGCCGCAGTCGCAGCGAAATGATCCCAACACGTCGCCTGTGAGACATTCGGAGTGAACGCGAACCAAGACTGTCGACCCATGTTTGATTGTCCCCTTCACCAACGCCAGGTGGCACTCATCCGTTATGATATTCCTGTAGAGACGTAGCTTGAAGTCACCCCACCGGCTGGGTAATTCGGATACCGCCTCACATTCAACAAGCTTTTCCCTGCGCTGACGGTAGGTAATCAGGTCGGCGATGCTCATGATCTTCAACCCATGTTGCTCCGCCAACCTGAAAAGTCGGTCACTCTGTGCCATGCGACCGTCATCATCGAGGATTTCCGTGATCACACCAGCGCCGCCGAACCCGGCCAGGCGGGACAGGTCAACGGCGGCCTCCGTATGCCCGGCACGTTCCAGGACACCTCCCGGACGGGCAACCAACGGGAAAACGTGACCCGGTCTCCCCAGGTCCCGGGGCGTGGTTTCCGGATCAATCAAAGCGCGAATCGTTTCGAACCGGTCGAATGCGGAAATTCCCGTGGTGGTGTTGTTCATTGCATCCACAGAGACTGTGAATCTGGTTCCGTGCAGTGCCGTATTGTTCCCAACCATTTCCTCAAGTCCCAATTCCCCCGCTCGTTCCTCACTTAGGGCCACGCAAATCAATCCTCGACCGTATCTGCACATGAAATTGATAGCCTCTGGGGTGGCCGTCTCCGCTGGCATGATAAAGTCAGCTTCGTTCTCCCGTTTCTCATCGTCCTTCACAATCACCATCTTACCACGGCGAATTGACTCCAAGGCGTCTTCTATGGACGATAGGTCCCTGTGACCTCCCATCAGGACGTAACCCCTTTCCACGCTTCTACTGTTTTAACCACGTATTTCCCGATCATGTCGAATTCCACGTTGACCGGATCACCTACCTTGTGCTCACCCATTGTGGTGAGCTCCAATGTGTGGGGAATGAAAGCGGCACGGAATTGATTCCCAGAACACTCCGCAACCGTGAGGCTGATTCCGTCAATGGCCACCGAACCGCGTTCAACAATCAGGTTCGAAAAACGATGGGGGACCTCGAAATCGATCACCAGGCTTTCACCCAGATCTTCAATGGCAACAATGTTTCCCATACAGTCCACATGGCCCTGAATGAGGTGCCCATCAATCCGGTTCATGGCACCCAGCGACCGTTCCAGATTCACAAATCTTCCCTCGGCCTCCGGGCCGAGCGTTGACTTTGTTACCGTTTCAGGAACAAGATCGAATGTCAGGCGGCTGCCCTCTTTCGCTATCACTGTTAGGCAAACTCCATCCACGGCCACGCTGTCATTCACGTCCACCCCGTCCGCTATCCGACCAGCTTCAACTGTCAGGGTGACGAGCTCCCCCGTCCGTTTGATCCCAACAACACAACCCCTTCCCTCCACAATACCGCTAAACATGCTCCCTCCGGTATGTGATCTTCCTGTCCACACCGGACCTGGTCTGATCGATCACCCTGAATCCGTACACCCGTACGGTCGATTCATCAAAGCCGATCCCGCTCCCCAGATGCGTGAGGGAACGATAGATGACCACTTCATTGCAGAGGTTTTCTCGAATGAACGATTCCGCTATGGAGGCGCCCCCTTCCACAAGAACAGAGAGCTGGTTGTTCCCTCCCAGGATGGTCAGGATGGTGGAGAGATTGAATTGCTCCGGATCCAGCCGTGTCTGGTGAACAGCTGAATGCAGATCGTTTCTTCTGACCGTTGAGAAGTAAAAGACCTTCTCCGCGCTGCCGGCAAACACCCTGGCCGAGCGATCGATTCTCCCCTGTCGATCAATGACGACTCGATTGGGGTTTCTTCCCGAAACCTCCCGAACCGTCAGGGCCGGATTATCCACGCGCACGGTATTCGTTCCCACCAGCACCGCATCGTATTCGGCCCGCATTCTGTGAACATCGGTCCTTGATTCGACGCAGGAAATCCATTCAGGAGTCCCCTCGGGACGGGCGATAAACCCATCGCCGGAGAGAGCCAGTTTGACCGTGACATACGGACGACCCGTTTGTATCCAGTGGGAGTAAAACCGGATCAACCCGTCCGTTTCGTTCTGCAGCACCCCCACATCCACGTCAATGCCACTCCCCTTCAGTCGATCGAGACTTATCCCCTGCATCCGTGGATTTGGATCGATTGAGCCCACCACCACCCGTCGAATTTTCTCCGACACAATTTTTTCCGTGCAGGGAGGGGTGTGTCCGTAATGGTTACAGGGCTCCAGCGTCACGTAGAGGGTGGCCCCCTTTACTTCCCCGTTCCCCATGGCATTCACCTCTGCGTGAGTGGCACCATACTCGGCGTGATATCCTTCCCCGATACTATCGCCGTCTCTGACAACCACGGCCCCCACCATCGGATTTGGGGATACCCGTCCTGCCCCCTTTCTAGCAAGTTCAATCGCCCGTTTCATGAAGCCGATGTCACCCATAAAAAAACCCCGGAACAGTCTCCGGGGCATACCCTTACAATGTCTTCTCCCATCCGGACTGTCACCGTCGGCACCTGAGTTTCACAGGTTCAGTCCCAACATGTTCCCGAAATAATCGGGACACGCGGGAGTCGCGGGCTGTAACCGCCGGTGGGGACTTTCACCCCGCCCCGAAGACTTTGTACTGGCTCTAAGTTAGGCCCTTAGCGGACAGGTCACAACGGCATTCTCCGGCGTAAGATCGCTACCGGTGTTTGCCGCGGATACGGTTGAAGCTTGATTTGGGTGGGGATACGGAAGTTGAAAGAAACTA
>JBHIAI010000048.1:0-12629 GCA_046861655.1 Fidelibacterota bacterium | reverse complement strand
CCTAAGAGGTGTATTGTGTCAGTACGGGATTTCGAAGGAACTCTTGTGGGAGAAAAATCATGGCGAGCACGTTCGCTCCGCTCAGCATGAACCTCGCGTGGCGATCTCATACCTTTACCGAACATCTAGTCCGGCAGGGCCGGAGGTCCGGGCAGGGTCTTACCCGCCTCTTCTTGAAGTGTCGTGTAGTAGTAATATCCCCCACCGCCAAGGGCGGCCAGAACAACGGTGGTCAAGAGAATCCGCCCGAATCCCCCCTTCTTTTCGGGTTTCCCTTCCTCCACAACCGCGGGAGGGGTCACTTCCGCCACCTCCGCCTTTTCCTCTGGAAAACGTCCCGAAGGCGGGGAAAGCCCTACAATGTCCCACGACATTCTTTCTATCTCCATGATGAGCCCGTCCACTTCCCCCTTGTAGGTGCGATTGACACTCTTCGAGATCGCTCCGGTCTCAACGGAAAACATGCGGACGTCAATGGTATAACTCTGACCGATCTTCCCGATGGACCCGGTCACCATCTCAGACACCCCCAGAAGCTTTCCCACTTCCACCGCGCATTCGGCCGATGTACATCCTGTCTGCTGAAACCCCTGTTCTTCCAGGACTTCCTGCATCTGGCCCCGTTCCACCACCGTCACCGCACCCGTATTGACCAGCTCGGATCGCATCCGGTCGGTAAGGGTCTGGGCCTCCAGAGCTGAAATGCCGCGGCCCTCCATATCCAGCACGGCCACGGTTACAGGACCCTCGCCCCTGACCGTTTGAGTAATCTGACCACTCAAGGAAACGGGGAAGGTTCCGACAAGCATGGACCAGCTGAGAAAGATGGAAATGGGTTTCATCCAGGGCTTTGTCATTGCATCTCCATTAGTTAGCAGCGGCAGCTGCAGCAGCAGTCTAAGTGACATAAGTCTTCCCGCAAACCCACTTATTCAAATTCGTTACCATATTCTAATAGCACATCATCCGAAACTGCGTCCCCCTTAGGAAGGAAGTTCTCAGGGTGATCTGCCATCCCTCCGAGCATTTTGCCAACTTCATTGTATCTGTCTGCGAGTGAGTGGTATTCAACCTCTTCTATGTATTCACAGTCTCTTGCAAAATCCAACCATACTACCGTCTCACTAGTCTCACTGTCAGCATCTGAGATCTTTGAAGTAAAGTGTTTTGGATATCTACGCTTTCTATAGGCTTCCGCAATGTTGGAACAAACAGATCGAGAGGATCTTCGGATTTGATCCGTCAAAGAATACATTTCCTCCCTGGGAAACACCTTTGAAATAGCATAAATCTCCATGGCTAACTCATAGGCCATCTGATAAACCTTCAGTCTTTTGAAACTCATACTTTTCCTCTACTCTTCCCCTGCTGCCCTCTGCCGCTGCCCACTGTCTTTCCCCCCTGCCTAGTGCCGCTGCCGCTGCCCACTGTCTTTCCCCCCTGCCTACTCCTGCAATTCCTCGGTAAGCAATTCGTCGATCACGCCTGCCAGTTCGCCTTCAAAATCTTCCCCCTCGTGAAACCCCTGTTTCACCAGGCGAACCCTTCGAAGCTTGTCTATGATGAATAACCTGGGAAGGGTGTCGACTCCATAACTCTTCTTGGTCATGCCGTACACATCCTGAAGGACCGGGACGGTGATTCCTTTTTTCTTCAGAAACGGTCCCGCCGGGGGGGAATTCTCGTATCCTTCCACGGTCCTCGTGGCCTCCGTTATGTCTATGAGAAAAAACTTCACATCCTGACCGGCGTATTTCTCGTAAAGATTCTGAAGATGAGGAAGCTCCTTCATGCACGGCGCACACCAGGTGGCAAAGAAACTTGCCACCACCACGTGCCGCACGGGCTGCGAGGCCGGCCGGGAAAGTCTCACCCCCGACCACTTGGTGAGAAGCTCATAGTTTCCCTCCAGATCCCTTAAGGCGAACTTGGGTGCTTCATCCCCGGGCTCAAGTCCGATATCCTCCGGCTCCCCTTCACCCGTACCCGGCACTGCGACCGTCTCCTGTTCACCTTCCTGGGTCGTGTCGGCTTTTTCCTCCTGTGCGTACGCCCAACGGCCCCCGGCTATCAGCATCAAGCAAGCTATCCATACCACAGCACTGATGAGATGTCTCCCTCGCATGGTAATCTCCCGGTTTTGATGAAATGGGTTTGAACGATCCTGCCTGGGACTCACAGAAGAAGATCTGAACGGGACCTAGTCCAGGAGAATCATCACCCGGCAGTTGGACAGGAACTGGCCGGACTGATCCGCACTTTTCACCTTGAAAGCATCGCTACTGGCGATGACAACGTCGGTGTTGTTGGCACCCTCCACTCCGATTCCCTTGACCACCAGGGGGTTCGCCGTCACCCGTTGGTCGTTCTGGGCGGACTCCAGATTCTTGGAGTAACCGATAACACCAAATTTGATGGCATACTCCCGGGTGAAGTTTCCCGGACCGTAAACCGTCTGCCCATTCTGATCCACGATCCTGGGCGACATGGCAGGCCGGATCTCAAATCCCCGGGCGTCCACGATGAGACCGGTGATGGTCCCGGGTCCGGGAGTGGGAAGGGCCTCAGCGGGGGCCGATTCGGTAGCCAGGGCAGTGGCGGGTGCCGGGGCGAATCCCTCCGGGGGAAGGACCACGCTGGATATGCCGGACATGTGAACTCCCATCTCAATCTCTATGGAAGTGTCGCTCAAATACCGGATGTCCCCTGAATAATCCACCTGCCCGTCCCCGTTGATATCCAGCATTTTGGCTCCCTTGACCATCCCTTCCACCTGGGTCTTGATCACATCATTCTCCACCGCCGCACCTCGTACCGTCGTCTCGGAGCTCACCCTGATGGCCATGACCGCCTCCAGGAGGTTCCTCATAGCGTCTATTTTGGCCGCCCGGACTGCGGTGGCCCTGGCCATGCCGGGATTCTGAGCCAGAGGACTGATGGCACCGATGCCCGTGGCGGTCACCCAGCCGTTGGAATAATTGATGGCTCCGTTTTCCACCGACTCCACCGCGTCGTCCTCTCCCCAGCCCCATTGGGCGAACAACACAGTGAAAAGTGAAAAATGCAAAATGAAAAATGTAGAATAGAGGCGAAAGGTGCGGTTTATCATGGTCCCTCCAATGATTATCGGCCCATGGTCATTCCGATACAACCTCGGCGGAAATGCGATTGCCCGAGAGGCCGGTGATGCGGATGTTCACCGTCTCCGGAGGATTCTGGGTTAGAGCCATGGCCAGATCCTGGGATTTCCCCTCGTAAAGGATTTGAAACTCAGCCACCCCGTTGTTGAGTCCCTTGTCAAAGGCATTCCGGATACCAGGGATGGTCTGGGACTTCAGAAAAGCACCCATATTCATAAAATCCATAAACTGGGCGTTGGTCAAAACTAAGAACACATTGATGGCGTTGGCCTGCTGGGAACTCCATTTTCGGATGAGCTGACCTATGATGTCTCTGCCCAGCACCTCCGCCGCCTGGTTCACGGCACCGATTCCAGCCGTGGAAGGGGAAATATGGGGCTTTTTCCCCCGGGCTTGAGGTACGATGGCCAGGATCTCACCGGTGTCCGTCCGGACGATCTTCGCGTTGATGTCGGCCTGTCCCGATACCATGTTATACATTTTTCCCCCGGAGGAAATCTTGGCCGTGCCAATGACGATGACGTCGGCCCCCAGTTGACCCGCAATCGTTGCCGCGGCTGTCACATCTCCCGTCATAGCCTGGCTGTACTCGGGCCGGCCCTCCAAAGCCTGCACCATCTGCCGGTCCACCACGTCAAATCCTTTATCATAAAACATCTGGATAAGCTTGGTCTCCGCAAAATCGGAGCCTGTGTTGTCAATGAGGTTCTCTTCCCGGATGAGAAAGACGATCTTGGGACGGTTCATGGCGTTCAGGAGGGTCTGAACGGCCACTTCGTCCTGTAATATCTGGTCCAGGATCTCCGTCACTTCGGCCCGGATGGTTACCACCCACAAGCCGTCGGGATCCTGGCGGCTGTCAAGGACCTCAAACGTTTTCACAAACCCCTGGGCCTTGGCGTAGATGTTGTCGGAAAAAACCACCGCGTTTTTCACGATGGTTTCAGAGGACATGACGGTTCCCAGGCCCATCTCCACCGCCGACCGTTTGGCGGCTTCTACGGCGGCATCCTCGCTCATGCCCGCCCCCTCCACGGTGATGGAGGATGTCTGGCCGAACAGGCCACACATCATGAATAAACTAAGGATGATTGGACGGGCGACTATCCTGGCCAAGGTTTCCCCATTCTGTCTCATTGGATCAGGGTGTTCACTCCAATATATCTATACTCCCCGGTTAATATCAATAACAAACAAGGTCCTGTGACGTGTGGCAACCCGCGGACTTTTGTGAAAAGAAGGATGGGATGAAAGGTTTTTCGTGACACACGAGTGGGGGTCTCGGTTCCCCCAATGGAAAAGGTTTTTCTCTACTTCTCTTACCGTAAGAGAAGTAGCAAGAGAACCTGCGGCTCGAGAATAGTTTCGGCCGGATTTCCCCTGTCCGGGGGAATGAATTAAACTCCTCTGCCGCCTGCGGCGGCATCGTCAGACAGGAATTCATTCTTCTCCCCGTCCAGAGTCATCCTCTTCTTCCGAAACTATTCTAAGGCCGCGTTCTTTCTTTTATGTCTTTTTGTTCTTGTCGCCTTCGGGGAATTCAGATGAACACGGCTGAAGTGAGCGGAGGGGGAGAGGATCTGCTGTCTGATCCCGCCGTGGCGGGAGAGTTCAGATCATCGCCTCAGCGAACTGAAAGCCGTGCTGAATTTCCCGGCAGCGACGGTTTTCTTCGTCCCGCCCGGGCGGGACAGAACGAAAGGTTCTCTGGGACGCACGAGCGGGGGTGTCGGTTCCCCTCACGGAAAAGAGAAATACGGGCGGCAAAGGGAGGGTGTTCGACTAAAACATGTGTTTGATGAAGATCGTGGGGAGGAAAAACGTTCTGGCTGGGCGGTAGGGGACCCGGCGGGTCCAGGCTCCGGGGAAATTGCGGGACACCTCCACCTCCACCCCGGCCTCCCAATCCCCGAACGAAACCAGGACCTGAGGCTCGCTAATGAGCTTGAGGACTCCCTCCCTCTCCGAATTCCACAGATCGAAAAAGCCAGTGGAGATAAACGGTCCCCCAAGGGACAAGAACCACACGAAGGTGAGCTGGTAGCTCAAGCCCTTATCTCCCTCCTGAAGCCTGGCCAGAACATCGGCCGATACAACATAGTCTTCCCCGGGAACCAGATAACTGAAGCCCCCCAGCCAGACCCGGTGGAGGGCGGAGAACAGGGTGGAATCGGACTCGGGAAAGAAGATGACCCCGTCATTGTACTGCAGAGTCCAGCTGAGATTTTCGTGCAACCTCGGGATGGTGAAATACCGGGCCAGTTCGAAATACATGTCGGTGGCGCCAGGTTTTTCGTAGTGGTACGAGTCGTAGTTGATGTCTGTAAATCCAAACGTGGTTCCCAGGGTGTCATGGAATAAGAATTCCGCTGTTGACGTGAAAATCCCCCGGGAGATGTCGTAATGGTGCTGGAGGTTGAGCTGAGCTGGAGCGAGCGAAGGCGCTATCAAAACCGGCATAGACCAGAGGAGAAGACGGTCCAAAGGAGAGGGAGCTTTCATTTCCGGGTGCCAGGAAGTTCCTTTAATCTAAGAAAAAATGGAAAATATTAATGCCAAGGCTTCCAGGGATACGTTGCGCTACGTGCCTTTCAGTACGGATTCCATGATAGACTGAAAGATGGGAGTGACGCCATTGATGACAAACTGCACCGCGATCACCATGAGGATGATCCCCATGATCCTCTGAATGATGCGCATGCCGGTGGTCCCCAACCTCCGGGAAAGTCTGTCCGCCCCTCTCAGGACATAGTAGGTAATGACAAGAACCAGAAGGATGGACGCTACCAGTATGGCGTAATCCGTCGGGCCCGTGGCCTGCCCCGACAGGACCAGCGCGGCCGTGATAGCCCCGGGACCTGTGATGAGGGGAATCCCCAAAGGACTGATGGCGATATCGTCCAGCTGAAGACTTTCCTCCTGCTCCTTGGGGGTTGTCCGCGTCTGGAGAACATTCCCCTCCAGCATACGGAGACCACTTCGAAAAAAAATGATGCCCCCCATGATGTGGAAGGCATTCAAGGTGATCCCATAAAAACGAAAAATGTAGCTTCCCACCAGGGCGAACACCAGCAGGGTGATTCCTCCGGTAAGGGTGGCCTTCCGGACAATGGCGTGCCTCTGAGGGGAGTCGAACCTCTCGGTCAATACCATAAAAAGGGGTGCAATGCCCAGGGGATTCACCAGTGTGAGAAGGGTGGAAACGCACAACAGGGCGTAATTCAGGGCCGGTTTGAGAATGTCCACTACATCCTCTCAGGAGCGGTGATACCGAGGATCTGAAGACCGTTGGCCAGTACGACCCGGGTGGCTGACACAAGGGCCAGCCGGGCCCTGGAAACGGGAATATCATCGGTTACCACCCTGTGTTCCGTGTAAAACTTGTGAAAATGGGTGGCCACATCCTGAAGGAAGTTGGCAATGCCCTGGGGTTCAAGAGTGTCCAGGGCTGTCTGTGTGACACCGGGAAAGCGGATCAGGTGCTTCAAAAGGGTGAGTTCGGATTCTTCCCTGATGAGGGAAAGATCTTCTTCGCCTTCAAGGGTGATCCTCATGTCGCGCCCGTATTTCTTGATGTTGGCGATGCGGGCGTGAGCATACTGGAGGTAATAGACGGGATTTTCATCCGACTCCTTAGCGGCCAGATCCAGGTCGAAATTGAGGTGGCTCTGCCTGCCGCGCATGATGAAGAAGTACCGCACCACATCGGGCCCCACCCGGTGGATCAATTCATTCAGAGTGACGAAAGCCGCCTTCCGGGTAGACATCCTAACCTTTTGCCCCTTCTCTTTGAGAGTCACGAATTGATGGAGAAGGACCCGGATGTTTTCGGTGGGATAGCCCAGGGTCTCTACCGCCGCAAGGACATCGGGGTAGGTGTCCTTGTGGTCGGCACCGAAAAGGTCCACGATGAGGTCAAATCCCCTGTCAATCTTGTGTTGATGGTACGCGATATCAGGGAGGCGGTAGGTGGGTTCGCCAGAGCTTTTCAACAGGACCGTATCCTGGGATTTTCCCAGGCGGGTGGACCTGAACCAGACGGCACCGTCTTTGTCATAGGCAAGGTCCTGCCGGCGAAGCCCCTTGATGACTCTATCTATGGATCCGTCCTCGTAGAAAGTCAGTTCGTTCACAAAGCTGTCGAAGGTGATGCCAATCTCTTGAAGGGTATCTTTGATGCTGGAAAAAATGAGTCTTACCGCCGTCTCCTTGAACAGGGGGGAGTCGGGCCGGTCTTTCAGGGTGTCTCCGTTGTCCTCCTTAATGACCCGGGCGATATCCCTGATGTAATCGCCTTCGTAGCCCCCCTCGGGAAGCTGGGCTTTTTCGCCCAGGAGTTCCCGGTACCGGGCGTACACCGATTCCGCCAGCAGCCGCATCTGTCGACCGGCGTCGTTGAAGTAGTATTCCCGGGTGACGTCGAAGCCGTGCCACTGGAGGATGTTTGAAACCATATCCCCGAGGACGGCCTGGCGGCCGTGACCCACGGTGAGGGGACCGGTGGGATTGGCACTGACGAATTCCACCAGGGCATTCTTGCCCTCTCCTGTTTTCGATCTCCCGTAGGTATCCCCGGCTTTCAGGATGACGGGAATTTGATTCACCAGATAGGCGGGGTTGATGGTGAAGTTGATGAATCCCGGCTGCGATACGGAGACCGACTGGCAGAAGTCGGGGGATACTTTGAGTCTGGACTCGATCTCCCCGGCGAGATCCAGGGGCTTACGGTTCATCCCGCCGCCGCGGGACAAGACCAGAGCGATGTTGGTGGAGAGGTCGCCGAATTCAGGACTGGTGGAGGGTTCGATCTCGATCTCCTCGATGGGCAGGTCGAGTTCTTTGAGAACCCGGTTCAGGGCACTACGCAAATGGGCTTTCACATCGAGGATGGACATGGGGCAATTTAAGGGTATAGTTTCACTTCAGGATAGGCTTAATGAATGAACCAATTCAGATAATCTGTGAGTTTTCCAGACAGGAAATAAGGCAGGTCAAGAAGGGTAAATCGCTTTCCATTCGGGGTTTGGTTCTCTGTTTTCTTCAGCTGGCCGGCATAAATCCTCACAGCATAGCGATGGTCGACACGTTCCATGAATTGATGTAAGGACCTCAGCGTCCCAACTTTCCCCGCCTTTACTTCAACGGGAATGAGAAACTGTCCGTGGGGCAGCACATAGTCCACTTCTGCCGTCGACTGTTTTTTCTGTCTCACCCAGAACGAGATCTTTCCTGGCTGTTTCCGGTTCATGGCTATCAACTCTTGGCCCACAACGTGTTCCACGATCATACCGTGATAGATTGCGTGGAGATTGTTCCCAGTGAAAAAGTCTCGTTGAAGACCAGCTGTGTAGTTGATAAGCCCCGTGTCGAGGAATTGGAGCCTGGGTTTTTTCCTTTTGTCGATTCTGATCGGTGGCTTAGTGACAGTGGTTGGGTAGACAAGGTGAAGTAGCAAGGCCCTCTCGAGAGATTTCAGTGCTTCTGACATTTCACGAGACCGGTAACGCGAGTTTCCGAATCCCTCGAACGTAATCCTCTTTCCGGTTTCGAGAGGGACCGATTCAATGGTATGTCTCAGGATTTCAACCATGGTTCTGTTTCGGGCATATTTTACGACGTCGTCACGGTAGGAAGTCATGAGTGCTTCATACATGGGGGTAAGGGCCGTGACGTCCCTGGAATCATTCCAGCACCCGACGATCTCAGGCATCCCTCCAATTAAGGTATACTGATGGAAAAGATTCAGAAGCCGAGTGAAAGCATAGGTTGGCAGGGGGACGGTATCGAGTAGCTGTCGAGCCTTATCCTCGCCCGTGGCCACAAGAAATTCCCGGAAGGTCAGCGGATACATGAATATGAATTGGACCCTTCCCACAGGAAAACTCATTTGCTGTGCGCCAAACGTTGCTTCCAGCAGGGAACCTGCCGCAAGGACAAAAAGAGTGTGTGCGGTTTCACGAAAGTATCGCATCATCTTGATTGCGATGGGAGAGCCCTGGATTTCGTCCACGAATAGAAGTGTTCTCCCATCAGAGGGAGATAGGTTCTTATGCAGGAACATCGCCTGGACCAGGTCCTGGAAGGGGAGATCTCTGGCAAATATTTCGGCGTCTTCACTGTTTTCAAGATCCAAATAGAGGTATTGGTCGAATTCCCGGGAAAATATGTTCACGGCGGTGGTCTTGCCGACTTGCCTGGCACCGCGCAAAATGAGGGGCTTCCTGTCGTCCGCCCTGGCCCAGTCTCTAAGATCATCAAGGATCTCTCGGTTGAACATGGCTTATCACCTTGTTTGTAATAAAGACAGGGCAATTATAGTAAGAATATGTAAAAAGGTCAATGTAAAAATATCGTGGAGTTGCTTTAGGATCAGGGTAATATGGGCATCAGTTTGTAATAAAGTAAGGGTATTTCCCTTCCGAAGTGGTGCTTGCCTACAGGATCGAACTACAACGGAATGATCCGTAGCGCTTACCGCCCTGCGTTGCCGGCTTTGGGCGTTTCAGTGGGTTCGTCCTGGAGGATTTCCATGTCAGCGTCCGCCCAGAGGCGCTCCAGCTGGTAGTAGTCCCTCACTTCCGGCTGGAAGACATGGACTACCACATCCACGTAGTCCATCAAGACCCACCGGAGGGCGTCTATCCCTTCCACATGCCAGGGCTTGATCTCGGCCTCCAGCCCCTCCAGAATAGAATCATGAATGGCCTTCACGTGAACATCGGTGCTCCCGGAACAAACGATAAAGTAATCGGTGATGGTGGTGATCTGCCGGACGTCCAGAACGTGAATGTCCTCGGCCTTCTTGGAAAGGGCCAGGCGAGAGATGTCCCGGGCAAGTTTTTCAGAAGGGATCGATTTGGGGGGTGACGGTGACTCTGGCAAAGGGGAAGGGGTCAGGGCCGGGTAGACAGGAACTGTCGAAAAGGTTTGATATCTTTATAGTCTCTTCCAAGAATGACGGTAACGTCCGTGGCCAGGGATAGATCGGGCCGGACCAGGATCCGGGTGGTGTCGCTCTTGGGAATGTTCAGGAGTTCAGCCATACGGTAAGAGCTTTCCACCCGTTCGCTCCGCTGAATGATGAGGGTGGCGGGATAGTCGAAATTGTTGGCATTGCCGGAGTTGACCACATCAAATCCCTCCGTCCTGAGAAAATCGGTGAACCCGGCGGCGAGTCCGTACACCCCACAGCCGTTCAAGACTTCCACCTCCATGGGAGAAGCGGGGACTTCTTCCCGGTAATCGACAATGAGCCTGGGAGGAAAAGGGGAAGAGCCACTGTCGCGCCCCCCTGGGCCGGGACCTTCGGCCAGCGGGATGGACCCTCCCCGCCAGGTGCGCTGAACCATGGAGATTACGAACACCAGAAAGACCAGCCCCAGAAAGGCGATGGTCAGGTCCAACCAGGTTGTTCGGCGGGTGGAGCGTCCTTTCCGGGCCATTCAGGAGACTATCTGTCGTCAGGCTGGAAAGGAGAATAGGGGGTATAGAATGAGCCGTAGCGAGACAGACGGGGGTAGGTATCTACCCCGATGCTGAACTGAAGATTCTCCGAAGGCTGGAAAAGAAGCTGAGCGCCGTAATAGACGCGGCCGCTGAAAACGTTTGACGCGTAAGGCAGGGTGGAATAGGTAGGTTGGACCAAATCGAGCCTGGCAAGGAGCGACCAGTTGTCTGAGAAAAGATAGCGGAGCCTGTTGGAATAGGTCCCGAAACTGTAGGACTGATTCCCCCAGGTGGCCATACTCAGGGAAAAGCCGTGACTCATGGAAAACCTTTCGGGGTCCATGAGGGAGAAAATGCTCGTAGAGGAGGTCTCTCCGGGAGAGGATTGACTCCCGGTTGGGATGGGAACTTGATGCCCCCGGCGGGGATCCTGGGATTTGAACTGGGCGGCTGTGAAGGACAGTGGAAGCAGCAGTAGCAGGAGCGCAGGCAACAAATGGAGACCGGAGACGGGAGACCGGAGACGGGAGACCGGAGACGGAAAAAAACCGTGACGAGTGACGAGATAGGGAGACCGGAGACGGGAAAACAGGGATGAATGGATGGGTTTGTTATTTGTCTTCATGAAGTTCCTCATAGATACGTCTCACCTGGGCAAGTTGTTCCGGCGAGTTGACTCCGGCCACCTCCCGGGCATCGGACACGCTATACAGGGCCACCGGATGACCGGCCGATCTCATGAATTCCTGCACGTCGGGAAGGTAATACTCCCGCTGGGCATTCATGTTGCTCAGCTGGGGCAGGTACCGGAACAGGAGTGCCGCGTCGAATACGTAGACCCCGGCGTTCACTTCCCGAATATCCTTTTGTTCGGGTGAACAGTCTTTGTCTTCCACGATCCTGAACAGATCGCCCTGGCCGTTCTTGATCACCCGGCCGTAGCCTGAAGGATTGTCAAAGATCACGGTCATATACGTGGCCGCTGCTTTAGAAACATAATGCGTGGACAGAAGTTTGTCAAGGGACATTTCCGAGAGCAGGGGAACGTCCCCGGAAAGAATCAGGATGTCTCCGTCGAACCCTTCAAATTCGCTCCTTGCCTGAAGGACCGCATGGCCCGTGCCCTGCTGCCGGTCCTGTTTGACAAACGCGATCCGGGGATCGTTGAGAGCCTGTTTGACCCGATCCTTCCGGTTTCCTACCACTACCACAATCTTTTCCGGGTCCAGAGACTGTGCGGTATGAAGGACGTGGTGGATCATGGGCCGGTCACCCACCCTGTGAAGAACCTTGGGGAGGGAAGATTTCATTCTCCTTCCCTCACCGGCTGCCAGAATGATGACACCCAGGGCCCGGGGTCTAGTCATGGAGCCGTCCTTCCAGGATGATGCCTCCTCCCAGCAGCTCGTCTCCCGCGTAGAAGACGGCGGACTGGCCCGGCGTGACAGCGAACTGGGGAGAGGAAAAGATCACCCTGACTCTTGAATCTCCATCCGGGGTGATGCGGCAGGAGACGCCGGGGTGATTGTACCGGATGTGGACAGAGAGAGATTGTCCATTGCCGGTGTTCTCAGGGGACTGAAGCCAGTTGAGATTGTCCACCGTGCATCCATCGAACAGCATGCGGTCGCGGGTGGTAAGGGTGACGGTCCGGTCCTGAGGATCGATCCTCTGTACGTAAAGGGGCCGGGGGCCCGTCACGCCCAGTCCCCGCCGCTGGCCCACGGTATACTGGGACAGTCCCCGGTGCCTGCCCATGGATTCCCCTTCCGGGGATATGAATCGACCGGGGAGGTCTTGGCTGACCCTCTGGGGCACATAACTCCTGAGGAAACCACGGTAGTCGTGGTTGGGGATAAAGCATATGTCCTGGCTTTCAGGTTCGGAAGCGGTGATGAGTCCGGCGTCGGCGGCGGTTTTCCTGACCTGGGTTTTGGTGAGTTCGCCGATGGGGAACAGGGTTCGCCTCAAGGTCTCAAGGGGAATGCCCCACAGAACATAGGTTTGGTCCTTGGCCCGGTCCCTGGATCTTTTGATGATGGG
>JBHIAI010000171.1:0-2903 GCA_046861655.1 Fidelibacterota bacterium | reverse complement strand
TCGGCAAAGATGCCCGTGCGCGTTTCCCCTTTGCGGCTGAAACGAACCTCCTTTCCCAGGTGGTCACACCGCTTTTTCCAGGCGGAGATGATGGATCCGCTGTCCCCGGATTTCAACCGGTCGTACCATCGTTCCAGGGAATTCAGAATCCAGGCCAAAACCAGTTCCCGCTGAACCGGCGATTCCTTGGCTATAAGAAGGGAGATCGTGCCGGGCCGGAGATCCTCTGGAAAGTCGTCGTCGGTTTCGTTCACGTTGATACCGATCCCCATGATGGCGGACGACATGACGTTTCCTTGAAACCTGGCTTCCACCAGGATGCCTCCGCACTTCCTGTCCATCAGAAGAAGATCGTTGGGCCATTTTACCCGGGGGGTGAGGTCGAGTCTCTCTATGGTTTCAGCGGCCGCGACGGCGCCCATGAGTGAAATGACCCCCGTGGCCGGACCCGACAGGCCCGGCTTCAGTATCACGGAAAAGGTCAGGCCCTTTCCAGGTCCGGAAAACCAAACTCGATTGTGTCGTCCCCGGCCGGCAGTTTGAGTATCCGTGACCACCACTGTCCCCTCCCGGGCCCCTTCCCCGAGAAGTTCCATGGCTTCACGGTTGGTGGATTCCACCCGGACAAAGTACTCGATGTCCCGCCCGAGAATCCGGGTCTCAAGATTGGCCTTGATCAGTTGGGTAAAGATCATAACGGGTACTTCGTGATGCGTAATTCGTAACGCGTAACGTCTAGGAGCTCATGGGCGGTACTCCCCGAACACCTCCCTCAGGGTGTCGCTTATCTCTCCCAGGGTCACTCGGGATTTCACCGCCTCGATAATAGGGGGCATAAGATTGTCCCCTCTTCTGGCGGCATCCCGGAGTCTTTTCCGGGCGGAGTGAACCCCGGTCGAGTCCCGGTCTTGTTTGTACCGGGTGACGCTGTCCACCTGGTCCGCTTCCGCTTGGGGATCGACGGCATGAGTGCCGGGCTGTTTTCCCTGGACGTCACGGGGTTTTCCTCCCGAACCAAACCTGTTGACCCCTACGATGATCCGTTTCCCGCTGTCAACATCCTGCTGAAACCGGTAGGCGCTCCGGGCAATCTCGTTCTGGATAAATCCACTTTCAATGGCCGCTGTCGCACCCCCTAAGGCGTCAATTCTGTCTAAGATTTCGGCGACCTCGGTTTCGATTCGGTCCGTGAGTTCCTCCACGTAGAATGAGCCACCCAGGGGATCCACGGCCCTGGTGACCCCCGATTCATAGGCGATAACCTGCTGGGTTCTCAGGGCCAGTCGGGCCGATTCTTCCGTGGGGAGAGCCAGAGCCTCATCCCGGGCGTTCGTGTGGAGTGACTGGGTCCCTCCCAACACGGCAGCCAGGGCTTCCAGGGTGGTACGGATAACGTTGTTGTCCACCTCCTGAGCCGTAAGGCTGGACCCTGCCGTCTGAGTGTGAAATCGGCACATCATGGACTTTGGATTCTTGGCACCGAAGCGATCCTTCATGATTCTGGCCCACAGTCGACGTGCCGCCCGGAACTTGGCTACTTCCTCAAACAGGTCAAGATGTGCGTTGAAAAAAAAATGATATCCTGGGCGCGAAATCGTCCACGTTCAGCCCCCTGTCAGTGGCTGCCTTGACATAGGCGATACCGTTGGCGAACGTGAATGCCACTTCCTGAACCGCGGTGGAGCCTGCCTCGCGAATATGGTATCCCGATATGGAAATGGTATTCCACCTGGGCATGTGCTGCCGGCAGAATTCAAGAATATCCGTCACCAGTTTCAGACTCGGTTTGGGCGGGAAGATGTATGTTCCCCTGGCTATGTATTCCTTCAGGATGTCGTTCTGAATGGTTCCCCGAAGGTTCTGGGCCTGAATGCCCCGTTTTTCCGCCGCCACCACATAGAAGGCCAGCAGGATGGGAGCGGTAGCGTTTATGGTCATGGAAGTCGAAACCTTATCCAGGGGGATGCGGTCAAAAAGGGTTTCCAGGTCCTCGAGAGTGGAAATGGGCACGCCTACACGTCCCACTTCTCCTTGAGCCATGGGATGGTCAGAATCATACCCCATCTGGGTGGGGAGATCAAAGGCCACGGACAAACCCGTTGCGCCCCCCTTCAGAAGGTAGTGGTACCGCTCGTTGGATTTCTTGGCTGAGGTGAACCCGGCGTACTGACGCATGGTCCACAGCCGTTCCCCGTACATGTTGGCATGAATGCCACGGGTGAAAGGGAATTCACCCGGTTTCTCCGGTGCCATGGCTTATCGCTTCATTGAAGCCGGGGTGGCGTCACAAGGAATTCCGTGGCCGCGACACCCTTCGATAGGCGTCGTTGATGGCTTTGAATTTCTCCTCGGCCAGTTTCTGAATGTCCTCACCGAGGTGCTGGACTTTGTCGGGGTGGTACTTGCTTGCCATCCTTCGGTAGGCCCGCTTGATCTCATCGGGAGAGGCATCTGGATCCACTCCCAGAACCCGGTAGGCTGACGCCATGCCCTTAACGAACATCGCTTTGATCGATTCGAAATCATCCTGGGATATTCCCAGGGCGCGGGAAATCTTTTCTATGGCAGAAACTTCCGCAGGATGGACGTTACCATCGGCCTGCGACAGGCCGAAGAGGACATGGATCATTTCCAGCCGGCTGGGATGGTCCAGATGGCCCTTGATCTGCCGGCAGACTGGTGGAAGAGAATAGTCCTGCTTCAGTATGTCCCTGAAAAGGATCATAAGATCGCGGGCGTTGTCGGCACCGAAGTGTTCAGACAGGAATTGTTTCACGAAGTTGAGTTCCGATTTGAGAAGTTCTTTATCGGCCCTCATCACATGGGCAAACAGCACCAGGAGGGAAACAGCAAAATCTCCGGGCCGGCTCCGGGGATACTCCCGGGTCTCGCCCCGCCCACCC
>JBHIAI010000047.1:0-12696 GCA_046861655.1 Fidelibacterota bacterium | reverse complement strand
TGGGGCGGAAACCCTGTATTCGGCTTGTATTCCCTGGCCGACCTGGGATGAATATCGATCCAGGAGGTCCAGTATTTCCCCACCTGGATTCCCACGATTTCCATCATGGAGGGCTGGGAGGCCCCCTTGCCCTGCCGGTTTGTGAGAAGCTCTGAAGCCGTGAGGATCAGGGGAAATTCCTCGGTCTTCCCCCTGGAAAAGGGGGGCTCGTAATGGGGAAGGAAGAGGTCATCCCCCCGGGCCGATACGTGGAGCCTGCTCAAAAGTCTATCCTGTTTTTCCCGTAGAGTGGCTCCTTCCTGGTCCGTGGAGGCTTTGTCAAGAAGGTCCTTGAGGGTCGAGGAAAAGAATTCAAACCTGCCCGAGCGGGTGCGGTAGATCTCCGCGGCCGGCCGGCTTGGATCAACCGGGTTCCACCACCCTCCGTTTTTCACCAGAAGCTTCTGAAACGACTGAAACGTTTCATACTGCTGAAGCTTCCACCCCCGCTCCCTGAGATAACGGAGCCATTCCGCATCGGACGACTCGGATATGATGGACCCCTCACCGGAAGAATAGATGGTTTCCAGCCGCTGGCGAACCAGTTCCTTATAGTCCACCCACGGAAAGGCGGAGGGGCCCACCAAACGCCGGCCCAAATCTACCAGCACATCCCCGGCCTGCCGGGTATCATAAACGGTGTCGATCACCGGTCGCTGGAGTCCCACGTGACCAAACATCAATCCGGCCAGAGGTCCACTGACGTCGATTTTTTCCAGGAAGGAATGGTCAGGGAGAATCACGTCCGCGTGCCGGGCGGTTTCATCCAGAAACATGCCTAGATAGATAACATGGGGAATGGCCTCCAGAGCCCTGGACAGGGTGGAGGCGTCCGTGGAATGAAACACCGGATTGGCGTTCACGATGATGATCGTATCGATAACAGGGGCGTTTTCTCTGACGACGGCCCGGGCAAATCGATCCACCGTGACCTCTCCCAGGGGAAAAGGAGCCTCTCCAGCAGAACCCACCTTCGGCCGGGAGAGGGATTGACGGGTGCTGGAATCGGGCATCAGGCGGGGGAAGGAAAATTCAGGAACCGGAGGGGTGAAGAAGACCCCCCCTTTTTTCTGGATATTCCCTATAAGGGCATTCAAACAGTACACTGCCCACTGGGTAAAGGTGCCGTTGGTGGCGTACCGCGAAGCTCCTCCGGAGACCGCCACCGCCGGCTTGTGGGTACCGAACTCTTCCGCCAGTTGAATGATTGTTTCCGCCGGCACACCGGTGATCTGGGAAACTTTCTCCGGATAGTAATTGGCTTTGACCAGTCCTTCGAATCCCATGTGCCCGGTATTATCGTCGTAGCGAAAGGGGGTGAAACCGAACGTATGATTCCGGACGAAGTCCTCATCGTACAGTTTGGAGACAATGAGAACATGGGCGATCCCCAGTGCCAGAGCACCGTAGGTGCCGGGCCGGACGGGAATCCACCGGTCGGAATTGGATGCGGTAAGATTCATGCGGGAATCCACATGAACCAGGGTGGTTCTGGCTTCCCTGCCTACAGACCGGAGATGGCCGAACAGATGCTGGTAATGGACTGGAGACAGTCCCTCTTCCAGGAAATTGCTCCCAAAGTTCAGGATGTACCGGCTGTTGGCGAGGTCCCAGGCGGGAGATTCATGGATGCCGTGGGACAGAACGACCGCTGCGACGTTATCCTCCAGGGTCTGGTCTTCGAAATAATTCGGGGAACCTACTGCCTTCATCCAGTGGCGGCACAGCGATCGCATGAGGGGGGAATGGTCCCCGTTGATCATGGCTATCCGGTGACCTTCGCCCCGGGAAATGAGTCCCCGAAGCCTCTCCTCGGTACCGGTGATGACCTCGTCCCACGGAACCGGTTCCCAGCCGGTTTCTTTTTTCCCTGACGGGCGGACGTGCTTCATGGGGTTCCGGACCCGGTCGGGGTTGAACAGAACCTCAGTGGCCCCGTGGGCCATGGGACACACCCCGCCCCGGTTCACAGGGAAAATGGGATTGCCTTTGACGTAGACCGGTACACCGTCGATGCGCCGGACGGTAATACCGCACCCCCCGGGACATTGGCCGCACACCGTATTGAGCCAGGTCTCCTTCCCAGGCCCCCGGGCCATCCGGATAAGGATCTTCTGGGGCACGGCGAAAACTTCGGTGAGGAGAAACTGACCGGCAGCTATCCCGCCGGCGGTGAGACCGGCCAGTTTGAGAAAGTCCCTGCGGGAAATGAGCTTTGTTTCGTCTTGTTTCACCGGTGACAGGCCAGACAATCGTTGGTCACCTGGTGTTCTTCATGACAGTCCATACAGAACTCCATGGTGATGGATACCAGGGGACGGGGAGGAGGCTCACTGAGGGAGGGTACCTGGCCGTGGCAGGTCTCGCAGGGGACGCTTCCCAGGGTCACGTGTCTTCTGTGGGAAAAATAGACGTGGTCGGGGACATCATAGATTGCGTTCCACGGAATCTCCCGGTTTTCCGTGGTGAAGGCCAGGAGCTTTTCCTCGAGAGGGGTCTCCGTGATGGCCTCTTCGTGGCACTCCCTGCAGGCGTCTACGGGGGGAAGGGTGGCCCGGGCATGGTTTTCCACCTGGCGGTGACAGAAGGTGCACTCAAGATCCTGCTCCCCAGCGTGAATCAGGTGATTAAAGGCCAGGGGCTGTTCGATGGGTGGAGGTCTCCGGTTGAGGGCAAGTATGGAGATTGCCAGGAAAGCAAAAAGAACGATGGCTAACAGGATGAATCCGGGCCGCTTCACCAGAGGCTCTCTTCTTCCTCCTCTTCTTCCCATCGATACCCTTCGGGAATCCTGTGTTCAATGGGTTTCATCAGTTCATCGATCCTCAGTGGCGTGGCATATTTCGCATTTGACTGCACCCACGTATTGAGGGGATTTCTTCTCCTGGGCGTAAAGCACAGTCCAGGAAATAAAGGAGAAGTATACGACGGGAGGAAGTCGCTTCGGACGGATAATTAGGAAATCCTCCTCTGATTATCCTAAATCTAAGAATGAAGGCCCAGTAGATGCAAGACCTGGATGGAGCCATTCAGTTTTCGGATATTACTATCTTAAACTCGGAAATCGCTTGATTCACCTGACAGAGGGCTGTACATTTGGTTCGACTGGAGGAGCTCATGAGTCCCCGAATGAGCGAGATAGAAGGAGGTAGTTTTCCTGCAGACGATCACTGGGATGGACTCATAACCTGGCTGCGGCCACAACCGATGGATAGGGTTCCTTCAGAGGTGGGGCCAATACATTGTTTGCGTTGCTTACCAGGAAAGACCCCCGTAATCTATGGAGCGAGTACCGTACGATGAATCCTGTAGACCGCCTAGTTAGACCTGTCGTCGTCTTTTTGTCGGTGGCAGTGTTCGCATCTGTCTCCAACAGGGCCTTTGCGATCCCGCAGTTCGCGAAGAAATACGGTGTAGCCTGCAACACCTGCCATGTGGGTGTTCCCAAGCTTAATCCCTTTGGTGAAAAATTCCGGATGAACAGTTTTCAACTTCCCGGCACAATAGAGACAACTCCTGTCTGGCAGCAGGAGCTCCTCCCTCTTTCAGGGATGCCACATCCTATGTACATGATACGGAATATCAAGAACAATATGGAGATGGCAACTCCCAACGGGATTCCCGCTGGGGAACAACTGTCCGTCAATACGTTCCGGGCGGCGTTTGAGTTCTTTTCCGGGGGAACAGTGGGTCCTCATCTTTCCTACCTTGCCTTTCTGGAAATAGAACTGGAACCGTCCGTGGGAACAGAAGGTGAAGAACCTGAAGCACATGATCACGCGCTCGGCGTCAGGGGAAACTACTCCAAATTGGGCAAGACCGCGACGGCAGGAACGGAAGAAGAGGATGTGGCGGCCATCGGAACAGAGGTCAGCGTAATATTCCATCAACTCTTCGTCACGTATAACAATCTGGCCAACTTCTGGGGTGAGGATATTGGCAATCTTAACGTCAGGATGGGCTTCTTTCACCTGGAGACCCCCTTCAACTCGCTGAGAAAGTTGACGGGCCATTCCTCTCCATATCTCGCGTACGCTCTGAGTCCTGTAGAAGGCGGTTTCAGTCTCTCCAGTCGTCAGCTCGGGGTGGCGGTCAACGGCTGGCTTGGATCCATGCGGCTTGGTGTGGAATACGAACTTGCAGCCGTAAACGGAACAAACAGCTTGATTGACACCAATCCCCCAAAAGATTTCTACGGACGGTTAGCCGTAAGCTGGCGGGAGCGGTTGCGTCTCGGGGTGTTGGCTCATCGTGGATGGCAGAATATTCTGGGCGGTTCGAACCTGAAGGAGCAGGATGATTTCTTCTATCGCGTAGGACTGGACTTCAGCTGGCAGGCCAAGTCGGGAATAAACCTCTTCGGACAGTGGATTCGGGGATACGACGATGATACCGATGCCCGTATTGTGGGACCGCAACCGTTCCAGTTCGATGGCGGCTTCATCGAGGCAGACGTTCCCCTGCGGAAACTTGTTTCATACAGATCCTTCCTGAGCAAATTGATGATTGTTGCACGAGTGGATCTGATCAATGTGACTAAGCAGATCGAGCTCGCCGATCCCATGGACAACAGTATGCTGATCGGGATGACGGGGGATGAGCGCCAGATCAAGATGTTTACCCTTGCACTGCGGTACTACTTTCTCCCGAATGTTTTCCTGATCTTGGAAGGCGGTGCCCAGGACAATAAGCTCGGATATCCCAAGATTGACGAGATGTTCAATGCCGGATCGGGGAAAGCCGGTCGTGTTGTGGATGTGGATGCCAACTGGACGATGGCAATGGTTGTGGTAGCATTCTGAGAAACAACAACTCAGGTGAAAAGGAAATGACGTACACGAAAGCCACTTCAGCCAGGCTACACCTATTAGGTCTGGTCGTCTCCATTACCGCTGCAATACTTGCAGTCCCCGGGGGTCTCCTGATGGGTCAAGGTACAAACACGAACACGGTCCAATCTCCAACACCGGAGGACCTGGCCGCCGGCAAAGGCGTTTATGAACAAAGTTGCGCCTACTGTCATGGTCTCAATGGGGATGGAAATGGACCCGTGGCCCCGTTTCTTGACGTTCGGCCCAGAGACTTCACCTCGGGCGTCTACAAGTTCCGTAGTACGGCCAGTGGAACAATCCCAACAGATTGGGACTTAATGGAATCTCTCACCGCAGGGATTCACGGTACATCCATGGTCGGTTGGGCGGCCCTTCCAGAGGCGAAAAGATGGCAGCTGATTCACTTCATTAAGACTTTCTCGAGAGCGTTCGATGGACAGGGTGACCTTGAAACTATCCGTATTGGCACGCCTCCTCCTTCCACCCAGGAAAGTATCCGACGGGGTAGGCAGGTCTTCATGGATTTTGGGTGCTGGACGTGCCACGGATACGGAGGCAAAGGGGACGGCCCATCCGCCAAATTCCTGCGAGACGCTTTCGGGGATCCCAGTGTTCCCAGGGACTTGACAGAGGGGGACAATTACGGCCGGGGTTACTCTCCAAGGGAAATCTATCAGACTCTCGTGACAGGGCTTGACGGCACCCCAATGCCATCATACCGGGAGGCTTTTGAGGGCAACGAAGAAGATCTGTGGCATCTGGCCCATTATGTGAGATTCCTTGCCGGCGAAGACCGGTAAAGCGTTTTTTTCTATTCGTAAGTCGGTTGCAATTCATTCTTTTTTCATTTACCCTCCATCCATGAAGTTCGAGATCGATAAAGTCGTCCCGTATCCAGGTGCGTCATTGCGAGTCCTCCTGAACCTTCGGGAGGGCGTGGCAATCTCATGGCTCCCCAGGGATTAGGCTGAGGACATGAAAGATATTCTCAAGTCCATCTTGGTGGGGTGTCTCGTCGTATTCCTCCTGGCCACCCCCGTTCTTTCCCAGGAGGGTGGGGAGGACAGTCTTCACGTTGAAGATCGATGGTTGGCGTTCGATAAAGTTCAGCACGTGACATTCAGTTTCTTATGGGTGCTGAGCACTCAGTACGTGGCTGTGAATAAGTTTCATCTCACGGAAGAAGAGGCTTTTCCCGTTTCTGTTACGAGTGCGGCTGTGACCGGTTTGCTCAAGGAAATTCGGGACGCCAGAAGACCGGACGGGTATTTCAGCAAGCGTGATCTGGTGGCCAACACCGTGGGGTTGCTCCTGGGTTCCGCGGTCGTCCTTGTCTGGCGAAAAAAGTAGGCTCGCTTGGTTGTTCACAGCTCCCCCGGTACACTCAACAGGATTTACATGAGGTAATATGCTCTCGATCACTAAATTACGTTCAGACTGGGGAGGGATAGCTTTCAGGATAAATCGTTCCTGACGATCTTGTGGACCGTCCATGAATACGACGTCAAGGGAAACGGATATGACTTTCGGAATCAACGAGGATGTCCTGGAGGAAAAACTTGAAAAACTCGAACGGGCCAGGACCTGGAGCCCCCGGGTAATAGCGAAATTGGAATCATTCATTCGTTCCGGGAATGACTTTCTTTTGTTTCGAATCAATCCCATCCGGTTTTCGAAAGAAAAGGAGATTTCAGAAGAAGAGTCCATCATTCTCTTTCTCTTTGGGAGAAAGGTGGGGCTTTTTCGAATGGAGTGGCAGTTGTTATGTAACAGATGCGGTGATGTTGTGGAGAGTTTCAGTTCCCTAGAGATCGTGGATTCAGAATTTTTCTGCAATATGTGCGCCTTCGACGGGGAAGCTTCAATGGACGACATGGTTGAGGTAAGCTTCACAGTATCCCCCCAGGTTCGCAGGATTCGGTGTCATGATCCCGACTCCCTTTCTGCCGAGGACTATTTTCTGAAATATAGAATCAGCCAGAATGCGCTCGTCGAGGATGGCAGAAAACTTGTGGACATGATGATAGATTCCGGGAGGCTGTTAACGTTTTTGGAGGTGGGTGAGACAAGAGACTTTGAGGTGGAAGTGACCCCGGGGTTTCTGGGCACTTCCTTTGGACTCTCATTTCAAGTGGAAGGAAAGACCGAAGAGAAAGTGCAGTCTTTTTCTCATAGGATCGTGAAAAAACCTGAAAGGCATATTGAGTCCCTGGCTCCGGGGAAACTGTCGCTGAGGCTGGAGAACGCGTCGCCGGACCGGCTTCCCGTCGCGATTTTCAGTTTTCCATCCCCTCCATCAGGCCCCCATTTCGAACCCTTTCTTTCCGGGAAGAAGCTCCTGACCACTCAAACCTATCGAGATTTGTTTGAATCAGACAGGGTCGCCACCAATGATGGCATCAGCATCAGGGACATAACATTTGTTTTTACTGACCTGAAAGGGTCCACGGCACTTTATGAGAAGATAGGAGATCTGAAAGCCTTTGATCTCGTAAGGCAACATTTTGACTATTTGCGGGAAGCGATCAACAGAAACCACGGTGCCATTGTCAAGACAATCGGGGATGCTGTAATGGCGTCATTCTACAGCCCCGTTGACGCTGTAGAGGCTGCCTTGGGGATGTTGGAAAGGATCGAACGATTCAATGAGGAGTACGGGGAGAAGATACTGATTCTGAAGATCGGAATGCACCGGGGTCACTCCATTGCTGTAACGTTGAATGACCGCCTGGATTACTTCGGACAGACAGTAAACATTGCATCGAGAGTGCAGCAGCTCGCCGACGCAGATGAGATATATCTTACGGATGACGTTTTCCGGTTTCCGGACGTGAGGGAAAAGCTTCAAGAATTACATATCGAGGCACATACGGCAAAACTGAAAGGAATAACCACGGATATTCAGGTTTATAGACTATAACTCGCGCGACTGACATCCTGTTCTGTTACGTCGGACTGGACACGAATCCGCCCAGTGATGGGTGAAGGAATTGGGAACCGTATTCAGGAGCGACAAAAGAAAAGGGCTCGGTGGAGCCCTTTTTGCATACAAAGTATATCAAACCTGTTAGTCACATGTTGTGACAGATATCACAGATCTAAAAGGATTCGGTTGAAGTTTTGCCCCCGCTTTTCATCGTTGTGGCTGAAAGACTATCTCTGGTTCCACCACTTGGGACATGACGTATGTCCCGTACGGAGAGTATCCTGTTGAAACTTTCCTGGCCCCGAATGTTGGGATTGTGAAGGCCATTGGGAAGGACAAGGATGGCAGTATTCTCTATACGCTGGAACTCACCGAGTTTCAGGAGTAGGGGGGTACTCCAAAGCCCGGTCCCGACCTTTCGGGACCACCAACGGCCTAAAAGGCCGCTCCTGATTTCGATTTCACAGTTGCGAAACATTCAATTCTATTCTGCCGGTATCTGGAAAAGGCACGAGTTCTTCATGAATCGTGTAAACCATGTCTTGATTTCTCCAAGAGAGCCCCCCGGTCTCCGTATCCGGCAATCGGTATCCGAAAATGGTACTGATCCGGCCAAAAACGGCCAAATCTGGTAATCCTCCTCCGTTACACCAGGTATCCTCTAAGAGAAAAGCCCGTCGGGAAATAGGCTTCCCGACAGGGATTTCCGTGTGAGCCCGGTGCGACTCGAACGCACGGCCAACGGCTTAAAAGGCCTGTTCCAGTTCAGTTTATGCCGACGAGAAACCTGCAGTTTTGTCCAGTCGGTATCCGCAGAGTCGGTATCCGGGGGAGGCTCCCTTAGGTTGTGAATCGCACGCTCGTTGACGGCCTGTTTTTCTTTCTCACGGAGTCCCGGACCTGAGCATAGTTGGCCCAGGTCGGCCAGCAATCCTGGCTCGATGGCAAGCGCGAAACCCCAATCAACGGATTATGAGTTTGGCATCTCTTTGTTTGATTTTTTCTGAATGATCTAGAATTCTCTGTGACTTCCATAATTGGGATCTGCGGGCGAGCAGTTATTCAAAGGCTCATGATACGGGAGATTATTGCAATAATCCACAAACTTGGCAATCTCCCGCTCCATCATCAGATAGTATGAATCGCCCATGAGACTGGCTGAGATTCATGGCTCAGGTGAAATAGAAAAGCAGACAGGAGCTATACGCTTTTTGACCTTAATCTTTGGTTAATATGCCGATAACCGAAAAGCTAACTTGAATTTCATCGTTCACCCGCACTGGAAGGAAGGGTGCTCGGGGCCGCTCTATTCCGTAGTCGCTTAACAACAGGGAGGTCTCCCCAGAGACGCGGATGTAATTCCCATTCACCTCCCATTCCACTTCCATAGTGATCTCGCGCTCTACGCCACGGATCTCCAACGTTCCGATCACCTTCAATCGGTACAGGGTCTCGAGCATAATCGCAATCGGGCGTCTTCCGAGGTACTCCAGCTTCCCTGGCCTCATGGAAAAGCGGATTCCAGGATAGGTTTGTACCTCCAATGCCCGATGCATATCTCGATCCCGCGGTCTGAGGCCAGTCTCCATACCAGCCACCTCGATAACTATCTTGGCAAAAGCGTCCTTTTCCAGGTTGGACGGAACCCCACCGATCGTCCCTTCGAACCGTTCAGCTCGACCCGAGAAGTTCGGCACGATAGGGACCATCACCGCAAAGCGAATCTCGCTCTCTTCAGGAATCAGCCGAAACGTTACCCTTTGCGAGAGATCAACTTGGGCACTGCTCACATTTTCAGTTTCCTCCAGTTGAGCTACACTCATCTCGGGTGTGGAAATCTCAAGGATTATCAGGGGTACCACCAGCCCCATCTTTAGCCGTAGGATCCTCATCCTCCTAATACTTCTTCTTGGTAATGATTTCTGATCGGGATCTTTCTTGTGCGCAGCATACTGAAGCTGGCATTTTTTCTATGTTCCTGAGATTCCCAGATAATTTAGGCAGTCCATTGGCTTCTTACCTAAGTGCAATTAACTAGGTAAGACTTCAGAATGAGGAGTTGTACTGCCTATCTGTCCTTGTTATGATGCCAACGGATATGACAACCGATATACATCAGATTGGCTGAGCTTCATGATCTTCAAATGAGAAAGCTAGAGGGTTTTGTGTGACAGACGAAGCAGTGAGAAACTAAGTTTGAGTTACTTCTCATATTTCTTCCCCTCATTGAATAGCCAAAACAAAGAAAACTCCCTGGACTGATGCTATCAGGATCGCAAGAGGCCATAACGCAAGCCGATGATCAAACTCTGCGAGGACAGCAAATATTGCTATGAACAAGAACGTTGCAACAGATCCAACTGTGGCAACTTCCACTTGAAGGTCGTGAATCCGGACAACAATGGGCATGAATAGGGTGACAAGGGCGAATAAACCGACAGCAACGCGACGCCCTTTTACCACCCCGAGAAAGTGAATGAGGGAGCGTTCTCCACTGTACGAAGCCTCTTCTGCGCCTGCCAATTGATTTGCCAGATTTAGTGCAGGCCCGAGTAGCAATCCCAAAGGATACGACCAAAACAAGACATTGGGCGTCTTTTCATTAATGGCTCTCACCCACACCAATATTGTGGGAACCGCCAGAGAAAGAGGCAGCCACGAAAGAAGAGTCCTCTTTAAGCCAAGGTTATATGCCATGCCGCAGCAGAAGCCAAAAAGCATAATTCCCAGTGGAATCCAACCAAGAACTGAACATAAAGCAAATGAGCAGGCCACGAGAGTAGCGAAGATTATGAGGGCACCCCTTTTTCTGACTTTGTTGGAGGGTATCGGTTTCCAGGGTTTTGCTTCTGAGTCGTAGCGTTGATCAAGCACATCATTACTGACCCCAAATGAAAACTGAACGGTAAGCATGACAAACCCAACAAGGAACACGCGATGGAGATCGAACGGAGGATCAGATGACATTGCGATGATGACTGTCACAATCGTCACAGCCAGCGAAGTAAAGGGATGTATCAACCTAAGATACGGTAAGAGAATCTTCATTCTTTCTGGAAGAGCTGATGAGTTACGATCGCTGCCGGAGTTCTTGCAAAACAAAATAAGTTGATACGAGAGTCATTCAAAGAGTATTCAGGCCACGAGACCAATTCTATCCCTCATTTCAGATAACAGCACATCAAGATGTTGTAACCCCAAAGTTGCCTCATTATATTTAAGTAATCACAAAATTATTTAACCAATCGCCCATCACTGCTCGGGACACCCGTCCAATCCAGTGAAGAGACCAGCCATCGTGTTTGGCTTCTTGTTTGCCTTTTTCCCGAGCACGAGTATTTCTCAGGAAGAAAATACCTCATCGGTATCTATCGAGGCGGACACTCTTCCACATGTGCAAGAGTCAACGCAGCAAATTCAGGTCCAACAGCATCGTCCTGAGCAATATGATTCTCATGGGGGAGAATACGTAGATCTATCCGGCGAGGAGGTTGAATCCCTCCGGGAAGAATCTTCCGCACACGTCCTTGCCAGGCCCTGGTATAGGAATATCGAGATCTCAGGTTTCATTGGGGCCGGTTTCCTTGATACTGGGAAAAGGGGGACGAGGCCAGAAGGCGGTTTCCTTATTAAGGAGGCGTCTCTCTTTCTGGAGGCGGATGTATGGACAGATGCCACATTCTACGTGGAAGTTCAGGCCAACCGGCTGGGTGAGGACAGTACCCTATCAATCCGTACCGGGGAAGTTTACGTTCACTTTCGCCATATTCTCAGCAAACGCGGGGATGGTTTGCTGGGCATGAAAGTAGGTCGGATCGATATCCCATTTGGGGAGGAATACCTTTGGCAAGACGCATCTGACAACCCACTGATTTCAAACTCAGCCCCATACCCATATGGTTGGGATGAAGGTATCCTTCTGTATGGAGGGATATCAGGCGTGAGATGGATTCTGGCAATTGCTGATGGAACGCTAAAACGGAGTATAGAGGATCATCCGAGCAAGGCTGTTAATCTCAAGGTTTACGGGAATCTTTGGGAGCGATTCTATCTTAGTGCAAGTTTAATGGGGAACGGTATGTCTGGAAGGAGTGCAATCGAGTTCGGGGGAAGCCATTTCGAACCGGTCGGCGCTAATCATAAGTCCAGTTCCGGATCCAGTAGCAATGAAAAGGTGAGGGCGAATCTTTATGAAATCGATGCCAAATATGATTTAGGAGAATTCCCGCAGCATAGCTATATATTGAGCTCATTCGGAAGAGCGTTCTTGAAAGATCGTGAAGAGACATTCAGCCGGGAGTGGAGTTGGTTCTCCATAGAGCCCTCTTTCAGAATTACTCAAGAAAGTTATGTAGTTGCGAGGTATAGCGAGATTGGAACGTACAGCTCCCAAGAGGGATACCATTTCGATGGTAAAACAACTGCCGGGGGGGGAGCATTTGGCTATGATACGAAGCGATTCAGGAGGCTTTCCCTCGGTTGGGGCTGGAGGCCTAACCCGCGGCTGATGGTGAAGGTGGAAATAGGGCGTGACTGGTATTACCTGATCGATTCATCTCCCTTCGATCCTGGCAACGGTGACAGAAACCTGTTCGGGATTGAGCTTGCCGCGGTATTCTAGCACAATTCAGATGGGAAACCTGGATCGCCTTAGCACCATATCCCTCTTTCTCACGGTCTGTGTACTGCAGCAATCCTTGTGTTTCGGACAACAGAACGACATCCATCCTGTAATGTTCGAACTAAGTAATGCAATAATAGGTGTACAAAAAGCCTTGACCAAAGGAGAGATAGAGGAAATACTACCTAACGCAGAGATAATGGAGGTTGCCACCGGGGAGATGTTGACCTTGGAACCTCAGATCAATGGGGAAATCACGAATGTATTCAATGAATACC
>JBHIAI010000170.1:0-2932 GCA_046861655.1 Fidelibacterota bacterium | reverse complement strand
AGAAGTTCGCCCAGCATCTCCGCCCGGCGAATGATGGGGATACTCCTGTCCCTGGCAGCCTGTATTTCAGGGTTGTCCAGTTTGATGGCTGAGGAGTAAACCAGGACGTCGCAGTCGTTTACGTTACCGTAGTCATGCCCCTCGAAAACGGTAGCTCCCCTCTCTTGGAGCCTGCGGGTGATGTCCGAAGGAGTGATGTCGGACCCGGTTACATTGAATCCCAGATTGCTCAGGAGCTCGGCAATTCCACTCATGCCGATGCCCCCGATGCCCACAAAATGCACCTTTTTGACCTTCCCGAAAATCATGGTGTCACCAGAGACAGGATCTCCCGGGCGATCCGTTCCGATGCCCCGGGAACCGAAAGGGTTTTGGATGCCTTGCCCATGGCCTTCAACCTTTCAGGAT
This sequence comes from Fidelibacterota bacterium, assembly GCA_046861655.1. Taxonomy (GTDB): domain Bacteria; phylum Fidelibacterota; class Marinisomatia; order Marinisomatales; family S15-B10; genus JBHIAI01. The sequence continues at coordinate 2,524 of JBHIAI010000170.1, read as the reverse complement.
TGGACAAGAGCTCCGTCACCAGGCCCACAAAACCGGCTGTGGATAGATCTTTTTCCTTGAGAATCACCGCGGCTCCGGCCTGTTCCAGCATCCGGGCATTGGTGGTCTGATGATGGGCGGCAGCGCCAGGAAAGGGGACCAGGATTGCAGGCTTACCGCACCGGGTGATTTCCGCCAGGGCCAGAGCTCCAGCCCGGGAAACTACCAGGTCGGAAGCGGAGTAAAGGGCACCCATGTGATCGATGAACGGTTGGATTCGGAGCAAAGGGTACCGCGATTCGAGAGGTTTCAGTTCCGGGTAGCTCTCAAAGCCCGTTTGCCAGATGATCTGTACGGATACGGCCGAGAAGAGTGGTTGAAGGGCGCGTTCGACCGCGGTATTGAGTGCCCGGGATCCCTGGCTTCCTCCGATGATGGACAGCACCGGTTGGTCCAGAGTAAGCCCGAACATGTTCACAGCCAGGGTACGCTCAGGCCCCATCAATTCCTCCCGCACCGGGTTGCCGGTGACCACAACGTTTTTTTTTTGAGATACCGCGCCGTTTCCGGGTAGCTCAAGAAAACCTTCCGGACACGCTTTGCCAGCCACCGGGTGGTAGAGCCCGGGTAGGAATTCTGTTCCTGAATGGCGGTGGGAATTCCCTTATGGACCGCCGCCAACAGGGGCAGTCCGCTGGCGTATCCCCCGGTTCCTACCACCACATCCGGCTGGAATTCCGAAAGCAATCGGCGCGATGTCAAATAAGCTCCCACGAACCGGAAAGGAAATCCCAGATTCCGGGTAGTCCCCGACCAGGAGAACCCCCTGACCCATCCCCGGATCTTAAGAAGGGTATACGGATCCTTCCGGGCGGGAAAGTGCCTGGTCTCTAAACCGAAACGCGAGCCCACAAAATGGACCACGGTCTCCGGCCGAAGTTTTTTCAGTGCTTCGGCCACGGCAAATGCGGGAAACAGATGTCCCCCTGTCCCTCCTCCGGCAATGAGAATTCTCACTGGGTTACCAGCCATACAAAACCTTGGCGGCCTTTGTTTTCTGGACAGTCCGCTTCGCTTTGGAAATGTTGAGGAGAATTCCCACAGCCATCAGGTTGACCACCAGACTCGATCCTCCGAAGCTCACGAAGGGCATGGGGAGTCCCGTCGTCGGTATGATGGAGGACACCACAGCCACGTTGATGAACGAGTACGCGACGATCTGCAGGGACAGGCCCATGCTCAGGAGTATGCCGAAAACCTGGGTGCAGTTTCGTGATATTCTCACCGACCTCTGGAACAGGGCCAGATAAAGGGTGAGGGTGATGAAGATGCCCAGAAACCCGAATTCTTCCCCGATAATGGACGCGATGAAATCGGTATGGGGGGTGGGAAGAAAGAGATTCTTGCCCACACTCCCGCCCAGGCCCACGCCCGTGATCCCGCCGTGGCCAAGGCTGATTAGAGACTGCTGGACCTGGTAGTTGGCTTCGCCCGCCAGGGTGCCAAAATTGATAAACGCCTTGAGGCGGGCCAAACGATACTCTGCCGTAAGAAGGGTTGGGATCAGGACAGCCGCACCCAGACTTCCAGCGGCCAGAAGATGGGGAATCTTCGCCCGGCCCATGAACAGCAGGGTCCCGGCAACCAGTCCAATCATGACGGCCGTACTGAAATCGGGTTGTACGATAACCAGAGCCATGATCAGGGCGGTGACAATCACCGGAGGAAGGAAACCGTAGGTGAAGTCCTGAATCTGGTTCCCCTTCTTGTCCAGGTAAGCCGCGAGGTAGGTGATGAGGGCGAATCTTGCCAGATCCGAGGTCTGGAAGGCGACTGGACCCAGATGGAGCCACCGGGCGGTCATACGGTTTCCTTCCACCAGGTATTGAAGCTTGGTAAAGACCAGGAGCAGAATGGAAATCACCAGCAGGGGGCCGGCCAGTTTTTTCAAGAGGCGGTAATCCACATTCATGGCGGTGAACATGACAGCAAGGCCGATGATCACGCGGATGGCATGCTTCCGGAAGTAAAAGGTTCCGTTGCCGTACCGTTCCATAGAAATGTTCGTGCTGGAACTGAACACCATGATCATCCCGATGGCAACCAGGATGAGGGTGATGACCAGCAAGGTCCTGTCGACTTTTCCCGATGAAACCTGGATGGGCATCAGGTCGAGGTCTCCAGCCGGTTGACCGCCTCCTTGAAAGCTTCACCCCGGTGTTCATAGTCCGCGTACATGTCAAAACTGGCACACCCGGGGGACAGAAGAACCGCGTCTCCCTCGCGGGCGAGACGAAACCCATGGGATACGGCGGATTCCATGGAATCAACCCGGGAGGTCCATACGTGCCGGGAAAACACCTTTTTCAGGCGGTCGGCCGCTTCTCCCAACACGAAGAGACGCTTCACTCTTGAGGAAACAAGAGGAATCAGTTCCCCAAAATCGCCGCCCTTGTCCTTTCCTCCCATGATAAGAAGGAGGGGAGACGAGAGAGCCTCGAGAGCCACTCTCACCGACCCCACGTTGGTGGCCTTGGAATCGTTG
>JBHIAI010000169.1:0-2933 GCA_046861655.1 Fidelibacterota bacterium | reverse complement strand
TCCTTCCGGTTGCTAGCGTACGGACGTACTGATTTTACCGGTGAGCGCATTGGGTGGGGACCGGATGTTCGTCCTTCCTCCAACGCTCCCGGAATTCATCGGGCCCGTATGCGGTTTCAGCAGGATATCAGTTTCATTCCCAAAGGGACCCTGAGACGGGTTCGAGTGTCCAGCCGGCACAGCCTGGAGGTGACCGGTTCCCAGATCGGAGAATCGATGGAGAGGGAGATGAACAGGGTTGAATTATCCCTGGAAGAGCCCGTAACCTTGACCCTTGTTGGGACCGCTCTGGTATCCGGAGAAGGCAACACTGTAGAATCCTCCACGGAAGTCCGGAACAGAACTGTGGACGGCTGGACAGCGACTCTGGGGATCCGGTGGACACCGTCAAGAATTATGGAATCGGGAGGGGATATTCATGTTGGCCGGGACAGGGTGTTAAGTTCATACCAGGATTTTTCTTCTCGGTTGACCGGTGCCGGGATACATGCCCTGTGGTTTCCTCACAGGGGTGGTAGAATTCAAGCCGCGGTGGACTATTTTCGCGTTACGGCCGGTACTCCGGGAGAGGTCTCCCTTCCTCCAGAATCTTCCCGTGGGCTTCCCCTTGGCAACACCTACCGGGCCAGCGTGACCGGAATTCTTGTCCTGGGACCCAGCTTATCGGCTAACGTCCATATGAGTTACACCCTGGATTCCATTCACGATGAGCTATTGTCCATTACCGGAGAGATCCGTGCCACGTTCTGATGCCTGTCGAATTCATTCATTCTCAATTCATGACAGCCCTGGGGAGAAAGTTGGCAGCAGCAGCGGCAGCGGCAGGGGGCAGAATCCAGTACTCAATGACTAGTAAGCAGAAACAAACTTGGAATTGCGCATTGCGGATTATGCATTTCGCACTGCGAATTACGAGGCGCGCATTGCCCTGTCATGGCGATCCCGCGCCCTGCCCGGTGGCGACTGCTATCAGGACTCGCAATGACCACTTGGAGGGTAGCCGGACGGTGAAACAATACGCAAGATTCTTCCTGACGGTCTTAACGATCTCTGGTTTCCTGGCGGGCCAAGATTCTCCGGTTGTGGTTGAGATCGAAATCGACGGGGGACCTGTCGGGGTGACCGGTGAGTCGGATTTGACACAGATTTTGGCCACGGTTCAGGAATCCTACGGGGACGCGGGTCGACTTGGAACAGTCCTGAACTGTGTGGCTGTGGAAACCATTCCAGACAGGGAGGGGGCAATCAGGACTGTGTGGAGAATCTCTGAGTCATCCCCGGTTATCATCGATTCCGTGGTGATCACTCAGGGCGGTCCCGCTGTGACAGAGGCAGTCCGGAGGTTGCTGGGCCCCATGGAGAATCAGGTGGCTTCCCGGACGGTGCTCACGCGGGCTTCGGCAATTCTGAGCGCCTATGCCCTGCTGCCACAAGGGGAACGTCTCCGGTATTCCACGTATGGAGATCAGAAGGTGGCTCTTGTGGTTCCCGTCAAGGACACAGGTCACAACACCGTCATGGGAATGGCTGGATTTCAGCCCCGTTCCGGTGGTTCACAGGGCATGACTGGCGAAATCAAACTCCATCTGGAACGGCTCTTCGGTACAGCTTCCCTGTCGGACATCTGGTGGTACAGGACGAACGGTCTCAGTCAGGCTCTCTCCCTGAGTCACGAAGAACTGTACCTTTGGAGGTTCAATTTCGGGGGAAGAATTCGGTTTCATCAAGACTTCAGGGAGGGGCTCTACGTGGCCAGGCGGACGGAACTGGCCCTGGTGGCGCATCGATCCAGGTGGGGAAGATGGTATCTGGGTGGAGAGCGTACCCGCGTGACGGTGACACCTGAGGGAAGAGAAAAGGGGATGGGTGACCACAGAATACGATCGTTCATGGTCGGGAACGAAAGGGATACCCGGGATGCTTCCTGGAATCCCTCCAGGGGGAATCTAATCGAGGCCAGGGCCACGGGGGGAATCTATTCCCCGTACGGTCGCCCGTCAGAGATGTTGGTCCGTTTGGGGGCAAGAACCGAAGTCCTCCTATCCCCCTATGGCAAATGGACCTTTGCCATTGGAGGTCGAGCGGGTTATGTTTATGCTACAGGGGACGGCGCCGTCCCGGTGAGCGAGCTATTCCGGTACGGAGGGGCCTCGACCCTTAGAGGGTACCGGGAGGACAGGTTCTCATCCAGGGCGATGGCAATCGTTCAACTGGAGTGGAGATACCGCCTTCAGGGTCCTAATCGATTCACCCTGTTTGTGGATGGCGCCATACCACACGGACCGCAGCCGCCTCCTGTGGCCTTTGGCGCGGGTATCCAGCAGAAGACCCCCCTGGGAGTACTGAGGTTGGAGTACGCCGTGAGCAGGGAGGAGGTTCCGTCCGAGGGGAAGGTCCATCTCCGTATTCTGGGTAGATTCTGATGAAGGATAAGATCCTCAAATTCCTCAAACAGCATTCGGGGACGCCCTACGGGAAAAGACATCTGGCCCGTCTCATGGCCGTCAGCCGGGCTGATTACAGAGGGTTTCGTGCTGGGCTGGAGCAACTGGAAAAGGAAGGGAAGGTTTTTCGTATGCGGGGGGGAGAATATGTTTGGACCGACCCGGGCCAGAGGCGCTCGGGCAGGCTGGTGCTGCACCAGAAAGGCTTCGGGTTCCTGGAAGTGGAAAAGGGGGAGGATGTATTCGTTCATTCCAGGAATCTCAAGGGCGCGATCCATGGAGACACGGTGGAAGTAGCCCTGTTTCCGTCTCCATTCAGGTCAAGAATGGAGGGACGGGTAACGAGGATTCTCAAAAGGGGGTCCCGGGAATTCATCGGAACCGTTACCCAGCGCGAAGTCGGGTTCTATCTGCACATCGAACCCGCCACTCCCCGAAGAGGGATTCGCGTAGTGGAGCCATCTCCGGTGACCTTCTCAAGCGGAGATG
>JBHIAI010000168.1:0-2940 GCA_046861655.1 Fidelibacterota bacterium | reverse complement strand
ATTCACCAAACTTTCAACCTCAGCCCTGGTATTACCATCCACTTGGTCGCCCAGTTCCTGCATGGATTTTTCTGTGGTATAAATCAGGGCATCAGCCGAATTTCGAGCTTCAACAAGGTCTTTTTTGTTTCTGTCTTCCTCAGAATGAAGCTCAGCTTCCTTGACCAGTCGGTCAATCTCCTCTTTGGACAATCCTGAAGAAGCCGTGATCCTAATGGACTGCTCCTTGCCGGTTGCCATGTCTTTTGCAGAGACATTCACGATACCATTGGCATCAATGTCAAAGGTTACTTCAATCTGTGGCAAACCTCTGGGTGCGGGTGGAATGCCCACCAGTTCGAAGCGCCCAAGGGTCTTGTTATCTACGGCCATCTCGCGCTCCCCTTGAAGCACATGAACAGTAACCGCCGGCTGATTATCTTCGGCAGTTGAAAAGACCTGGCTCTTTTTGGTTGGAATGGTTGTATTCTTTTCGATCAACTTGGTCATGACCCCGCCCAAGGTTTCGATTCCGAGGGAAAGTGGCGTCACGTCAAGCAAGAGAACATCGTTCACATCCCCTTTCAAGACAGCCCCCTGAATGGCCGCACCAAGGGCTACAACCTCGTCCGGATTCACACCTTTATCGGGCTCTTTGCCAAAGATCTTTTTGACGCGCTCCTGCACGGCCGGCATACGGGTCATGCCGCCCACCAGGATGACCTCATTGACATCACTGGATGACAGGCCAGCGTCCTTCAGGGCTATCTTACATGGTCCCTCAAGCTTATCTAGCAGGTCGCTGATCGTGCCAAGGTAAACCCGAGACCTTGGGATTCCACGTAAATCGGGATGAAATTGGTTATTGTTACCCAGTGGGTGATCGCACACCGTGAAAGTCCCACCCGGCTAGAGCCTAGCCAGCAGGCCGGTAGTGAAATCCACGTGCAAGCCCGGTAACGGGAGTACGAAGCTGGATGGATCGAGGGTGCAGGCTCTGTATTGAGCCCCGAAAAATGTATAGTCGCGGTCATCAGGATAACCTCATGATGAAGGAGAAAGCCGACGTCGTTCAGCATACGGAAGGCAGCAGTCCTCCATGCGATATGGCGAGTGTGGGGGACACCACCGGGGTCTGAGACCAGGGCATGTGCTCAAAGGGGTAGCTCGGGGACTTGGGAGAGCCAAGAGCTTCCTTGTGATGAGAGCCCGGAAGATGAGGGGTACCGGGAGATCAAGAGCCCTGGCGTTGTTGGTCAGCTTCCGATCGGCAGCGAATCCGGCACGCAGTATATTGTGTGTGGGAGACACAAAACAAGTGAAGCACGCAAGGTATGGGGTGAGGATAGTGAAGAGCGAACGAACCCGAGAAGGGCTTTTGGCAGTCTTAGCGGATCATAGTACCGATGGTTCTATCTAAATGAACCGGGAAGGTGGGGAAGTGATGCCCAAGCGACCCACTGAAGGGAAGGAGAAGCCGGGCATGACGTTCTGTTGAAGGGAAAGATGGGAGACACTTTGAGGTCACAAACCATATCAACGAAACTTCAACGGATTGCGAAGCAGGCAGCGGACTATCCGGAGATGGTCTTCATGACGCTGGCGCATCATATGGATGTTGATCTGCTCCGGGAAGCCTACCGCCACACACGCAAGGACAGTTCGCCCGGTATCGACGGGATAACGGCGAAACAATACGGTGAGAACCTTGAGGAAAACCTGGAGGACCTCTACAAACGTCTCAAAAGTGGGCGTTACAAGGCTCCGCCGGTAGTGCGTGCGTGGCTAGAAAAGGACAATGGGAAGATGCGGCCCATAGGCAAACCGACGTTTGAGGATAAGATCGTGCAACGAGCGGTGGTGATGCTTCTTGAGCCGATCTATGAGCAGGTGTTCTATGATCTTTCCCATGGCTTCCGGAAGGGCAGGAGCCAACACAAAGCGGTTCAGCAGCTCCGCGAGGAGCTCATCAGGCTGAGAATAAACTGGATAGTCAGCGCGGATATTACGGGACTTTTCGACAATATTGATCACGGATTGCTCAGAACGTTGATCAAAAGGAGGGTGAATGACGGAACCTTGTTGCGCCTGATCGGCAAATGGCTGAACGCCGGCGTTATGGAAGGTGGAGCGGTCCATTATCCTGAGCTGGGGACGCCGCAAGGAGGAGTGATCTCCCCGCTATTGAGTAACATCTTCTTGCACTATGTCCTGGATGATTGGTTTGCCCAGGTGGTCCAACCACGGCTCAGAGGCCGAAGCCTCATTATCCGATGGGCCGATGATTTTATAATCGGCTGCGAATATAAATCGGATGCGCAGCGCATCCTCTCGGTGCTGCCGAAGCGGTTCGGACGGTATGGACTAAGCCTGCACCCGGACAAAACGTCGCTTGTATGCTTCAGTAAGCCATACACGGAAGAAGAAGCCAGGAAGAGAGGCACCTTTGACTTTCTTGGCTTTACTTTCCACTGGGGAAAGTCACGCCAAGGGTACTGGGTGATCAAGAAGAAGACAGCGAGGAAGCGCCTGTCACGCTTCATGAAACGAGTGTGGCAATGGTGCAAGGAAAACCTCCATGAGCGGATCAAAGAGCAGTACGAAACGCTATGCTCCAAACTGAGGGGTTTTTACCAGTACTATGGAGTGAGGGGCAATTACAAGGCCCTGGAGGTTGTCTTTGAACATACCGAAAGGGCGTGGCGTCGCTGGCTAAGCCGGAGGAGCCACAAAGGCAAGGTGCTATTTGAAGATCTACGCAAAACGTATCCGTTACCACTGCCGCGAATCGTCCACAATATCTGAGGCCAGCGCGGGCAGCAAAGTCATGCGCCACTCGGGGTGTCGCCAGGGTGGTTTCCGATCTGGTGAAAAGGATTGGAACCGAGGAACCGGATGAGGGAAATCTTCACGTCCGGATCTGTGGGGAGGGCGCCGGGCAACCGGTGCCTTTACCCGGAA
>JBHIAI010000167.1:0-2941 GCA_046861655.1 Fidelibacterota bacterium | reverse complement strand
CCGGGGACCGCCATAATGGCCCCTGTCCCGTACGTCATGAGCACGTAATCAGCAGTCCAGATCGGAATCTCTCTCCCATTGACCGGGTTTATGGCCTGAGTCCCAAGGAAGACGCCGGTCTTTTCCCGGGTCAATTCAGACCGCTCCCGTTCGGATCTTCTGGTGGCCGCCTCCACGTACTTCTCCACTTCTTCGCGTTTTTCCGGACTGGTCAGCCTTTGCACAAGAGGGTGCTCGGGGGCTAACACCATATAGGTGGCGCCAAACAGAGTATCCGGTCGGGTGGTGAACACGGTAATGGACCCATTGATGGACGGAAGAGGGAAGTCCACGTCGGCTCCTTCGGAACGGCCGATCCAGCTCCGCTGGAGCTCCTTAACGCCCTCGGGCCAGTCGACTTCATCCAACCCTTCAAGCAAACTCTCAGCGTACGCGGTAATCTTCAACATCCATTGACGCATGGGTACCCGGTAGACCGGGTAACCTCCCCGCTCTGACTTACCATCAATGACTTCCTCGTTGGCCAGAACAGTTCCCAGCCCCGGACACCAGTTCACCGGCACTTCCGCCTCGTACGCGAGCCCCTTCTTGAACAGCTCAAGAAAGATCCACTGGGTCCACGTATAGTATTTGGGATCGGTGGTGTTGATTTCGCGATCCCAATCATAGGAAAGTCCAAGCATTTTGATCTGTCGTTTGAAATTCTCCACATTCCGGGCGGTCGTCTCCGACGGATGGGTTCCTGTTTCCAGGGCGTGTTGTTCGGCCGGGAGTCCGAAGGCGTCCCACCCCATGGGGTGGAGGACGTTGAAGCCTTTCATCCTCTTGTACCGGGCCACAATATCGGTGGCGATATAACCCAGGGGGTGGCCCACATGGAGACCCTCGGCTGAGGGATAGGGGAACATATCGAGAACGTAGTATTTGGGCTTCAGGCCGCCGTCTTCGGCTCTGAAGGGGTTTGTGGTCTCCCAGACTCTCTGCCACTTCTTCTCAATCCTCTTGTGGTCGTACATCGTCATATGGCCTATGGCTCCTCCGCCTCTCCCCTCCTTCCCCGCTTATCCCCCCGATTCTTGGGGGAAAACTATGGCAATTAATTTTGGACGAATATGGAAGAAATCAAAACCTTCAAAAGTTCCGAATTTCCTTTCATTCGCGCCGGGAGTATACCGCCGGAGTACTCCGTGATCAACGGGTCCGGGGGGATATTCGTTTTCGGGAGCGGTTCCAAAGTGGAATGGAATCGATTAATTCGTTGATTGTTTCTTAGATGGAAGGGTAAGATTGTCCGTGGAAGTTCACAAGATTTCATCAAGACAAAGACAGGAATCATTGTTCGTAAACAACCGTTGGAAGAGAGAGAAGCATGGAATCCATCCAGGAACGGTTGACAGGCCCTGGAGCCGTCGGACTTCCCTGACCTGGACAAGAATAACGAAGAGGAGGTGAATCGTGAGCACATATGTACTGATTCATGGTGCGTGGCACGGAGGCTGGTGCTGGGACAAGGTTGTTCCAATTCTGGAAAAAGAAGGCCATAGGGTAAAGGCCCCTGACTTGCCGGGTCACGGCAACGACAAGACCCCTATTCCCAGAATCTCACTGCAATCCTATGTTGACTCTGTATGCCAGCTTCTGGATGCACAGACTGAGCCGGTAATTCTTGTTGGGCACAGTATGGGGGGTGTAGTCATCACCCAAACTGCTGAGTATCGACCGGAGAAGATCAAGACCCTGGTCTATCTGACTGCCTTTCTGCCTCGAAACGGGGAGTTCTTACTCCAGCATGCCGAAGGGGACAAAGAAGCCCTGGTTCTTCCGAATATGATTATGGCGGAGGATCAAAGCTATGCTACCGTCAAGGAGGAAGCTCTCAAGGAAGTCTTCTACGGCGATTGTTCCCATGAGGACGTAACCCGTGCAAAATCGCTTCTGGTGGCTCAGGCGGCTGCGCCCTTTGCCACTCCCGTGAACACTACTGAAGAGAAGTTCGGACGGGTGCCTCGGGTGTATATCTCATGCCTGGGCGATAGGGCCATCAGTCCAGAGGTCCAGGAAAAGATGTACAGAGCCCTGCCATGCGAAAAGGTCATCTCAATGGACACCGATCACTCGCCCTTTTTTTCAGCTCCAGAGGAGCTTTCTGGGCATCTGCTTTCTCTGTGACTTTTGATCTGAGGATGATTGCCTTGCACCCAATAAGGGAGAAGTCCGCCAGAACCTATCGACTGTTTCGTTCTTCGTGTCGTCGGGGTGGAGAGATTCGAACTCTCGGCCTCCACGTCCCGAACGTGGCGCGCTGACCTGGCTGCGCTACACCCCGATCACTTCAGTCCTGTCTCAAATTTAGGTCGTGTTGGGAAGGGTGACAATCAAAACAGCGTCTTGACCAACACGAATCCCCCCACCAGGAGCAGGGTAAACGCCAGGGCCAGCCAGTCCAGGTACTTCTCGATAAACTCCCGGATGGGGCTCCCGTAGCGCCAGATCAGGAAGCCCACCAGAAAGAAACGGGCCGAGCGGCTGACGGCAGAGGCAAGGACAAACATGGGGAAATTGATATGGAAAGCTCCGGCGGAAATGGTGAAAATCTTGAAGGGAATAAACGTGAATCCGGCGGTGAATATGATCCAGAAATTCCACTGGTCATAACGGGTTTGGATCTGGGCGAATACGGATTCGCTGAACCCTGGCACATGATCGTAGAAGAAAAGAGCCAGGCTGGAGAAGGTCCCCTCCCCTGCCCACCAGGCAAAGTATCCCAGGCCGTATCCCAGCATCCCCCCCAGGAGGCTGGCCACGCTGCAGATCAGGGCGAACTGGAAGGATTTCTGTTGGGATCCCAGGGCCAGGGCGATGAGGAGAAGATCGGGAGGAACCGGGAAGAAAGAGGATTCGGCAAAAGCGAGAACGAAAAGGGCCAACGGACCGTAGGGGT
>JBHIAI010000166.1:0-2987 GCA_046861655.1 Fidelibacterota bacterium | reverse complement strand
TTATCCAGAAAAACCCGTTTTCCCACTTCGGAAAGAGAGAGGCCGTCCTTATGGGCCAGTGTGCTCAATACCGTATGCTGGGATGCGGTAACTCCCACTTCCGTCAACTGGGAGTCGAGGGCTTTTTTCATTCCCCTGGCGGTTCGAACCACCAGGAATCCAGTGCTTTTTTCGAGACGAGTCATTGCTTACAAATCACACATTACGAATCACGCATTACGAATTACGCATTACGAATTACGCATTACGAATTACGAACTACCTTACAAGACAATTTAGTTCGCATATGAATTATTTGCAAGTAAACTTTATTTTGGCGAGGTGAAGGGGCGGGACGGTCATGGCAATCCCTTTTCTGGACAAATTGCCTGTGGCCGCGTCTTGAAAAAAGGTCGCCTTCGGGAAATTCAGAAGAACACGTCTGAAGTGAGCGGAGGAGGAGAGGATCTGCTGTCTGATCCCGCCGTGGCGGGAGAGTTCAGATCATCGCCTCAGCGAACTGAAAGCCGTGCTGAATTTCCCGGCAGCGGCGATTTTCTTCGTCCTTCTTTTCTAAAAAGAAGGACAGAAAGACAGTATCACTGCGATGCACGAACGCGGGTGTCGCTTCCCCTCAGGAAAACCCAGAAGGATGATAGGGTTGGAACCCTGTCATTCTGAGGCCTGTAACGTTATTTCAGGAGGATCAGCTTTTTCGCTGTCTGGTAGGTCATGGTGCCGCTGTTGCGGGCCACCATTCGGTACAGGTAAACCCCGGAAGACGCGGGAGCACCGTACCCATCCTTACCATCCCACAGGACCACATGGGTCCCGGTCCTGTAGGTCTTTCCCGATACCAGTCTGGCCACTTCATGCCCTAAGATATCGTAGACCACGAGGGTGACGTCACTCTCCTCGGGCAGACTGAACCGGATGGTGGTGACGGCATTGAAGGGATTGGGCATGTTCTGGAACAGATGATAGTCCTCCGGAACCGCCACATACTCAGCCACCTTCTCCTGAGCGAAGTCAGAGGAACCCACCACCAGGACAAAGCGTCTGGGTTGTTCTGACCCACTGGAGGCGAACACGTACCCGGGCTGCTGGATCAGGTCCCTGGCCACACCGATGTCCCTGTCCACCAGATAAGCTTCCCAGCCAGCGGGCAGATTCCGGGTCCACTCTACGTCCAGGTTTACATACCCTTTCTGATCCGTGCGGACCACCAGGGGCCACTCGTATCCTTCGGCACCTTTGGCCCGGATATCACGGCTGTAGAGACCTCCCCGGTCCTTCCAGCCCCTGGCGTCAAAGGCCAGGGAGATATAATCGCCAATCACCGGAGGCTCGTGACGGTCCCATGGATCCCACTCCTGGGATGCGTTCTCCAAAACGCCAAACACGTTCTGCGTATCCTGGACATAACCCCGTCCGGCAGAAGCCTTGAGGGTTCCCCCCCACTCCAGGGGCTTTGCCTCCTCTCCCGTCCGGGCGAGACTGACGATGGGAGGAGCCAGCCTGAGGGACGTGTTCTCCCAGGCCCAGACCCAGTAGCCGCGGCCAGGTTTCATGGTGGTAGTGGTCTTGTAACCGTTGGTGGAGGGATCATACTCGTAGAACGCCGGTTCAATAGCCCCCGGCGGGTACGTCAACCGTTCCAGGTCCACATCGAAATCATAGGGCGTCCCCGCCTGGTTCCATCCTTGAGTGAGGTCCAGGGAATAAGGGGGTACTAACTGAACCGATTTCCCGCTGCCGGCACTCAGGGTTTTGGCTTCCCTGGTGATAATCCAGAACGCGTCTCCCGGAGCAAAATTTGCGTTTCCTTCAAACTCGGTATACGCGGTGCCGTTCCACCGGAACAGCCGCCACTCGGTCTTATCGTAGGCCCCCAATTCATCGCCCAGAACGGCCGTCTGATTCTTGTCGGCCAGGTCTCCCGGGACGGAAATCATGGCATACTGTTCTTTGGGAACATTCCCCATTGGGATGTCCGCAAACTGGACCCGGATACCCACCGTGTCGGAGGAAACCTCCCGTCCGATGCTGTCCCGGGCTCCCACAAATCCCACCAGGCCCTTGCTCGTCACGTCATTCCCCGGAATGACTGCCTCGTATGTCATTCCACTCTGCAGGGAGAACGGCGTCTGCCGGGGTGACAGCTCGGCTCCCACAAAGTACGTCAGCCTGGCCACGTCCAATCCCGCTTCCGCCTCAATATCCACCTGAACCGGAAAATCCTGCCCTTCCTGGGCGGTGAGGTTCTGAATGTTCCCCGTGATGACGGGGAGGGCCGGGGTAAAGTTGATCCCGGAGGAATCGCCCCCCACCGTCCATTGACTGAACTCAGTCTGACCCATGGCACATACGGTGTTGGACTGTTCATCGTAGGTAACGTCTGTGATGACTACCCACGAACCGTCAGAGTATACCGGCCGGCGGAGTATCTTCAGCGCCAGGAAATCCTGGATACCGTCCAGGAGGGTCCCCGATGCCAGATCACTGAGATCAAAACAGATATCGGCGGAAAAACCGGCCGGCAGGTTGGTGAAGATCTCCCAGTACCTGGAGGCCACGGCCATGCCCATATCTCCCGCGGGATTGCCGGGAGGAACGCTTCCGTCCACCAGGTTCACCTGCAGGTAAGGATCGTCCACATCCCATATATTCTGCAGACCGGTAAGGTCGATATTGACGCCCGTTCCCTGAGGTGCCAGGGACGTATCATTATCACTGGTGAAGAAAACGGTACCCGTGTTTATACTCACGGAACCCTGGCCGAAGACTTCAATGGTAAAAGGAATCGTGTAGGTGGACGCTGTGGCGTTTGCCAGTTCAAACGTCACACTGCCGGTATAGGTCCCTTCCGATGATGGAGAAAGAAGCATCCGGACGGTGAAAGGATCGCCGGGACAGACATACTCCGGCAGGTCAATCCAGTCGGGGTCGGGAGTGAACAGGTCCGGTTCTGTGGATGTAATATTCGTAATCACCACGGGGCCGTCCCC
>JBHIAI010000165.1:0-2994 GCA_046861655.1 Fidelibacterota bacterium | reverse complement strand
GGGTAACGTCCGTCAGGACCCTCTGGTTCACCCAGTATCCCTCCCCCACCATCACCCTCTCTGCAACTTCCCAGCCGGAGTCTGTCCATCGAAACATCCTCCAGGTGGTCGCGGTGGGCTCTCCTTTCAGCTCGTCGCCAAACAGGCTGGAAACACCGGGGTCGTCCACCTCACCAGGGACCGAGATCAACCGCCACCGGTTCTTGGGTATTCCGGAAGGGAAGGCACCCCCAGTGAATTCGGTAGACAGGGCACCATCATCGAACCGTACCGGCGGCGACAGGGTATCGCTGGTGCCGGTGTGCCCCGCTATGTCTTCCGCACGGATGAACGCGGCGAATCCCGTCGGTGTGATCTGGGCCGACGGGATAACCCCCCTGTAGATTCCACCCTGCCCTGTCATGGCAACCCCGGTAAATCCCGACCCGCCCCCTTTCTGATACAGAAGACGGACATTCTTCAGGGAACTCTCATCGGTGACTGTGACGGAAACGGTGACCGGTTCCTGCACCCTGGGAGAGTCAGGAGACAGGGTAAGAGACCTTAGGACCGGTGCTCCGGTATCCTGAAAGGGATTCTGGGCCCTCTCGGAGGCAATCACCCATTGGCTGAATCTCCCCTGCGACCGGGCCGTGATGGTCTCGCTGGATTCATCCACGTCTACGGAATCCGTGGGAACAAAGTGCCAGGGAACTCCGGGACCGGCATGATTCATTCGCCTCGCCAGACGAAGCTGCTCCGGATTGCGAACCCCCACGTGCCCGGCATACGCAAAGGCGATGTCCGCCACGAATCCCTGGGGAACAGTGGTGGAAATCTCCCAGTAGGAATCAGAATATGCGGGATCGGTCACCGAAGAATCCGGATCGTAGAAGAGGGTGGTGCTGTCGGCCGGCGAAGGCGACGGGATAAAGGCCACACTGACAGTGCCGCCCTCCCCCGCGCTGAAGTCAAAGGTCACTCCCAGGCTGTTCCCAGCTTCGTCCGTGACTTCAACGGGAGGCGAATCTCCTGCCTCAATGGTGGTCTCCCCGCTGGCAATCTGAGCCGTTTCAGACAGCACTGTCAGGCTTACCCGGGCGGTATCCGTGACGTCGGATAGACCGGCTCCGGTGTTCGTGGTCACCAGCAAGCGTCCCTGGTAGGATCCCTCCTCAAGGTTGGCGGTCTCAACCACCGTCACCGGGAGGATATCCCGGCTTCCTGCGGTCACCACGCCGGCAGTTCTGGACAGGGTCAACCACTCAAACCCATTCCAGGCAGCACGGGCGACCACTCTGTACTC
The DNA here is from genome assembly GCA_046861655.1 of Fidelibacterota bacterium. Classification (GTDB taxonomy): domain Bacteria; phylum Fidelibacterota; class Marinisomatia; order Marinisomatales; family S15-B10; genus JBHIAI01. The sequence continues at coordinate 1,709 of JBHIAI010000165.1, read as the reverse complement.
CAAGGGGTAGTTTCCCAGGTTGGAGAGGATCAGGTCGAAGGCGCCCTCCCCTTCTTTCGGAGTCGTCACGCCGAAAGATTGAGAATTAAGCCACACGATGGGATGCAAGCCGGTGTTGGCAACCGGCCAGAAGCCGGACGTCATCTGCCCGGGGTTAGAGATTCCGGAGGTTACCATGGGTTGACCGATGGTGGCTGAAATCTCAAAGTCGCTCCCGGTAACCGTACCCCCGCCGGAAGGGACCACGGCTGCGCTGGACCGTTCGGAAAGGTCCTGTGGTCCAGAGACTATGGAAGCCGCCGGGAGTATCAGGAAGGAGAAAAAGATTCCCTTCTTCATTTCTTCTGCTCCAGGGCCAGGATCCTTGCTTTCAAGGCGTCATTCTCGGTTTTGAGTTCTTTGACCGCCTCAATCAGAACGGGAATGAGGCTCTGGTAGCTCACGCCCAAAAGCCCTTTCCCAGGGTCTACGACGGTGACGGCTTCAGGAAGGACAGCCTGAACGTCCTGGGCGATGAGACCGATTTCTGTCCGCTCGGGAGTGTCCATCATGTTGAAGGTCACGCCCGCGATGGCCTGTATCTTATCCAGGGCGCCGTCCACCGGAGCGATATTCTCTTTCAAGCGGCGGTCCGATACATCGGTAAGGGTGCCGGTGTACTCAATATCTCCGGTAATATCCAGAGCCACGTTGGGAGTTGTGGTCCCCACGCCCACGTTCCCCCCCGTTTCGTTAATGAGGAGCGTCCCGTCGCTCTCTATTCTGAATCTCGTGGTGCCCTTATGGAGAATTCCGAACTCATCGTCGCTGTCCCGGTAGAACAGGCGTGTGGAGGAGATCCCGGAGACCAGGTCCAGTTGTGCCTCGCTGGTGGAGGCGGTAGAAATGGAGAGACCGTTCAGGGTGGATGTGCCGTCCGCATCAACGAAGTAGCTGGTGTTATCCCCGTCATAGAATACACTGGCTCTCACGTCGTTCAGGATAGACGTGGAGGCGGGGTCAAGATAGTAGCTGGTATTGTTGTAATCGTAATACAGGGGAGACCTCACTTGGTTAAGTGCGTGCACTGCGTCTAAAGTAGATGTCGACGCGGGATCGAGATAGTAGGTCACATTATCGTAGTCGTAGAAAATGGGGGACTTTACCTGGTTGTCCGAATGGACTACGCTTAGGTTAGATGTGGAGGCCGGATCAAGGTAATAGCTTATGTTGTCGTAGTCGTAGTACACCGGCGATCTCATCTGGCCGACGGAATAGACTGCGTTCAGGAGGGAGATGGAGGCAGGGTCGAGGTAATAGCTGTTATCGTCTCTATCGTAGAGGGTGCTCCCCTGCACGATATTGAGGTAGGACGTGGAGGCCGGGTCCACATAGAACCCTGTGCTGTTGCGGTCCACAAACCGGGCGGACAGTATATCGCCTGAGGCATCCACATCCCCGATCACCTGCAGTTCATACCCGGGATTGGTGGTCCCGATGCCCACATAGCCGGCGGTGCCGTCGATCCGTAGAATCTCCTTCAGGGTGCCCCCCTGGTTGACGCTGAAGGTCATGGAAGCCTCTTCCGACAGGTTGGTCACCGCGTCCAGAACCACATCGATGCTGGCCTGTTCCTGGCTGCCGCCGGCGTCCTCGACGTCGTGCTGGTCATCCACTACTACGAGGCCTGGCTGGCGGTGAGCAGAGATGGCAGCGTGACCGGCTTCAAG
>JBHIAI010000046.1:0-13156 GCA_046861655.1 Fidelibacterota bacterium | reverse complement strand
TAATGCACTCGATTTCATTCCGATTCAACGTGCTCGTTAGCTTGCTTGAATGGATTTCGGATGACGGGGTGTAGGGTTGTATCGACGAATGATGATTGAAGTAGACATAATATATCTTATGCGCAATTATCATGACCCGGTGGCCATCCGGCATACCTTCTCCTTAAAGGTGTGAAGATTCTCTTTTTCACCCATGAGCATCAACGTGTAACCCTCCTTCAGCCGCGTATCAGGATCGGGACTGAAAATCATTTCCCCTTTCTCATCAATAATGCCGGTGATCAAGAGATGATAATCCTCACGTATCCGCGACTCCCTGATGGGAACACCCGCAACCCCTTCCGTGTTCTCCACTTTGATTTCTTCCACGAGTAGATCAATCTTCCGCCGGGGTGTGGATATTTCCACTGAATCCTCAACGTACGGGGCCACCAACAACTCCGACATCTTGTGACCCCCAGCGACGTACGGGTTTACCACCTTGCTGGCACCCGCCCTCAGGAGCTTCTGAGCACTCTCGTCCACACTGCACCGGCTCATGATGAAGATTTCCGGATTCAAGGTCCGGGCGGCCATGGTGACAAACAGAATGTCCGAATCCGAACTCAACACAACAACCAACCCCGCGGCGGTTTCAATCCGGGCCTCCTGAAGCGTTCTATCCAACGTGGCATCCCCCTCCACAACGAGGTATCCTCTGTCCTGTATCAACGCGATCTTCTCCGGATCGACCTCGACAACGGCAAAGGGGAGATTCTGTTTCTCGAGCTCCTCGCAGATCACCTTTCCCATACGGCCATATCCGCAAACGATAAAGTGTTTCTTCAAGGACGATAGTCGTTTGGCCATCTTTTTTCTCCTGAATCGTTCCAGGTTCAAGATATACTGGGTCGTCTGTCCAACGGCATAGGCGACGATCCCTATACCCAGAGTGATGAGAATAATGGTCCACAGTTTCCCCGCCGCACCCAGAGGGTGAACTTCCGTGAATCCCACGGTGGACAGGGTGATCACAGCCATGTAGAGGCTGTCCAGCAAAGACCACCGGTTGCCCCCCACCATTCTGAAGCCTATGGTGCCGATAATCACCGTCACGATGATCAGAAGAAGAACTCTGGAGATGCCGGAAATCCTCACCGTCAGATCTCCACCTCCATTCCGTCGAAGGCCAGGTCTACCTGTCCTGTGTACGACCGGGACACGGACGCGAGAATATCCGTATGGAGGACCTGAGGGTAAAAATGAGTCAGAACGAGCCTTCCACAGGCGGTTTGTTCCGCAATCCGGCCGCATTCTGACGGCGTCAGGTGACCGGGGCTCTTCTGCCCATCGGGGAGGGAGCACTCAAGCACCAGTACGTCCACGTTCCTGGCCGTACCGATCAATTCATCGTTCACGCCGGTATCCCCGGAATAGAACAGGCTCCCTCCTCCCCGCTCTTGGAACCTGTAGACGACACTCTCAGGGGTATGTTCGGTGTGGGCCGTAGTGATCTGGATATCCTCCAGGTCAATCCTGTCCCGGAATACCTCGTCTATCCCGACGGTAATGTCCTCTGACCGGACCCATTCGCCGTACACGTCCATTACCCTGTCGAAGAAGGACTGAAACCCGGGGGGTCCCAGGATTCTCAGGCTCCTGGGCCGCTCCACGGAGGGATCATGCTTGAGTGAAAAAAGGAGCGGAACGAGGTCCAGGGTATGATCGGGATGAAAATGGGTATAGGCAACGGTGTCGACCAGGCGGTAGTCCAATCCGAAATCCGCCATTTTTCTCAGGGCTCCTGCGCCTCCGTCCATCAGGATTCCGTGGCCGGGTGTCCGGAGAAAATATCCACTGTTTCCCCTCTCTGGATGGGGTATGACCGTGCCCGATCCCAGTACGGTCAGGTTCATCAGGTTTCTCCATGTATCCTAGCGGAAAAGTCGCGTACCCGCGACAGGATTCGAACCTGTGGCCTTCGGCTCCGGAGGCCGACGCTCTATCCAGCTGAGCTACGCGGGCTTATGAGTAATTTACACCCTCCGCGTGTGGGCATAAAGGGGGATCTCATCCTCCTGCGGGTATCCCCTCCTTCTCCAGGGACGTTACGGCAGCCTCCACCGTGTTCTCTACCAGCATGGCTATGGTCATGGGTCCCACGCCCCCGGGGACAGGGGTCAGAGCCCCGGCGAGTCCTGTCACCGACTCGGCGTCAACGTCTCCCTGTAGATGGTACCCTTTCTCCGAATCATCCTCCACTCGAGTGATCCCCACATCGATGAGGGTGGCGCCCGCCGAGATCATGTCCTCCCGGATGAATCCCGGTATACCCACGGCGGCCACGATGATGTCGGCCTGGCGGGTGAAGTAGCCCATGTCCGGTGTCCGGGAATGACAGACGGTGACGGTGGCATTTCCCGTGGACTTCTTGAGCCCCAAAAGGAGGGACATGGGCCGTCCCACAATATTGCTCCTGCCCACCACCACAGCGTGTTTTCCGCTGGTCGGTATGCCGTAGTGCTGAAGAATGGCCAGGATCCCTTTGGGAGTGCAGGGAATAAACCGCGGTTTTCCCAGGGCCAGCCGGCCCAGATTTTCGGGGTGGAATCCGTCCACGTCCTTTTCGGGAGATACTTCGTAGAGCACCCTCTCGCTATCCATAGGATCCGGCAGCGGAAGCTGGACCAGAATCCCATGGAACCGAGGATCCAGGTTTAAATCCCTGATCTTTTCCACCAGTTCGTTTTCCTCAACACCGGAAGGGAAACGGAACGTCTCGGAATAAAGCCCCAGTTTCTCAAATCTTCGGGTTTTGCTCCGGACGTACACCTGGGATGCGGGGTCGTCCCCCACCAGGACCGCCGCCAGCCCCGGAATAACCCCTTTCGATCTTAGCCGCTCCAAAGTGGGTCCAAGCCTTCGGTACACCTCGTTCGCCACCTCTTTTCCCGAGAGGATCTTCGTCGTTACCATGCGGTCTGTCTCGCCCTTACGGGGATGGAGTGGCCTCCTCAATGGCTTCTACCAAAGAGGCTGTTTTGTGCTCCACCTGATCCAGGATACGGTCACTCTCCCGCCGGGAGGAAAACAACTCGTCTGTGATACTCATTGCGGCCAGGATGGCAATTCTCATGGCCGATTGAGAGGACGGAAGTCCCTCCTCCACTTTTCTCATTTCTCTGTCCACGTGCTTTGCTACGTCGGCGATGTAGTCCACATTCGCCTTGGCCTTGACAGTATACTCCTGACCGAAAATGGTCACCCGAACCAGGTTTTCTCTTTGATCCTCCATGTCTCACTCCTCTTCCTGTGAAGCCTTCCTTAATGCTGCGTTCAATCCCTCCGATACCTTTGAGATGATGGTAGATACGATTTCATCTACCTCCTCGTCTTTTAGAGTTCGTTTCCTGTCCTGAAAGAACAGATTGAAAGTGACACTCTTGTGTCCCCGGGGAATGGTTTTTCCCTCATACATGTCGTACAGGGTCACCCTCTTGAGGAGACCGGTACCCCAGGCGTTCATCACGGCCTGAATGTCTCCCACGGGCGTATTCTTTTTCACCACAAACGACAGGTCCCTCGAGATGCCGGGGTACTGGGAAGGGGCGGTGTGAACCCGGTCCTTCCGCATAATCTTTCGAACCGTCTCCAGGTTCAGAATGAACCCGAAAACCGGGATAGAAATGTCATAGGCGTCCAGAACGTTCGGCCGGAATTCACCGAACTCAGCGAGAGTCCTTCCCTCCCGGTGCCTCAGGGCCTGACCGAAGAGAAACCCAGGCTTTCTCGACAGGTCGGAGAATTGGACTCTCTCAAGACGCAGAAACGCAGCCAAAGCTTGCATATACCCTTTGAGTACATAGAAATCATTCTCCTCCGGTCCCCCCTTCCATCGCCGGGGACGCCTGTGGCCACAGATGACCCCGGAAAACTGTTCTTTCTCCTTGCATCCCGTAACCGACTCCTTATGGGGCAGGAAGATGTTTCCGTATTCGAAAAGGGCCAGGTCCTGTTCATCCCGTTTCAGGTTGTGGGAGACGGCGCTGAAAAGACCCGGAAGCAGGGACGTTCGAAGTACGGACATCTCAAGGCTCAGGGGATTTCGGACCCCTACCCCCTCGCCCGGGAAACAGTGTCCCGACTGCTCCCGGTTGATCAGACTGTTGGATACACACTCGTTAAACCCCAGGCCCGCGAAGAATGCCTTCAGCCGGCTGATCTCCTCCATTCGATCCCCGGTATCCTTACCCAGAAGACCTTCAAACGCGGTATCCGATTCGATGTTCTCATACCCGTAGACCCGGGTGAGTTCCTCCACCAGGTCGATGGAACGGGTCAGGTCCGGCCGGAATGTGGGCATAAGGCACCGGTAGGAAGCTCCAGACCGAGTGAAAGAAATCTCCAGTCCCCTGAAAGTCTTCTGAATGAACCTGTGGTTGAAATGCACCCCCGCCACGGCGTCCGCGTTCCCTGAATTCAGGGTGATACTCTTGCGCTTCATCTTGAGGGGATACTCGTCGACCACCCCTTTGAGAACTTCACCGCCGGCCAACTGCCATATCATGTGAGCCACCCTGTCCAGGGCCCTGAGGAGCCCCACATAGTCCGTTCCCCGCTCAAATCGCTTGGAGGCCTCCGTGGAAAGACCGAGGCTCCTGGACCCCTTCCGGATAGTCACAGGATCAAAATAGGCGCTCTCAATCAATACGTGTTTCGTCGTTTCAGTCACTTCTGAGTTCTCACCCCCCATCACCCCTGCCAGGGCCACCGGCCGCTCGGCGTCACAAATCAGAAGATTCTCGGGCCCGATCTTTCGTTCCTCCCCATCCAGAGTGGTCAGGGTATCTCCCCTCTTTCCCATGCGGACCAGGATCGTGTTTTTTCTTACCGTATCCAGATCAAACACGTGCAGTGGGTGGCCAAGCTCCATCAGGACATAGTTCGAAATGTCTACCACGTTGTTCAGGCTCCTGATGCCCGCCATCTTAAGGCGTTCCACCATCCATGATGGAGACGGACCCACCGTTACATTCCTCACCACCCGGCAGGCGTACCGGGGACACCGTTCCGGATCCAGGATATCCACCCGAACTTCCTCCGCCGTCCGCCGTTCTGATTCCTTGAGTGTTACTTTAGGTAGTCTAAGTTTTTTGCCTGTAATAAGGGCAATTTCACGGGCGATACCTACATGGGACATGCAGTCAGGTCGATTGGGCATGGTTTCCACATCCAGGGCTCTCTCCCCTGGCACGGGAATAGTTTCGATGGAGGCGTTGGTGAGCAGATCGGCCAGTTCCCGGGCCGGGGCCTCTATGTCGACAAAGTCTTTGAGCCAATCGATGCTGACGATCATGGGAATTGTCTTAAGAAACGGACGTCTCCAGTGAAGAAGAGACGGATGTCATCAATCTGGTATTTCAGCATGGCCATGCGCTCGATGCCGATTCCGAAGGCGTATCCCGTCCACCTCCGGGGATCGTATCCTACGGCATCGAAAACGGCTGGATCCACAATCCCACAGCCCAGGATTTCCAACCACCCCGTTTTCTTGCACGTGGAACATCCCTTTCCGGAGCAAAGAAAGCACGATACGTCCACCTCTGCACTGGGCTCGGTGAAAGGAAAGAAGCTGGGCCGGAAACGGGACCTGGCGTCCGGGCCGAAGAACTCCCTGACGAAGTATTCCATGGTTCCCTTCAGTTCGGCAAAGGAGACATGCTCATTCACATAGAGTCCTTCCACCTGGTGAAACACGCAATAACTTCGAACGCTAATGGCCTCGTTCCGGTACACCCTCCCGGGGACGATAATCCTCAGTGGAGGATCCTGTGACTCCATGACGTGGATCTGGGTATTGGACGTATGGGTCCTCAACACAATATCCTCCGACACATAGAATGTGTCCTGCATATCCCGGGCGGGATGGTGCCTCGGAATGTTGAGAGCCTCAAAGTTATGGTAGTCGTCGTCCACTTCGGGTCCGTAGGCTACAGAGAATCCCGCAGAGGTAAAGATTTCCTTAACCTGTCTGAGCGTCTGTTCGATGGGGTGAAGTGATCCTACGGGGAAAAAGTCTCCCGGAAGGCTGGAATCCTGTACCCGTCCTGAGGGCCGCAGACGCGGTTCGGGAATCTTCCTGCGGAGTCCCGAGAGTGTTTCCTGGACATCGCTTTTCAGCGAATTCAGGGCCCGGCCCAGATCCTGGCGAGATTCCTCCCGTTCCTGACCCAACCGGGAAAAGAGGCGAGAGATCTCCCCTTTCCGACCCAGGAATCGGATCCTAAGGTCTTCCAGGGCCTGGTCCGAAAGTTCCAGACCTTCGACCTCATTCTGGAAGGCCCGCCTGATTTCTTCTATGGAATCACGGAGCGACACTGATTTACGGCAAACCCGCCTTCAGGGGATTCGGGCGGATTCGGACAGTCGGATCAGGTGTAAACGAACGGACCCTTACTTCCCCGATGCCTGCTTGACCACTTCGGCGAAGGCATCCGGTTGGTGAACCGCAAGATGAGCCAGCATCTTCCGGTCAAGACGAATATTCTTGGCCTTCAAATCGGAAATCAGCTGGGAGTAGGTAGTCCCGTGTAGTCTCGCCGCCGCGTTGATCCGGGAAATCCACAATCGTCTGAAAAAGCGGCGCCGTTGACGACGATCACGGTAGTTATAGAGCATGGCCTGTTCCACGGCTTCCTTGGCCCTCCGGTAGCCGCGACTTCGGGCTCCATAATACCCCCTGGCCTCTTTCGAAATTCTCTTATGCCTTTTCTTTCTCTGAACAGCAGACGTTGCCCGCGACATAGTTTCCCCTCACTTTCCCAGCATTCTTCTTACCCGTTTCCTGTCTGCCTGACTTACGTTGCCGGCGTGCCTTAGTCGCCGCTTCCGGTCAGAAGACTTCTTCGTAAGAAGATGGGTTCGGTTCGCCTTATTCCTGCGAATCTTGCCCCTGCCCGTTATGGAAAAGCGCTTGGCCGCTCCTCTTCTTGTCTTCATTTTCGGCATCTGCATCCTCCCAAGGAGTGCAGGGTTCGAACCCTACGCTCCTATCTGGGCGTCATAATGACGGATAATCGCCTTCCCTCCATCTCTCCCCTTTTCTCTACTTCAGCGATGCCGTCCAGGGTGGCCTCGATCCTTGTGAGCAAATCCTGACCCAGATCCTGCCGGACCATCTCCCTACCTCGAAACATGAGGGTAATCTTGACCTTGTACCCCTCGGTAAGAAACTTCTTGGCATTTCTTATTTTTGTTTCGAAATCATTGTCGCTGATCCGAGGCCGAAATCTAACTTCTTTTACTCGAATAACATGCTGTTTTTTCCTACTCTCCTGCTCTTTCTTCTTCTGATCGTACTTGAGCTTCCCGTAGTCCATAAGACGGCACACGGGAGGATTTCCGTCGGCAGCCACCTCCACCAGATCCAGACCGGCCTCCCGGGCCTTCTCAAAGGCCTGCTCTAGATCCACTATACCGATTTGAGTCCCATTCTCACTGATAAGCCGTACCTGTCTGGCCCGGATCTGTTTGTTTACCCGGATATCTTTTGAGGATCCTATTTCGGTCCCCTCCTCCTTTCTTTGATTTCGGCGGTCAGGCTCTCGATGACCTCATCCAGGGACATGACACCTTCGTCCCCGGTGAACCGCCGGCGAACAGAGACGGTCTGGTCCCGGACCTCCTTTTCACCCACGATCAGCATGACGTTGATCTTCTGGAGTTCCGCGTGTCGAATCTTGGCACCGATCTTCTCTGTCCTGTCATCCATCTCTACCCTCAGGCCGGCCCCATGGAGGGTGTCCCGGACCTGCCGGGCATACCGGCCAACCTTTTCGGAAATGGGGAGAACGATAACCTGAACCGGGGCCAGCCACAACGGAAAATCGCCTCCACAATGCTCCAGATAGACACCGAAAAACCTCTCAATGGATCCCAGAATGGCCCGGTGAATCATGACCGGTCGTTTGGCACCGCCGTCCCGGTCTATGAACTCAAGACCGAACCGCTCGGGGAGATTGAAGTCGAGCTGAAAAGTCCCCAGCTGATGAGTCCGTCCAAGGGCGTCCTGAACGTGGAAATCGATCTTAGGTCCGTAGAAAACACCCTCCCCACTATCCACTCTGAAATCCTGTTCCAGTTCTTCCAGGGTATTCTGCAATAGCTCTTCCGCTTCATCCCACAGCTTCCTTTCACCCAGAGCCTTTTCAGGACGGGTGCTCAGGGCCACCTCTATGTCGTCGAATCCGAATACGTCATACACCCGGTGGATCATACCGAAGAGGGCCTCCATTTCTCCTCCGATCTGGTCAGGGGTACAGAAGATATGGGCATCGTCCTGACTGAAGCTTCTGACGCGCGTGAGCCCCGAAACCACGCCGGCCTTTTCATACCGGTGGAGCCGCCCGAAATCCGCAAGGCGGAGAGGAAGGTCCCGGTAGGACCTCAGTTCGGAAGAGTAGATGAGGGCATGAGCGGGACAGTTCATGGGCTTTAAGGCAAACTGACGCTTACCCAGCTTCATCTGGTACATGAACTCCCCGAATAGATTCAGGTGACCCGACGTTTTCCAGAGATCTATATCGTAAATCTGAGGGGAAATGACCTCCTGATAGCCGTATTCCCGGTACAGAGTCCGGATATGATCCACAAGCTCCAGGTACACAACAGTCCCCCGGGGCAGGAAAAACGGGCTTCCCGAAGACACAGGATCGAATTGGAATAAACCCAGTTCCTTTCCCAGCTTCCGGTGGTCCCTTTCCCGGGCCTTCTCCAGCTGATTCAGATAGGCCTGGAGTCCTTCCTCATCCGGAAAAGCCGTGCCATATATTCTTTGAAGCATCTTGTTGTTTTCATCGCCCCTCCAGTAGGCGCCAGCGATACTGAGAAGCTTGAAGTGCTTGATCATGCCAGTGGACGGAAGGTGAGGTCCCCGGCACAGATCCACAAAATCGCCCTGGCTGTAGGTGGTGATAACTTCGTCGTCACCCATTTCGTCTATCAGTTCCAGTTTGTAGGCTTCCCCCAGATCTTCGAAGAATTTCCTGACTTCATCCCGGGATACCACCCTTCTCTCCACGTGCAGATCCCGCTCGGCGATCTCCCGCATCCTTTCTTCAATCCTGTCCAGATCTTCTTCAGTGAAGGATTCCTCCCGGTCAAAATCGTAGTAAAACCTGTTTTCGATCGTGGGACCGATAGTAATCCGAGTACCGGGAAACAGTTCCTTCACGGCCTGGGCCATGAGGTGGGCGGCGCTGTGAAGGAGAATGTCGTGACCCCCGGGTGAGTGAGCGGCAACGGCCTCCAGTTCGGCGTCCGAATCGACCTCCCGGTGCCAGTCCCTCAACTCGCCGTTGACCTTCACGGCCACGGCATCTTTGGCCTGATCGGGATCTATGTCCTGGAGAATCTTAGAGGCTGGGGTACCTGCAGGATAGGTACGGGGGGGGTTTCCTGGAACAGTTAGAGTAATCTCTTTCATGAAAAACGGTCATCTTTCCTGACAGAGTTCAGTCGTGAAACTCCTCTTAACGTGGGCGATAGTGGACTTGAACCACCGACCTCTTGCATGTCAAGCAAGCGCTCTGGCCATCTGAGCTAATCGCCCATGTTCCTCGGGAAAACGGATAGATCCTGCAGTTCTCCAGGCAAACGCGGTGACGAATTTAGACGTCTCTCGTCGGAAAGTCAACATTTGACCCCCACTTGTTCCATCACGACGGATTTAGAGTGTGGTCGTAACTCATCCGGTCACTCAGTACTTCTCTGGCCCTGAGGATTACGGGATCGTCATCAAAGGAGGATTGAATCCGGGCCCGGATGCCGCCCACAAGAGACGAGAATTCCCGTTCCAGTCCAACCATCAGTTGGGATCGTGACTTCTCGAACAGCTCCATCTCCATGTCATCGAAATAATCCTCCAGGACCCCCAGGGAATGTCGGAGAACCGGGCGTTGGGCAGCCGTGCTGTCAAGCCGGGTCCTGAGAGTCCGAAACTCTTTTTCTCCCTCCACATTGAGGGTCAATTCCTTGGAATCAAGGAACTCATTGAACTGGAGCAGCATCTCATCGTCTACCACAACAGGAAGGGGCATTTCCCTCCTCTGAACGGTGAGAGAGGCGAACTTGAAGAACAATCCCCGTCTCCAGCATTCCCGGGTCAGGGCTGTCATCTTGAGGGGGGGTACCTCGATATCGGGTGTAATGCCCCCCCGGGCCAAAACCTTCCTTCCGTTGCGTGTGTCGAAAACCGTGTCCAGCTCCGCCTCGTCCAGAACCATGTTCTCCCTCAGGTACCCTGGTTTCTGGATCAACCGGCCCGAGGGAAGATAATACTTGGCAGTGGTGAGCTTCAGGGACCGGGAGGGATCCAGGGGATACACGGACTGAACCAGTCCCTTTCCAAAGGATGGGCTTCCCACGATCACGCCCCTGTCCAGATCCTGAATGACTCCCGCCACGATCTCGCTTGCAGAGGCGCTCCCCCCGTCAATAAGAATCGCCAGGGTGGTCCGGGAATCCAGGAGGGGATCGGTCTGGGCCACAAAGGTGCGGTCACTCTCTCCATTTCTTCCCCGGGTGGAGAGGATCTCTTCCCCTTCTTCCACCATCATGTCCAGTACTTGAATGGCAGCCTCAAGGAGACCGCCGGGATTTCCGCGAAGGTCCACGATGAGTTTATCCAGGTCCTGTTCCATCAGACCGCGAAACGCCTTACGTATTTCAGGGGCGGAGTTTCTGGAAAACCGCGATAACCTGACGTATCCGATCCCGTCCCCAATCATCCCCGCGTAGGAAACGTCTTCGATCCGTATGATATCCCGGATGAGTTCGAAGTCAAGGGGATCCACTTCCCCGTACCTCAGAATGGTCAGGATCACCTTGGATCCCTTCTCCCCTCGAATATCCCTGGCCGCCTCGTCCAGGTTCATGTCCTTGGTCGACTTGCCGTCTATGGCAATGATCCGGTCCCCGGGAAGAATTCCGCTTCTCATAGCGGGAGAGTCGTCGATGGGAGCGATCACCGTCAGGGAATCATCCCTCACTCCGAGCTGAATGCCCACACCACCATACTTTCCCTTGGTGAGCATGTTCAGGCCGTCTCGTTCTTGATCTTCCAGGTAGATGGAATAGGGATCTAACTCTGCGAGCATTCCCTTGATTCCCGACACTGCGAGTCTTTCGGGATTCACCCGATCGGCGTAGTTGGTCATGACCCTTTTATACACCTCGTACACCAGTTTCCAGTTTTCAGAAATGTCCCGGTACAGGTCGCTCCGTCCCACAAGAACCGTGAGTCCGACGAAAACGACACCGAAGGGAACCACCCATCTACTGAGAACGGATTTCCTCGGTTCCTTCATAAGTCTTCTCGCGCCTCCACGTCACTCTGCCCGGGGAAACGATCCTTCATGGAACATCCTCCGGACAATCTTTTTGTGAATTTCCTGTATGGATTCCAAGCCATTTACCACAATATATCTTCGAGGGTCCTTTTCCGCAAGCCTAAGGTACCCTTCTCTCACCCTTTCAAGAAAATCGTGACCCTCCTTTTCCATGCGATCGAAGGTTTTTTTCTCCATCCGTTCGAGAGCGGTATTCACAGGAACATCCACAAAAACAGTGGCATCGGGCCGGGCGGTACGAGTGGCATATTCGTTGATCATTTCAAGCCACTCCAAGGGAAGCCCCCGTCCGTGTCCCTGGTAGGCCAGGGTGGAATCTACGAACCGATCGCACAGGACGGTCTTACCATCTCGAATGGCGGGAAGAATCACCTGGTTCACCAGTTGAGTCCGGGAGGCCGCCAGAAGCAACGACTCCGTAACAGGATCCATCCCCTTGTTTTCCGGATCAAGGAGAAGTGTCCGGATCTTCTCCGATATGCCGGTCCCTCCCGGTTCCCTCACCAGAATCACAGTTTGTTCATTCCCCTCCAGAAAGCTCTTGAGAAGGTCGGCCTGGGTGGACTTTCCACAGCCGTCGATGCCCTCGAAGGTTACGAATCGAGGGGATTCTACCACCGGGGCCGTCATGGGAGACTGCTCTCCTGCCCTTCCGGCAGCCAACCAAAATGGACACGGGGGTCGTCCTTGCCTATGACGATTACGATTTCTCCCCGGGGCCTTTTTTTCATGAAATGGTGGACCGCGTCGTTCAGAGTTCCCCGGTACACCTCTTCGTGCACTTTGGTCAGTTCACGGCACACGGAAACCGGTCGATTCCCCAGATACCGCAAGCAGCTCTCCAGGGTGCTCACCAGTCTTTCGGGGGATTCGAACAGGACCACGGTTCGGTCTTCATTCGCCAGGGCTTTCAATCTTGCCGCTCTCCCCTTCTTTCTGGGAAGAAATCCCTCGAACACGAACCGGTCGGTGGGTAGGCCCGACTGGACAACCGCGGTGATGACCGATGACGGTCCCGGTACGGAAGTGACGGGAATGCCATGCTCCAATGCGGTCCGGATTAGGCGGTATGCGGGATCGCTAATGCCTGGAGTGCCGGCGTCCGTTACCAGAGCGACATCAGACCCCTCTTTGAGCTTTTTCAGAATCCGCGGAATCCTGTAGAGCCTGTTATGCTCAAAATAGCTTATGAGAGGTACCCGGACCTGAAAGTGATTGAGCAACGTCCGGGTTCTCCGGGTGTCCTCCGCCACAACAAGGTCCACACTTTTTAGCGTCTCGATGGCTCTGAAAGTAACGTCTTTCAGGTTTCCGATGGGTGTGGCGACGATGTAAAAGGTGGAGATCTTCTGGATCCCTCGGTTTCAAAGGGAGTCGAGACCTCTGAGAATCATCTCTATTCCCATGTCGATTTCTTCACGGCTGATATTGAGAGGCGGTCGGAAGCGGATGGAACGGGTTCCCGAGCCGAGAATAAAAGCACCCTCCTTGAGGATCCCTTCCTTCAAACGGTCCCTGTCGTCACTGTTGGGCAGGTCGAAAGCGCACATGAGTCCACGTCCCCGGGCGTTGGAGACCAGTCCCGCGTAATCTTCCTGAAGGGCCTGCAGCTTTTTCAGGAGGTATGAGCCGTTGGCCGACACCCCCTCTAAAACGTTTTCTTCTTCTATGATGCCAAGGTACACCGTGGCTCTTACCATATCGGTCAGGTTCCCGCCCCACGAGGAGTTGATCCTGGCCGATTCCCTGAACACGTTGTCTTCGATTTC
>JBHIAI010000164.1:0-3024 GCA_046861655.1 Fidelibacterota bacterium | reverse complement strand
GGGCCGAAGGGGTTCTTACGAAGTACTGCCGCGGTTTCTCGGCCCCGTAGCTCAATTGGCAGAGCAGTGGACTCTTAATCCATTGGTTGGAGGTTCGATTCCTCCCGGGGTCACTTGAACATTCATCGGTGTATGACAGGAAAGAACCCGCCGGGACCGGCGGGTTCTCTGTAACAGGAGCCTAGATGTAGCAGCGGTTGCACCGGGACAGAATCCAAGGGAAAGAGCACGACTCCCAGCTTGAATGGAGACTAGCCCCACATGGAACACACACCGGGAGAAACTAATTCAGTAGGTGGGCCAGATAGGGAGGCAAGTCAAGGCCCTGGAAGAAGAGAAGATGGCCGGGATGGAGAGGGGGTATGGATATGGGCATAAAGGAAAGAGTCAAACCCAAACTAATCTTTATGGGAAACTTGAGTTACGGCTGTGACCTATTGGAGGAAATCACCCTCATCTGCCAGAAGGAGAACATTGAAACGGGACGCATCGAGGCACTGGGTGCAGTTCAGAAGGCTTGTGTTGCCTTTTACAACCAGGAAGCCCATGAATACCGATTCCTCACCCTGAATCAACCCTTGGAGATAACAAAACTAATCGGCAATGTTTCCCTTAAGGACGGAAATCCTTTTGTTCATGCGCACATCACGCTGGCCGACGAAACAGGAAAAGCCTATGGGGGACATCTCGCAGCGGGGACAAAAGTATTCGCCTGTGAATTCATTCTGGAATCCTTTGAGGGTCCACTGTTTCAAAGGGAGTTGGATGTCAAAACCGGTCTGTCTCTATGGAGGACCTCTAGCCCATAAGACGCTTCTAGGCTACAGCAGACCTTTCCGTCTTTTTCTTCTTGTCCCGCCTTTTTCCGATAGCGCTGGACCTGACGCTTTCCGGGACCGGCAGGGGCTTGCCCCCTTTCGGAAGGGAGACGCTCTCCCTGAACTGCCTGTCCAGCTGATCCTCCGTCATGGCCGCTTCGATGTATTGTTCCCGGGCACCCTCAGACATCCTGCTCAGGAATTTCCGTTTGGCCCGTTTCTCGAACCAGGTGGGGGAGAAACATTGTCGCACGTGTTTCTCGATGTGGCTTTTTGTGGGGTACAGGGTGGACGCACTTTCTACGGCCTTCTTCAAGGAGAAACTGTGCTCCACGATGAGATACACGGCTTTTGACACTGCCCGGTAGAGGCCCTTGTCCCCGATGGCGGGGAGCCTTCCCAGACGTCTTCGAACCCTGTCACTTACTGTCCCCATGTCACTCATAACCCCTTAGTATTTAAACGGTTAGATGGGCCTATGTGTTCCCGCTCACTGCCTTCGCCAAAGGAGGACCCTGAACCCCCATCTGTGCGTCAACTGCACCCTTCGTCAGTGTCCTTTGCTTTTTCCCGTCCCGTCACTCCAGGAGTCTCATGACTGAATTTTTCAAAGATCGCAAGAGTTCCTCATAAAGTACTTGAATAAAATAGATAAAGTTTCATAATAGTCCTTGCAGAAAATATAATCTTGAACCAAATTCTTCTTGTGAAAAGACATGCATCAGCGAGTTTGATAGACTGGAGACGATCCTCCCCCCGGAAGCCTCTTATTCTCCGTGGCGCCCGTCAGGTGGGGAAAACATATCTCCTCAGAGAGTTCGGCAGGGAACAATTCCCTCAATGGCACTACGTCAACTTCGAGGAAGACAGGCGTGTAAGGCAAATATTTGAGCGTGATTTGAGACCGGAACGTATCGTGAATGAGCTGCAGCTGTACCTGAACAAGAAGATCTCTCCGGACACGGATCTGGTAATTTTTGATGAGATTCAGCATTGTCCCCGGGCGCTGACCAGTTTGAAGTACTTCTCCGAGCAGATGCCGCAGCTTGCTCTTTGTTCCGCCGGGTCTTTACTGGGAATCACACTGAACACAGAGTCATTCCCAGTGGGGAAAGTATCCTTCCTCGACATGTTTCCGCTGACCTTCACCGAGTTTCTGCAGGGAACTGAGGAGAATCTGCTTTACGACGCTCTTTCACGGTCCGCTCTCAAGAAGCCCCTTCCGGATATAGCCCACGAGAGATTGTGGGAGCTGTGGAAGTGGTATTTGATTACCGGTGGATTGCCAGAGGTCGTGGCCACCTTCAACCTTTCAAAAGATAATCTGTTCGAAGCGTTCCAATCCGTGAGAAAGCTGCAAAAGGATCTAATCGACACCTACCTGGCGGATATAGCCAAACATAGCGGGAAGATAAACGCCATGCATATTGAACGGCTTTGGCGAAACGTACCGTCCCAGTTGGCCAGTACTCTTGACGGGTCCGCGCCCAAGTTTCGCTTTAAAGACGCCGTCCCGGGTTACCGGGGATATCGGCAGCTCTCCGGACCCCTGGAGTGGTTGGAATCGACAGGGCTCTTACTTCGAACATTCATCGTGAAAAAGGCGGAAATACCCTTAGCCAGTTTCCGCAAGGAGAACTGGTTCAAATTGTACTTTTTTGATGTAGGAATCCTGAGTGCGATGAGCGACTTGACACCCCAGACCATCCTGGATTACGATTTTCACAGGTTTAAGGGATACGTGGCGGAGAACTTTGTTGCCCAGGAACTGCGGGCCATTGGTCTTTCTGATCTGTATTGCTGGCAGGGTCGAACCTCAGAGGTTGATTTTCTCCTGGAGACGCCCCGGGGAATCATCCCCATCGAAGTTAAATCCGGGCAACTCACTCAATCCAAGAGTCTCAAAGTGTTCACCGAAAAATACTCCCCTTATCGTTCGGTTGTGGTGAGTGGCCGAAACGTCTCCCACATCGGCCGGACTCAACGATACAACTTGCCCATCTACTCGATGGCCATTTTGCTGTCAAAGGTCACCCAGTAGGTCCCGGGGAATCCGTCCCTAATTGGTTTGCCTTTCGGTGGATGGGAAGGTAAGTTTTCGCCCCTGGCTATTGCGAAGTCTTGAGCCCGTAGCTCAGTTGGTAGAGCAGCGGCCTTTTAAGCCGTTGGTCGTGCGTTCGAGTCGCACCGGGCTCACACGAAAATC
>JBHIAI010000045.1:0-13264 GCA_046861655.1 Fidelibacterota bacterium | reverse complement strand
CAAATACAACAAAAAATTCCCCGAGACATCTGTCGGTGCGATGACATCTTATGAATCCCCCGGCATCCGTCGGGATTAGAGGGAACAGGAAACTGGGGGGTTAGGTGGCCTTCCTACTGCCAGGCGTGGTGCCAGACTTTTCGCCCGTCGGACCGGAGCCAGACGGCTCCGTCCCTGTCGGTTCGCCAGAGTTTGGCCCCTGATTCGGTGATGCGGAGAAGAACCTCCTCGGACGGATGATCAAACCGGTTTCTCTCTCCCACAGATACCACTGCAAACTTCGGCTGAACCGCATGAAGAAGTTCGTCGCTGGTGCCGGTTCGGGACCCATGGTGACCCACCTTCATCACATCCGACTGAATCAGCTCCCCGATGGAGAGAATCTCGCGGTCGCCCTCTGATTCAAGGTCACCCAGGAGAAGAATGGAAGTTTGTCCGTAGAGGAGCTTCACCACCAGGCTCGTGTTGTTCACGTTCTTCTCACGGGAAGCCCGGGCGCTGTCGGGATACAAGACGAATATGTGCAGCGGCGAGAACGTGGTCTGCCATTCACCGGGCTGAACCCGGCGGTAGGAAACGGACAGGCGGGACAGTTTCCGTCTTATGCTTTCATACACCTGGGAGCTGTGAGTGGAATGGGTATCCCAGATTTCACTGACCTTCATTTCTTCCAGCACCGTTTCTACCCCACCAATATGGTCATTGTGTGGATGGGTCATGATAAGAAGATCCACCCGGTCGACTCCCAGGTGTTTCATCACCGGAACCACAGTTCCCTCTCCCGCGTCGAAGAAAACGTCTTTTCTGCCGGCGTCCACCAAAATGGTCTTTGCCCGGCCGAATCCACCGGGCACTCTGACCACTGCGGCGTCTCCCTGCCCAACATCCAGGAATATCACATCGAGGGTTCTGTCCTGGAGTGCCCACGGCCACACCATGAGATTGAGGGCAAAACCTCCCACCAGAATGCCCCTTTTTCTTGCGTCCTTCCGGGCCAGCAACAGGAGGGTCAGCATCACCAGTCCATACTGCACCAGGTTCAAGCCCGACGGCTCGGGCATCTCGAGAAAACTCAAGGGAAACCGGGAAAATTGGCGGGTAAACCAGAAAGTGAGTTCGCTGAGCCCCCAGGCCCCGTTCCCCAGGGCCCATCCCGCCTGAGACAAAAGACTGCCCACGGTTAGGATGGCGAATCCCGTGGCCACCAGAACGCCCACCAGGGGCACCACCAGCACATTCGCGGCCACCGAGGCCACTGGAATCCGGTTGAAAAAGGACCAGGTAAAGGGAATCGTCCCGATTTGAGCCGCCAGGGACACGATGAACAGTGCCGCCGCCCCCTTCAGCAAAGGATTCCCCTGGGATCTCACCTGGAATCTCTTGGGAAGGAGATTCTCAAATTGTCCGTACAGGAAGACGATGGAAATGACGGCTGAATAGGACAGAAGAAAGCCAGGGTCGAACAGATCCGATGGATTGTGAATGAGCAGAATGAGTCCCGAGGCTGCGAGGATGTTCCAGAGATTCACATCCCTTTGAACCAGTGGCGCCAGGACAAACAGGGAAGCCATGAGGGTGGCCCTCCATACGCTGGGCTTTCCCCCGGAAAGAACGGCAAATCCCACCAGGGCCAGGACCAACAGGAGTTTGTCCCACCGGTAGGGGACTCTGAAAAGCTTGATGAGAGCGGCCAGGATGATAAGGACGTACCCCACGTGCAGTCCCGAGACGGCCAGAACATGAATCACGCCGCTGTCGGCAAAATCCTCTTCAATCTCATGGGGCAGCTCTTTTCGTAAACCCACAACGAGGGCGCTCAGAAGACCGGCCGGGTGACCGCCCACCGTGCTGTCAAACTGCCCCTTGAGTGAATACCGGATTCGCTCAATCTTACCGGAAAGATCGATCCTCCCACGGGGTTCTTCCAGACGGATATGCCTGGAGTCCGCAGGAAAGATCTGCCCCCATATGTTCCTGCGGTGGTAGAACGACCGGAAGTTGAATTCCCCCGGATTCCGGGGTTCTTTCAGGGTCTGGAATCTCCCGGCGACCTGAACGGGCGAACCGATGTCCAATTGAACGGAGTCGCCCGTGAACATGTGCAGTCTGATACGGGGCCTTACGGTAGTTCCCGGGTCAGCAATTTCGTCGCTTCTTATCAAGTACCTCAATCCCCTCTGTGTCGGGGATACAGTCAAAATCTTTCCCCGTACTGTCACCACGTTTCCGTTGAAAAGTGTCAGCATACGCTCGATTTCGTCGTACCGGGCCTCCACCTGTCCGAATCTCAACATTCCGCCCAGAAAGGTGAGACCCCACAGGATGCCGAGGAGAAAACGGGAAGACCGGGTGATCCAGGCCAGAATAAGACCTATCCCGGACAGGACCGGCAACAAGAATCCCCCAACATCGTAATGGTACTGAACCAGGATTCCCGCTGCGAAGAAAAGAGAAAAGGACACCAGCGGTGCCCTCATGTGAGCTGAGCTCAACCGGCTGAGGTATGGACTCCGGGGACTATCTATCTTTCAGGGTTTCCCTCTGTTTCATGAGGAGCAGTTCGTTCGCCCGTCTTATGTGTCCATCCTGATGAAGCATCAGAATGTGCAGGGCGGACATGACGTCGATATCGCCGTTGTCTGGATTGGAATAGAAAGCGTCCAGCAGTCCTGACATGGTTTTGTAGTCAAAACCCAGTGTATCCGAAAAGTATTCCTTAACCTGGCGGGTCGTTCGTTCGTGAACGAAGGGAGGGATCCAGTAGGGATCCCGGTCTTTCTGCCTTGAGGCCTCCTCGCCCATTACCTGGAGACTTTCAAACAGTCCTGTGTACACCCCCTGGAGAAAAACGATCTTCTCCCCGTCATTCAGGGAGTTCCAGAATTCCGAATCTCGGTCCAGGCCCTGGGGTGCCGACGTTCCGGGCAGCTCTACGGCCGCCAGGAAAAGGAGGATGGTTAGGACCCTACGGGCCATCGAACCGGTTCACGATTGGGTACCTTCTTCCTGTACCGAAAGCCTTGGTGGTCACCCGGAGCCCGGGAGCCGCCTGGCGCCTCTTGAACTCCGCACGGTGGATGAGGGCATAGATACGGTCTACCAGTTCCCTTTCGTATCCCATCTCAACCAACTCGTTTTTTTTCCTTTTCTCTTCCACTATTTCCTCCACCAGCGGACTCACCACATCATAGTCGAAGGGATCCACCTGCCCTTCCGCCAGTTCGGCTGAGGGAATCTTGGACAGGATGGTCTCCGGAATGACGGCTCTTCCTTTTGACCTGTTGACCCATCTTGCCACGTCATAGACATCGGTCTTGGCGAGATCACTGATAACGGCAAGACCGCCGCTCATGTCTCCGTACAGGGTACAGTATCCCAGGGCCAGCTCGGTTTTGTTTCCGGTGGATAGAACGAGATATCCCAACTTGTTGGAGAAGGCCATCAACAGGTTTCCCCGGATCCTGGCCTGCACGTTTTCCTCAGTCACGTCTCTCTGCCTGTCATGAAAATGGGGTTCCAGGGCCCGGGCGTACTCGTTCATCAGGGAATCGATGGGAATGGAGATGAGTTCCACCCCCAGGTTTTGGGTGAGTGCCTTCGAATCTTCCAGGCTGGATTCGGAACTGAACGGTGAGGGCATGAACAGGCAGAGGACATTCTCCTTTCCCAGGGCTTGTGTGGCAATGCAAGCCGTCAGGGCCGAATCGACTCCTCCGCTCAGGCCGATGACGGATCGAGTATGACCGGTCTTCCTGAAGTAGTCCCGGGTTCCCAGGACCAGCCCGTTGAACAGCTCTTCCTCCCGGTTGAAGGGTCTCGGCTCTATTGCCTTCCCCTCTGAAAGGTCCACCACCAACAGCTCTTCCTCAAACTGCCTCCCTTCCGCCAGGAGGTTTCCCTTCGCGTCGTAGACCAGAGAATGGCCATCAAAAATGAGATCATCCTGGGCACCCACCAGGTTGCAGTAGATAAAGGGTACGCTCAGTTCTGTCACCTTCTCCATGATGAGGTCCATGCGCTCAAACCGCTTGCCCTCGTTGAAGGGCGATGCCGATATGTTGATCAGCCACTGGGCACCGTTTCCCACCATCTCCCGGGAAACCTTCCGGTCATACTCCCTGTCCCACAGGTCCTCGCAAATCTGAATGCCTACTTTCAAGGGTTCGCTACCAACCTGAAGGGATACGGGACTTACATCCTGCCCTGCGGAGAAATACCGGTCTTCGTCAAATACGTCGTAGGTGGGAAGCAACACCTTATCGTACACGGTCATGATCGCCCCGTCCTTGATCAGAGCGGCCGAGTTGTACAACCGGGAGTCCTCTTGCCTCACGAACCCAACGATGGCCGGGATCTCTTTGATTTTCCGGGTGATATCCTGTACGAATCTTAAGTTTCTCTCCACGAAGCCTGGTTCCAGAAGAAGGTCCTGCGGAGGATACCCCGTCACGCTCAGTTCGGGGAAGATCACAAGGTCCGCCCCCCTGGAGACAGCCTGGCCGTAATACGAAAGTATTTTGTCCCGGTTGTAGGGAAAATCCCCTACGGTGGGATTGATCTGGCAAAGGGCTACCGTCATAGTTCAGGTACCTGCGACAAGGTTGGTGGGCAGTGGGCAGTGGGCAGTAGACAGGGGGCGGACGTGAACTTCCAATTACGCATTACGGATTACTCTTTACGTATCACCTGTCATCAATACCGGATTTCGAAGGACCGGAACCGGTTTTCGAACGGCTTCGAATCCACCTTCACGTGCTCCACCCGTGCCAGTTTGGGACCCTCCTTGAGATAGGTCACCAGGGTTTCCACCTTTTCTTTGTTGCCTTCCACCTCCACCCCAACAGACCCGTCGGGGTTGTTCCGGACCCATCCGGACAGTCCGAGATCATCGGCCCACTGGCGTACAAACCAGCGAAAACCCACCATCTGGACCCTTCCCTCGATCCGGATCGCGACGCAAATGTTGTCAGTCATATGAGCTCCAGGATCGTTTGAACACTTTCTTCGGGGGTTGACACCACGTGGACACCCTTGATGTCCCAGGTTTCTAGCCCCACGACAGGTTTTCCAGCCCTCAAGGCATGGCCGATCTCCGAGAGGGTGCCGTAGTATCCATCGATGGCGATGGCACCGTGGACGGAGTTCACGATCATGACGTTTCTGGCACTTCCCGCCCCGGTGGCCACCGGAATGTCAACGAAGGGGTTGGCGCCGTCGCTGTCGGCTTCCGGGAGGATACCCACAACCGTTCCGTTTTCTTCCCGGACTCCCCGGCTCACTGCCTCCATCACCCCCGTTCGTCCACCGCAGTATACGAGAACACCCTTTTGGGCCAGAAGCCGTCCCACAGCCTGGGCCTTTTCATAGATATGCTCCGGGCAGTGAGATCCTCCGAACACTGCGATCCTCACGGGTGTGGGAGGACTGGCCATCTCCGCCGGGCCGGTCTCACGGCTCCAGTCTGTAGATCATTCTGGGAAAGGCGATGCTCTCCCTCAGGTGGGCCAGACCGCAAATCCACGACACACACCGTTCGAGGCCCAGTCCGAATCCTGAGTGGGGAACGGAGCCGTATCTCCGGAGGTCCAGGTACCAGTCAAAGTCCGATTCAGAAAGTTTTTCTTCCCTGATGCGCCGCAGGGTCGTTCGGTAGTCCTCTTCCCGCTGGCCTCCCCCCACGATCTCTCCATAACCTTCTGGAGCGAGAATATCCATGCCCAGGGCCAGCTTGGAGTCTTCGGGGTCCCGCTTCATGTAGAAGGCCTTGATAGCGGCGGGGAATCGATGGACAATGATGGGGCCCTCGAATTGCTCTGAAAGAACCGTTTCGTGGCCCCCTCCGAAATCATCGCCCCATTCAAACTTCTCGCCCGCCTTGTGGAGAACATCCACGGCTTCGTTGTAGGATATCCGGACGAAAGGGACTTTCACCGCCTCCAGTTTGGACCTCTCCCGTTCCAGGATGTCCAACTCCTCACCGCACCGGTCCAGAACCCGGTGCACAGCATACTCGATGAGTTTTTCCGCCCATTCCATGTTTTCATCCAGATCGCAATAGGCCATTTCCGGTTCAAGCATCCAGAATTCTGTGAGGTGTCTCCGTGTTTTGGATTTTTCCGCCCGGAAGGTGGGGCCGAAACAGTAGGTCTTTCCCACGGCCATGATGGCCGCCTCGTTGTACAGCTGTCCACTCTGGGTGAGATAGGCCTTCTGTCCGAAATAATCGGTTTCAAACAAGGTAGTCGTTCCCTCGCAGGGATTGGCGGTGAATATGGGGGTATCGACCTGGGTAAATCCGTTGTCATCCAGAAAATCGTGGCAGGCCCGGATGACCTGGTGCCGGACTCTCGCGATGGCGTACTGCTGCCGTGAACGAAGCCAGAGATGGCGGTGATCCATGAGAAAGGCCGTTCCATGCTCCTTCTTGGTTATGGGATAATCTTTGGTAATCTGGTGAACCACCATATCGCTGCAGTCCAGTTCGTATCCACCAACGGCCCGGTCGTCTTTGCGGACCGTCCCGGTCACGGTCACACTCGACTCCTGCGTGAGAACCTGATCCAGGTTGAAAACGTTCTCAGGAGCCCTCCCCTTGGCGATCACGCACTGGGCGTATCCCGTACCATCCCGCAGGATGAGAAACCAGATTTTTCCACTGGAACGTTTGTTGTAGACCCATCCGTGGAGGGTCACCTCTTCATCAACAAGGTCAGGTAAGTCGGCAATGTAGGTATGTTTCACAGTCATTCCTCCCTTAGGAGTGTAGGGTTCGAACCCTGCACTCCTACCACGTGGAAACGATGTCGCTAATGATGTCTGCGGCGATTTTCCCCACTGCCACTTTTGCCGCCAGCGTCCGGGGATCCCCCAGTTCATCGGGGTCTTCCGCATCTATGAGCCCATCCTGATCGTTGTCAACGCCGTCCGATGAAAAATCCTGGGTCAGGCTGTAGGTTCCCCAGCCGCTGTAGCTTTTCTTCAGCAGGGTCTCCTCCCTGGCCATGTCAAACCATTCCACGTCCACCGAAATGGTCAACCGGTAATCGATAACTTCCTCAGCCTCTGAATAGGTGTAGGGTGTGTCCGCCACTTTTCGGATAGTCCCTCTCAGCTCGGAATCAGACTGCTCGGACCGCTTGACCTTCAGGATATTCTCCTGGATAAATACATTGGTCACCTCGTCGGTCACCGCCTCGGCTATCCCAAATTCCGCCGTTTCATTGATGAAAAGGGGAATGTTGATAGTCCTGATATGGGGGGGAATGGCTCCCGTGAACGAGTAAAATCCGCAGCTGTTCATTCCCACCAGCACCGCTGCCGCGCAAACCAGGAAGATCGAACGACCCAGTCTCTTAGTCTGACCTGGGCTTTTGCTTTTTCTCCAATCCATACTCATTGATTTTCCGGTAGAGGGTTCGCTCACTTACCTTCAGCACTTCCGCGGTCTTCCGGCGGTTGTTGTTGAATTTCTTCAGGGTCCGTTCAATGAGTTCCTTCTCCACATCCTTCAATGAAACCTCACCGACTGCCCCAGAATGAACGATGGTGTCGGGATCCCGGGTGATCACCTCCCCTGACGGCCGGGTAAGAACTTCTCCAGGAAGCCAGCTTCCCACCTCACCGGTTCGGTCCAGATTCTCTCCGGTGAGGATGGACCTCAGATCGCGGACATCCTTTCTGAGGAAAAGGAGCTGATGGAGAATCAGTTCCCGCTCTGCCTGGTCCGATTCTTTATCGATGGGGACGGGAAGGTTGGGAGAAGCTTCTCCCACCATGGGACTGAGGTGTTTGAGGACATGGTCGCTGGAGAGTCGATTTCCCTTTTCCAGAACGATGACCCGTTCCACAAAGTTCTTGAGTTCCCGTACGTTTCCAGGCCAGTCGTACTGTTTCATCACCCGGATAGCATCGGAGGTGAACCCCCTGAACACGATGTCATTACTCCGTGAGAACTCCAGGGCAAAACGTTCCACCAGAAGGTCCAGGTCTTCCAGCCTGTGGCGAAGGGGAGGCATATCTATGGTAACCGTCCGCAGCCTGAAATAAAGATCTTTCCTGAAGGATCCTTTCTCACATTCCTTCGCAAGATCCTTGTTCGTGGCAGCGATGACCCTGACGTCCGCCTTCCGGGTCCGGGTCTCCCCCACTCTCATGAACTCGCCTGTTTCAAGAACACGAAGAAGTTTCACCTGCGTCCCCAAAGGCATTTCCCCGATCTCGTCCAGCAGAAGAGTCCCCATGTGGGCCTCTTCAAAATATCCCTTCCTGTCCTCCGTTGAGCCGGTAAACGCCCCTTTCTTGTGACCGAACAATTCACTTTCAATGATCCCTTCGGGGATGGCACCGCAGTTCACCGTGAGCATGGGACGATTGGATCGGCGGCTCATTCTGTGGATGGCCCTGGCTACCATTTCCTTCCCTGTGCCCGATTCTCCTGAGATCAGGACGGACATGTCCACCGGAGCGATCTGGACAGTCATCTCCAGCACCTGCTCGATGGCATCACTGTTCCCCAGGATGCCCGACAACTTCCGAACCTGACCCAGATCCGTCACTGGCTTTTGGACCTCCTGTCTGCAAAATACCGGTACGTCTGCCGGAGCCCCTCCCGGATACCGACCGTGGGCTCCCATCCGAGAAGGGTCTTCACCCGGGAATAATCCAGAACGCTTCGCCGCTGTTCACCTTTCTTCGGAGGGCCGTGTTTGGCTTCCGCGGAGTTCCCAGTGCATGCCACCAGATGACGGAAAACGGTATTGATGTTGCTTTCTACTCCCGTGCCGATATTGGTCACGGCGTTTCCGTCGAATTCGAGAGCCATCAGATTGGCTCGTACCGCGTCGGAGACATGGACAAAATCCCGGGTCTGCTCCCCGTCACCGTGAATGGTGGGAGTCTCACCACGGACGAGCTTCTCCGAGAAAATAGCCACGACGCCCGCTTCGCCGTGGGGGTTTTGCCTGGGACCGTAGACATTGCCGTATCTCAGGATAAAGGCGCGAAGACCGTACGTCCGGGTGTAGAAGTCACAGTATTTCTCCAGCGATAGCTTGGAAACACCGTAGGGAGATTCAGGACTCAGAGGATGATCTTCCGGGGCAGGGAAGGTGTTTTGCTCTCCGTAGATGGCTCCACCCGTAGAGGCAAATATGAACTGTTTGACTCCCGTTTTCACCGCCGCCTCCAGAAGGTTCAGCCCTCCGAGGATATTGACGGACGCATCGTAGGCGGGGTCCCGGACCGAGGCCCTCACGTCCATCTGGGCCGCATGGTGATTTACCACGTCGAAGTTTCCCCCGTCCAGGATGCCGAAAACCTCGCGGGCATCCCGGATGTCGGCACGATAAAAGATGGCGTCTGGATGGATGAACTCCTTCTGTCCTGTTGAGAGATTATCCAGCACAGCCACCTGATGGCCGGCCTTCAGGTAGGCATCCTGAACGTGAGACCCGATAAACCCCGCCCCTCCAGTCACCAGAATCTTCATCGTTTCGCCCTTTTCTCCTCCCTCCTAAGTCGCTCAATCTCATCCCTCAAGACAGCGGCCTTTTCGAATTCCAGGTTTTCCGCCGCCTTAACCATTTCGGCCTTGAGCACGTCCACGGCCTCGGCTTCATCCAGACGGGTGAGGAGATCTTCCCTCTTTTCGTAGACCCCTGCTGAACTTTCCCGGAAGGCGTCCGCCACCGACGTGGTGGTCATAACATCCTCAACCGATTTGAAAATGGAGCGAGGGGTAATCCCGTGTTTCCGGTTGTACTCCAGCTGAACCTCCCGCCGGCGGTTGGATTCATCGATGACAGACTTCATGGACCGGGTGATGCGATCGGCGTAGAATACGACCATCCCGTTCACGTTCCGGGAGGCCCGGCCCGCCACCTGCATCAGGGAAGTCCTGGACCTCAAGAATCCCTCCTTGTCCGCATCCAGCACCGCCACCAGGGACACCTCGGGGAGATCCAGTCCTTCCCGCAAAAGGTTAATCCCCACCAAAACATCGAATTCCCCCAGCCGAAGGTCCCTCAGAATCTTCACCCTGTCCAGCGAGTCGATCTCCGAATGAAGGTACCGAACCCTCAGGTTCGTTCCCATCAGGTACTCGGTGAGATCCTCGGCCATGCGCTTGGTGAGGGTGGTGACCAGAATCCTCTCCCGGGCCTTAACCCTTTTTCTTATCTCACCGATGAGGTCATCGATCTGACCCTGGGTGGGCCTGACCGAGATTTCAGGGTCGACGAGTCCCGTCGGGCGGACCAGTTGCTCCACGATCACTCCGTGGCTCTTGGCCAACTCCCGGTCTCCCGGTGTGGCGGAGACGAATACCACCTGGTTGACAGTCTCTTCGAATTCACCGATCTTCATGGGGCGATTGTCCAGAGCCGACGGCAGGCGAAATCCGTACTCCACCAGAACCTCCTTCCGGCTCCGGTCACCTTCATACATTCCCTCCAGCTGGGGAAGGGTAACATGGGATTCGTCGATAAAGACCATGTAGTCATCGGGGAAAAAATCGAGAAGTGTCCAGGGACGCTGCCCGGGAGCCCTACCGGAAAAATACCTGGAATAATTCTCGATCCCTGAACAGTACCCAACCTCCAGCATCATTTCCAGGTCGAAATGGGTCCTCTGCTCCAGGCGTTGGGCTTCCAGTAGTTTTCCCTGGGACCTCAGTTCATCCAGTCGATCCTTCAGTTCCCTGCGGATATCCTCCACAATCCCCTGAATCTGGGTCTCATCCGTCACAAAGTGTTTGGCAGGATAGATGGTGAGCGAATCGATCGACCGCTGAATCTCACCCGTGAGGGGATCGAAGGAAACCAGGCCCTCGATTTCATCACCGAAGGTTTCCACCCTTACCGCCACGTCCTCGTACGCGGGAAAAAGTTCTATGGTGTCACCCAGAACCCGGAACCTTCCCCGTTCCAGAACGGAGTCGTTCCGGACATAGTAAATATCTATGAGTGACTTGAAAAAGTCCCTCCTTTTCAGCCTCTCACCTCTGGAGATATGAACGACCTTTTCCTTGTATTCGCTGGGCGAACCGATACCGTATATGCACGAGACGCTGCTCACAACGATGACGTCACGCCGTTCCAGCAGGGAACTGGTGGCCTTCAGTCTCAGCTTATCTATTTCTTCATTGATGGAAGAATCCTTTTCGATGTAAGTGTCGGTGATGGGCAAGTAGGCTTCGGGCTGATAATAGTCATAGTAGCTGATAAAATACTCCACCGCATTCTGGGGAAACAGGGACTTGAACTCCCCGTAAAGCTGAGCCGCCAGCGTCTTGTTGTGTGAAATGACGATGGTGGGTCTCTGGACAGACTGGATCACCTGGGCCATGGTGAAGGTTTTCCCACTCCCGGTGACACCCAACAGGGTCTGATACCTGTCCCCCGACTGAATCCCCCGCACCAGCTGACCGATAGCCCTCTCCTGGTCCTCCGTAGGCTGGAAATCGCTCTGGATCCGAAAATCTGCCATAATGTCTGAAAATTTACCCCTGCTCGAGGGGTTTGTCAAGAAATAGAGTCAGAATTATGTTCATAAACTCGTGTTCGTGGGGCGCTGCCAACTGCCTCGTCATGCGTATTGTGGGACTGCCGGGAGTCGTTTAACTTTACCCTGTACCGCTCACCGTAAGGAGACGAACCATGTCCAGTGAAAGCGCCGATATATTCGTTACCCGGAAGATTCGTTCCGAGGGGCTAGACCTTCTGAGCGAGAAAGCCAGTTACCGGGTATGGTCCGGACCTGAGGACGCCGGTCCCGACCGGGGCACCTTGCTCAAGGAAATCAAGCGATGCAGGGTTTTGTTGCCCTTATTGACCGAAACCATCGACAGGACTCTGATGGAAGCGGGTGAACACCTTCTGGGTATTGCCAACTATGCGGTGGGATTCAACAATATCGACGTTGAGGCCGCCACCGAGCTGGGGATCCCTGTCACGAACACCCCGGGGGTGCTGACGGAAACGACGGCTGACCTGTCGTGGGCCCTGCTGATGGCCGTCGCCCGGAGAATTCCCCACGCTCACAACTACATGGTCGCCGGGAAGTATAAGCTGTGGGGTCCCAACCTTTTCCTGGGTAGTGATATCAGTCCCGGACCCAGAGGAGAAGCCAAAACCCTGGGGATTGTCGGGTACGGTCGAATCGGACGGGCCGTTCACCGCCGGTCGACGGGGTTCCACATGCGCGTTCTGGCCTACGATCCTCCCGCGAAGGAAGCCATCACGAAAACGGAGGGGGTAGAGTATGCTGAGCTCGATGTTCTTTTAGAAGAAAGTGATTTCATCACCCTTCACTGCCTTCTCACCGAAGAGACTCACCATTTGATCGGCAAGGATGAGTTAAGGCGGATGAAGCCCAGCGCCTATCTCATCAACGCCTCCCGGGGCCCGGTGGTGGATGAAAAGGCTCTGGTGTGGGCTCTAGATAACGGTGAAATCGCCGGTGCGGCTCTGGATGTTTACGAAAATGAACCCCGTATGGCCCAAGGGCTGGCGGACCTGGACAATGTGGTCCTGGTTCCCCATATCGCCAGTGCCAGCCGGGCCACCCGGGCCGAAATGGCCCTTATGGCCGCCCGGAACGCCCTCGCCCTGCTGAACAAGGAACCGGCACCCAATACGGTAAACCCCGCTGTCTATGAAACGGAGGCCTACCGAAGGCGGACGGGTTAGGAGGATCAGGTACCAAGTAGACCACAGAGGATTGATTACTGGAAAATGTGAGGAGTGAAGAGTGAGGAAAAGGGCGAGACGGGAACGAATGGAGAAATGAAGAGATCCAGAGTTTGGGGTGAGGTGCGCACAGTGAACACTGAAGAATCCTCCCCAGGAGTTCCTCCTGAACGAAATGAAACGTGCAAGATTCAAAACCCCTTGATGGCGGATGTGTTCTACTATTGCATTTTTCAATTCTCAATTTCCATTCTGAAATGGGCCTAATTCGCCCGGATGACAGGGCCCGCCTGGAGGAGATCTTCCGGGCCGCTCTGGCGGCGGTGGACGCCTCCCGCTGTGTTGCCCGTCATCTTGGGGTTCACGGGGATCATCTCATCATCGGTGGAGAGCACATCCCCCGCTCGAAGATCGGAGGGGTTCGCGTTGCCGGGGCCGGAAAAGGTGCGGCGTTTTCCTTGGCCCCCAGGGCAAGGAAATAGGCCACGCAGGTGAGAATCAGGTAGCGCCGCTGATCGGTTTTCCGAAACCTTGCCCAGCCAATCAACCCCAGGAAGCAGAACAAGCCGGCAAGAACT
>JBHIAI010000163.1:0-3059 GCA_046861655.1 Fidelibacterota bacterium | reverse complement strand
ACACTCACCGGTCTGAGGGTATCCCCGCCCATGACGGTGACAGAGTGCTCTCCTTGTGTGATGGCGGCCCCCGCCTCTTCCAGCTTAACCATCACAGCGGTCAGGATGGCAGGATCGATCTGACGGACCGTTACCCGTTCCCCGGCCAGGGCACCTGCGATGAGAAAGGTGGCCGCCTCTATACGGTCAGGGATAACCTCGAAGTCGCAGGGCGTAAGGTCTTTTACCCCGTTAATCCTCAGTGTGTCGGTCCCAACGCCGGAAATATCTGCCCCCATCCGGGTGAGGAAATCGCACAGACAGATGATCTCCGGTTCCCGGGCCGCGTTCCGTATGACCGTGGTTCCTTCGGCCCTCACGGCCGCCATGACCGTATTGCCCGTGGCTCCGACGGACGGGATATCGAACGCGATCTCCGCTCCCACCAGTCGCTTTCCCCGGGCGATCACGTAGCCGTCTTCCAGAGCTGTTTCCGCCCCCAGGTCCTCCATAGCGGCCACGTGGAAATTTACAGGGCGGGGACCCCAGGCACATCCGCCGGGCAGGGATACTCTGGCATGACCGAATCGGGACAACAGGGGTCCCAATACGTAGAATGAAGCTCTCATGGTCTTGACCAGATCGTACGGGGCTTCAGGATTGTCACAGGCCGTCGTATCGATCACCATCTCATTCTTGTGGTAAGAAACGGAGGCACCGATGGTTTCCAACATTCTGCCCATGGTCCGGGTGTCCCTCAGATTGGGAACCCTTCGTATTCTGTACACCCCTGGGCACAACAGGGTGGCCGCCATTACGGGGAGAACGGCATTCTTTGCTCCCCCCGCAGAAACGGTTCCTGAAAGGGATTTTCCCCCTACGATAACGATTCTGTCCATGAATCCACCGCTAAGTGAGGTTTGACCTCACTCATGAATCCGATCCCCTGTTAGACGGGGCCGGACAATCCAAACAAGAAGAAGGGCGATTCCGGCGGCCACGCCCAGCGTGTCAGCGATCCAATCGTAGACACTGGCATCACGCTCAGAAATGACCGCCTGCCACGACTCGTCCACCGCCGCGAATAGAAGCCCCCCGGTCACGATGGAGGCAATCCTTTTTTGGTCCCGATGAGTGAGTGACTTAACCAGCAATCCGCCGAGTACCGCGTATTCAAGAAAATGAAAAGCCTTGTCCCAGCCGAAGATCAGATCCTGAACCGTCCGCCCGGGAATGGTGGAAACGGCAAGAATCAGGAAAGCATACACGGTGGTGATCACCCGGTATTTAGCCGCGTTCATAAACGGAAAGGACTGAAGGGAGCACCGTCAGCAGGTCGCCTGCCACCAGGCCCCGGTATCCATGGGATTCCAGGAGTGTGTCCCCCGTTTTCCCGTGGATGAATACCCCCACCTGGGCAGCAGTGAACGCGTCCATACCCTGGGCCAGAAAGCCGGCTATGATGCCGGTCAACACATCGCCGCTCCCGCCCGTAGCCAACCCCTGATGACCCGTGGTATTCGCCACCACTTTCTCACCATCGCCCACCAGGGTCGGCGCCCCTTTGAGGACAAACACCGACCCGGTGGTCCGGGCCGACTCG
The DNA here is from genome assembly GCA_046861655.1 of Fidelibacterota bacterium. GTDB lineage: Bacteria > Fidelibacterota > Marinisomatia > Marinisomatales > S15-B10 > JBHIAI01. The sequence continues at coordinate 1,477 of JBHIAI010000163.1, read as the reverse complement.
TGGACAAATTGAAACGGATCCTGCTGGATCTGTCCCTTTTCCACTCCAAACAGGGCGGCAGCTTCGCCCTGATGAGGGGTGAGGACAAAGGTGTTCTCGATGGCCTTGAAAAGCTCAAAATTGTCATGGAATACGCGGAGGGCGTCCGCATCGATGACCAGCGGTTTGGGGCACGTCCTGAACAGTTCTGTGACAAACTCCAGCTGTTCCGGGCCTGTTCCCAGGCCGGGCCCAATGGCCACCACATGACACCAGTCCAGGTAGCTCTCCAGGGTCTTGAGGCATTCAGGCAGCACCCTTCCCTCTCCCCTGTCCGGGAGTGGAGCCGTGATCACCTCTGTGAGCTTGGCTTCAACAATGTGGTTGAGGGACTCGGGGACGGCGGCTATCACCAGTCCGGCTCCCGACCGCAATGCCCCCTCCGCCACCATGCACAGGGCACCCGTGTATCCCTTTGATCCCGCTACAACCAGGACCTTGCCCTGGCGATGCTTGTAGGTATCCGCCCTCGGTTTTGTCAGGTTGGCCAGGGCCAACGACTCATCAATGGTCTCTTTTCCAAGGTCCAGGACATCGAAGGCCCGGTCCGGATACCCGATATCCGCCACTTCCAGGTCTCCAGCCAGATCCGCTCCCGGCTGCATGACCAGACCCTGTTTGAGGTACCCCATGGTCACGGTTGACCGGGCCCTTACCGCCGTTCCCAGGACCTGTCCAGTGTCGGCGCTGACTCCGGAGGGGATATCCACAGAGAGAACAGGGAGACCGGCACCGTTTATTTTTTCAATCCACGGGACCGCCTTCCCCTTCACTTCCCCCTGGATTCCGGTACCCAGGAGGCCGTCGATAAGAAGGTCAAACGCAGACAAGTCGACTTTCTCCGGATCGGCTTCGTATTCAACCTTCAAGGCCAGATCCTTGCATCGGCGGTGAAACAGGTCCGCGTCCCCTTGTATCCTGTCCGCGGAGACGGTGGAAAACAGTCCCAGATTCGTGCCGAACTGGTGCAACCTCACCGCGGCGGAAAACCCGTCTCCCCCGTTGTTTCCTTTTCCGCACACGACGGCCACATGGTTTCCCCCGATCTCCCCAAGAATTTTTCTGGCCTTCCCTGCCACGGCCATTCCCGCCCGCCCCATGAGCGTCTCTCCCGGAATACCCAGGATCTTGATGGTGTGGCCATCAACCCGGCGGGCTTCGTCTGAGGACAGGATTTTCACGTCCGTTCAGCCAGGGCCACGGCGGTGGCCAGGCGGGACGTATGGGAAATGGAAATCTGAAACTGGTAGGAACCCTTAAGTCTGCACTGAATCTTTACCTGGGGAGGGGAATGATCCTTCCGGACAATCTCCACGGCGGTGAAAGGGAGCGGCCCGGGTTCCCCTAAGGCGGCGAGGGCCTTCTTTACGGCCTCCTTGGCGGCGAATTTTCCTGCAAGATGCATGTACGAATTTTTCCGGGCCTTGCACCACCTAAC
>JBHIAI010000162.1:0-3080 GCA_046861655.1 Fidelibacterota bacterium | reverse complement strand
GAAGGTGGAAGAAGAGAATCTCTTCTGGTGCGGCTCCTCCTGGACGGGTCGTCCCGCTTTGCTCCATCGTATGAGAGAGACCACCACTCCCGCCAGGAACAGGATGACCAGGGCCATCCGGGAGGCAAGGCCCAGGATGACGGAAAGATTGCGTCTGCTCTTTTCCTGTCTGATCCAGGTTTCCGGAACATGAACATACCGATGGCTGTCCACAACCTGGTCACCGTTGATTTCGATGGCGATCCGGGCCTCTCCTTTCTCCAGGGGATAGGTGACGGTGTCGGAAAATGTGAATACCCAGTCGGTTCTCCCGGGAAGGGCGGATTCCTCCGCAGAAATCTCTTTGACCGTTTCGGGATCCATATTCTGGGACTCCTGCAAAGCCCTCCGGGCCAGGAGGCGGGCCTGGCTCTCGGAGAGTCTGGCCCCGGGACTGGATTCCGGGAGTTGATGGTGGACCCTGAACGGGGAGCCGTCTCCGGCGATAGAAACCTGGTATTCATCGGCTCTTTCGGCCACGTCCCCCTGGAATTGGGCGAAACGGACCAGCCAGTGAGGACCTGTCAGGTACTGGCCCAGGAGCCTGTGGTAAGTTTCTTGACCACCCTCCTGCCAGACGAACCTGTGCTGCCGGTTCAGGTTTTCATCCAAGCGGCTCAAGGTTTTGGTTTCCTCAGGGAGGTTCACCTGCCGTGCGGTCAGGGTGTCAAGGGCCAGTTCTCTGGACAGGCTCCGGCCGATGGTCACCCTGGGGACAGGGGTATGAAACGGGGTAAATGATAACCACAGGATGAGTCCCGCCACTCCCGCCAGAGTTATCAATCGTCCGGTTGCGCCAGGGGCTTCTTCCGGGTAGCGGGTTTCTTCGGGACGGGTTTCCCTCCGGATTGTTATCACCTGTGGGGGCGTCCAGTTCCGGTTGTAGGCATTCTCTGGAACTTTGAGCCATTGTCCGGATCTGATCCTGCCCATGAGCACGATCCACAGGGGGACCAGCCCGATGATGACCACGAGAACCCGGTTGATCCATATGCCGGATGCTGAGGAAACGAACAGGGGGAGAGAGAAGGCCACCACATCCACGCTGAAGTGAAGGACAACGGCTGGAAGAAGACCGAAGAAGAGGTATATGAGTCCGAATCCCACGGATGGAATTATGAGTTCCACCAGCCGGGCGTAGGCGGGTTGGGCGGGATAGTTGGCGTGAAGAGCCCCGAACACAACGGCCTGGAGGATGAAGGCCCCCACAATCCAGGTTTTCCGGTTGCCGAATCTGTCGCCAAGCAGGGCGGCTCCGGCGATGGGCACGGCTCGAAACAGGCTCTCCTCCCAGAATCCGGCCTGGGCCGATACCGCAATGGAGGAAAGCCACGGGAAGTAGGTGGCCAGAATATCCGGCTGGAAGAGGGCTTCCGATGGCGTCCACCAGCCCAGGATCTGGGTGGCGAGAAAGTAGAGGGCGACTTCGAAGGCCCAGAAGACACTCACGAGCAGGTATGCACCGGTGGTTCTGCCGAGAAGCGGAGCGGTGGCCGCTACGGGTCTGGACCACAACTTCCAGAGCTGGATATGGTGAGGGAATGCTTTCCGGGACAGTCCTTCAGCGGCCATGAAGGAGAGCGTGATCAGGACACCGAGGAAAAGAAAGCCCATCATTAGGAGAACCACCTGGGTAACCAGGAACCGCCCTGAGGATATAGCGGTGTCGTAGTCCATCCAGGCCAGGGGCCACTCGTTGATGCCCGCCAGAACCTGCAGGAAGGCGATGGAAAGGCCCCAGATGAGGGGTTTTCGCCAGAGAATCCAGCGTTCCTTCAGGAGAAAAAAGAGACCCAGTCCGCAGCCTCCCAGGACGTACACCACGGCGACAACGATGAGTGCCATGGAGGCGATGGTGTTATTGGCCGACCGCATCTCTTCATGACGGCGAGTGAAGGCTTCGGGGATTTTCACAGAATGGGTGAGTTCCGACAGCTTATTCCCCGAAACCACCAGCTTCATCCGGACCCGTCCCTGTCCTATCTGACCATCCCGCCGCTCGTAAACGAACGAATGGTCGATCCGGCCTCCCGGGCGCCGTTCCTGGGACGTTTCGATGAGTTCAAAATCTTCTAAGTCTACCTGCCAGTCTATGGCGGCGGTTTGGGCGACCTGCCGGGCGGAATCGGAACTGAGAGACGGGACCGGCTCGTCTTCAGGCAGTTTTTCCCGGAAACCGTAGAACTGGCCCCGGGGAGTGAACCGGATAAGGGTTTCGTTGGTTTCGCCCTGCGTGAAGTGGCGGACACGCCAGGTGTAGGGAGAAAACAGGCCTTCCCGAATTAGGGTCCGGAATGCATCGGTTCCTCCCCCCTCCAGTTCCACGAAGTCTTGCAGCTCCTGGTCCACCCGGAAGGAGGCTGCTTGGCGGTACCCCTCAGGTCCCCAGCCGTAGGATTCTGCCAGCTGTGTGGCTGACTGAAGAGCGGCCTGTCTGTCCATCTGAAGATCCAGGGTAACGATGGGGAAAGCCCGGGGGAAATAGGAAAAGACAAAGACCGAACTGGCGATGGAAAGGACTGTCAGTCCTATCCAGAACACAGGTCTTTGAACCATATCAGGAAGCCTTGGGAATCATCCGAACAGGGAATGGTGAGGAGTAACGGCCGAGCCACCGGAGGGATTCGAACCCCCGACCCGCGCATTACGAATGCGCTGCTCTACCAGCTGAGCTACGGTGGCAGTCTGTAAGAACAGACAGATCGTCCCCGATACGCTGCATCGGGATTTTCCACTCGAATTTAACGAATAATTGTGTCAGATCAACCACCGGCTTGCTTGCCTGTACTCAGTCAGTTACGGATTCTTGTCCCCCGCTGGGGCGGGGTCATCCTTTTCTTCCGAAACTATTCAAAGACCGCATTCTTTCTTTTGTGTCTTTTTGTTTTTGTCGCCTTAGGAAGATGCAGCCCGGGGTTAGCGGAGTCGAGCCGAGGAAGTCCGCGGTGCTGGATCTTTCTACAGCGACGGTTTTCTTGGTCCCGCCGGGGCGGGACCGGGAATCCATCCTCGACAGAAGTTCCCACGGAAACCGGGCCTGA
>JBHIAI010000161.1:0-3083 GCA_046861655.1 Fidelibacterota bacterium | reverse complement strand
TGCGGCTGCAAACGACACCAGCAGCATGGCCGACAGTCCAACAAACGTGAACCACGGCCAGGCGATTTCCGTCAGACTGATGACGCCCACCATGGTAATCAGAGAAGCCAGAAACCCTCCGATGACGATCTGAGGGGGAAAATCCCGTTTGAGCCGGCCCAGAACGAAGAATCCCAGGAGGCCTCCGTACGTAAAGGACGCGATGGTCAATCCGACTTCCACCAAAGGATTGTCCTGGGAGGCGAACAGGGACGCCCCACCGGCAAGAACCAGGGCCCAGAAAACCGACAGGGCCCGGGAAACTGTCAAAGTGTGGCGACGGGGCCAGACGTCTTTGATCCAATCGGTCATGGAGGAAGACGCCAGGGAGTTGATGGATGAACTCAGGGTGGACATAGCCGCGGAGAAAATCCCGGCCAGAAGAAGACCGGAAACGCCCGGGGGGAGACTTTCCACGATGAAGGTCGAAAACACCCGGTCTGATTGGATGTCCGCGCCTCCGTAATACACCCACAGTCCCGCACCCAGGACAAGGAACAGCGCGAACTGAAGGAATACCATGAACCCGCTTCCCACCAGCGCTTTCTGCCCCGATCTAACATTCCTGGAGGCTAGAAGACGCTGAACCATGAGGTGATCGGTGCCGTGGGAAGCGATGGAAAGGAACATGCCCCCCGCCACCGCGGTGAGGAAATGGTACTTTTCTCCCAGGATAGACCCCGGGCCAAAATGCAGAAACTGAAGTTTGCCTTCCCTTCCCGCCGTCTCAAGGATGGTCTGCCATCCTCCCTCCACTCCTGAATTCAAAACGGCAAACCCCACGAGGGCTCCCCCCAGATACAGGACAAACTGCAGTGAATCGGCCCACACAACGGAACGGATCCCTCCCACAAGGGTATAGATCAGGGTTACCCCTCCGATAACCGCGATGGAGGCGGGGTAGGACCACCCCGTAATCAGCGACACGGGAATGGCAGTGATGAAGAGTCGAACCCCATCGGCCAGAACCCGGGTAACGAGGAAGACCAGCGACGTAAACTTCTGGGTTCCTGGTCCCCACCGGTTCCTGATGAATTCATAGGTCGACTCCAGTCCCTGGTCAAAATAGTCAGGAAGGAGAAACCGGGCCACGAGCCAGCGGCCTACGATGTAACCGAGGGCCAGCTGAAGAAACCCCAGGTCCGAAATGTAGGCCACCCCGGGGACACTCAGGAAGGTCAGAACCGAGGTTTCGGTGGCCACCAGGGACAACATGACCATGCCCCAGGGCAGGTTCCGGTTTCCCAGAAAATAGCTCTGGGCGGAGACCTGCTTTCGACCCGCCCAAAGGGCAATTCCCGTTACCCCCGCCAGGTAGGCGATCAGTACGACGGTATCCAGGGTTTCCACTGAGCTTCAGCTGATTTCGGTTGTCACTGCTAGGACGATTCCGACCCTTCATAGACGCGTTCCGTTCTTCCCCCGATGCCTGTCATCAGAACGTACGGTGTGGAACCGATATCCCGGGCAATTTCTTCCAGACGGATTCGGTTTTCGCCATCGTCGCCGAAGAACAGGACTTCTTCCCCTTCATCAGGCTGGTCATCCCGGAAATCGACCATAAGCTGGTCCATGCATACCCGTCCTGCAATTCTATACGTCTTTCCTTTGAAACCGACGTAGCCCCGTTCGTACCAGTTTCGGGGGAATCCATCGGCGAAACCGGTCTGTATGACACCGATATAGGCATCCCTGTCAGGCCGGTAGACTTTTCCGTAACTGATGGGAGTCCCCGCCTTCACCCTTCGAACCACAACTACCGGACCTTTGAAGTTCATGACAGGTTCCACCTCAATTCCCTCTGCCGTTTCATCGGAGGGGAAGGCACCGTACATAAGCATCCCCACTCTCACCATGTTGAAGTAGGACTGCGGAAGGTCCAACACGGCACCGCTGTTGGCGATATGGATGTACTTCAGACTCATATTCATGGCCGTAGCCATATCAATGATTCTGGCAAAACGGTCAATCTGAAGATTGGCATACGCCGGGTCTCCCTCGTCTGCGGTGGCCAGGTGGGAATAGATCCCTTCCAGGTTGATTTCCGGATGCTGCGCCAGTCGCTTCACCACAGCCTCTGTCTGCTCCATGGGAACCCCCAGACGAGTCATCCCCGTGTCCACTTTGAGGTGCACTTTTGGACTCCGTCGGTTTTTCCCGATAAAACGGATCAGAGTGTCCACATCGTCGGGCCAGGAAATATTGAGGGTGAGATCGTGCTCCACTGCAGGCGAAAGAGCGTCCTCGGTCATTCGGGAAAAAATGAAAATGTCGCCCTCGATGCCATTTTCCCTCAGTTCCAGAGCCTCTCCAACGGTAAACACGCCGAAGAACCCGGCTCCCTTGCCCTGAAGGGCTCTGGAGACCTGGACTGCTCCGTGACCGTATCCGTTGGCTTTTACCACTGGCATCATCACTGCGTCCCCGACTTGAGCTTTTATTCTCAGGAAGTTCCGGATCAATCGGTCCAGACGGATCTCCGCGACGGGACTATACATGCCTGATGTCCAGGGATTTGAAATCGGAGGGAGTCATGTCAACCCCGGCCAGGACCAATCCTCCAAAGGCCGGAGGGTACTCCGGAAGGACCCAATCGACTTGATCAAAGTCCAGCAGAAGTTCATCCTGGATCCGTGTCCGGTAGAATTCCCACTCCTGGAGAATCGAACCGCTGGCGCCTACGATCACCTTCCCCCGATGCTTGTCAAGCTTGACGGACACCTCATACACGAGACGGGCCAGGGCCTCCGCCCCCTGGGCGACGGTCCGAGAGGCAAGGTTGTTTCCGTCGATGGCCGATTTCAGAACAACGGGACCCAGGCGGGCCACCTGCACCACTCCTTCGGCGCCTGATGATAGAATCGTAAGCAACTGCTCAAAATCGGATTCTCCTGAATGATCAAGAACGGTACGGGTCAGCTCCTGGACTTCCTTGGAGGACGACCGGCCGGCGGCAATCAATTCCATCAGAATAGTCTTACCCAGCCAGTATCCCCCCCCTTCATCCCCGGTTTGAAAGCCGAAACCTCCTGCCCGCCTGAACC
>JBHIAI010000160.1:0-3108 GCA_046861655.1 Fidelibacterota bacterium | reverse complement strand
GGGGTTCCTGGGGAAGGATCCGGCTGGGGGCGACCGCGGTAGCGGTCGCCACAGTTACTTTCTCCTGCGCACCTTTCAAGAAGGAGGCCACCGGTCCACAGAATCGGATCGTGGTCGTGGTGTCGCCTGAAGACATTCCGCTGGTGAAAGGCCCCCTCGATTCCCTTTTCAGCCGGGTTCTGTACACGCCGGAACCTGAGCCATATTTCGACTTGGTCTACAAGGATCCTTTCTCTTTCAGGGACTATGACAAGAGCTACAATCTGACGTTGATCTCTCTCTTCACCCCCGGGGATACTACCGGAGACAGGTTGGTCCGGGACCTTCTTCCTTCAAACCAGATCCAGATGGCTCAGGAGGGAGAAAACCGGGTCTTTTCCAGCCGGGACCTTTTCGCCCGTGAACAGGTGGTGCTCATTCTAGCGGCCCGGGACGCGGGGGAATTCCGGGAGGCGATCCAAAGGCGCGGCGAGTGGATCTTTACGCTATTCGATGAAGCCTTCCTGAAAAGACAGGAAGCATTTGTGTTCAAGACTTTGGAGCAGAAAGATCTCAGCCGCCGGTTTCAGCAGGACTACGGCTGGCACATGCGTATTCAGCATGATTATGTCATCCTGGCGGAACAACCGGCCAGGAACTTTGTGAAACTGGGTAGGTCATTCCCCTATCGTTGGATTTCGGTGCACTGGACAGATCATCCGCCGGTCAAGGGATTGGATATCCTTACGGTGACGGATGAGGTAGAGGAATTCCCCACCCTGTATTTGAAAGATATGAGTTTCCCCGATCATTACCGCCATGTGGAGAGGACCGTTCTCAATGGGAGGGAGGCTTTCAGGGTGGAAGGCCTGTGGGAGCGGACGGACGAACCGAAGGGGGGACCCTTTGTATCCTACCTGTTCTATGACCCCGCCACGGACCGGCGGTTTCACATAAATCTCTTGATCCACTACCCGGGCGGCGACAAGGGTGTACTGTTAAGGCAGATGGAGGTCATGGCCCGAACCTTTTCGGTGGAACCCCGTTAGGAATCCTGCACTCCTAGGTTCCGACGAATACATCGGACTTTTCTTCTCTGGTTCATAAATTTTGGAAAAGGGAGAGGAGTGCAGGATTGGAACAGAATCGAATCCTGCACTCCTGGGTGGATTTGGCGAAGCGAGTTCTAATCACGGGTGCTTTTGGTCTTTTGGGCGATGCGGTGGTTCAGGAGCTTCAGCCCCATTTCGGGCTTCTTGCCACCGGCATCCGGGTCCCTGAGAATCACCCTCACTATTGTCCCGTCCAGCAGCTCGATGTATGCGACCGCAACCAGGTCCAGCGTACGAGTCAGTCGTTCAAGCCCCACGTCATCGTGAATCTGGCAGCGTTCACCGACGTGGATCGGTGCGAGACGGAAAGGGAGGTTGCCTGGAACACCACCGTCCGGGGTACGCAGAATCTGTTGGATGCCGTAAGGCGTCAAAAGGTCAGATTCATCCAGATATCCTCTGACTACATTTTCGACGGTGAATCGGGACCCTTCGATGAGACAGCCATCCCCAATCCCATCAACTACTATGGAAAGACTAAGTTGGGGGCCGAAAACGTGGTTCGCGGCTCCACCGACCTTTGGCTCATTCTGAGAACCAACGTCCTGTATGGCGCCTCCACCCGGTCGAAGGCCAATTTTCTCCAGTGGGTGGTCCAGTCTCTCCACGAGTCAAATCCCATCCGGGTGGTGGATGACCAGTGGGGAAATCCCACCTGGACCGGGGGGATGGCTGAAGCCATTCGTATGGCTATTATCCTGAACGCCAGGGGAATTTTCAACTATGGCGGTGCAGAATTCCTGACCAGGTATCAGTTCGCCCAGGCCATCGCAAGAGTATTCGACTTGGATGTTTCTCTCATCCACCCCGTGTCAACAGGCGAGCTGGCACAGCGTGCCCCCCGGCCCTTGCGTTCGGGCCTGACAACGGGCAAGATTGAAGAGGTTCTGGGTCTCCGGACATACACCGTTGAATACTGTTTGCGGAAGGTCAGAGAGGGCGTGATCGTGTGAAGACCCTTGTCGTGACCCCAACCTACAACGAGCGGCGCAATGTGGGGACTCTCATAAAGTCGGTCTTTGCCGTGAACCCGGAATACCATATCTTGGTGGTGGACGATAACTCTCCGGATGGAACCGCAGAGTATGTGGAAAGTCTCAAATCCACCTGGTCCAATCTTCACCTGATCCGGCGGCCGGGAAAGCTCGGTCTTGGAACGGCCTACACCCGGGGGTTCAAATATGCCCTCGGAAGGGATTTTGACGTAATCGTACAGATGGACGCCGACATGTCCCACGACCCTCAAGATATTCCCAGAATGGTGGATCTCCTTTCGGAGTCCGATCTCGTGCTGGGAAGCCGGTACTGCGACGGCGTCAGTGTGGTCAGGTGGCCCATTCGCCGTCTTATTCTGAGTTACGGGGCCAACAAGTACACCCGCGTGGTAACCGGTCTCCCTGTCAGGGACGCCACAGGAGGTTTCAAGGCCTGGAAGCGGGAAGTTCTGGAATCCATCGACCTTGACTCTATCCGGTCTCAGGGCTACTCTTTTCAGATTGAAATGACCTTTCGGGCCTGGCATAAGGGATTCCAGGTGAAGGAAATTCCCATTATTTTTATTGAACGCACCGTGGGCCAGTCAAAGATGACCCGGACTGTGATGCTCGAAGCGGCCCTCATGGTGTGGAGATTAAGAGTCTGGAGGCTGTTCCGGTGGCATCTGAACTGAACCCCACCTCTGGGCGCGCCGGTCGTCCTGCCGTTTCGGTGGTAGTGGTCAATTACAATGTGAAGGACTACCTGTCCAACTGTCTTGTCTCCCTTCTGGAGGCCGAAGGAAAGGAGAGGATGGAAGTGGTGGTGGTGGACAACCACTCCTTTGATGGTTCGGCCGCCATGTTGAAATCCCAGTTTCCGTCCGTTACGGTCATCGAGAATGACCGGAACGTGGGATTCGCCAGGGCGGTGAACCAGGGTGTCCAACGGTGTTCAGGAGCGTATATTTTGATCCTGAATCCCGACACCGTAGTTCAGGAAAACACACTATCGGTCCTGACAGATTACATGGAGCGACACC
>JBHIAI010000159.1:0-3118 GCA_046861655.1 Fidelibacterota bacterium | reverse complement strand
CCAGTGTCTTCCGTACGGAGTTTTGTGAATCTATGGCTTGGCACGGCGTGATTGAGTTCGGTGCGGCAGGCATAATTGCCGCCCCTATTGTTACGTAAAGTCAATGGCATACGACAAACAGCTAGCGGAGCGTATCAGAAAAACACTGGCGCGACACAAAGGTATCACCGAAAAGCACATGTTCGGCGGTCTGTCATTCATGAAAAACGGTAAGATGGCCTGCGGCGCGCTCAACGAAGATCTGGTTGTGCGTGTGGGTCCGGACGAACATGAACGCGCACTCTCCAGGGCGCATGCACGACCCATGGACTTTACCGGTAAGCCGATGAAGAGCATGGTGTACGTGAGTCAAGAAGGCTGCAAAACAGATAAGGCGCTTGAACAGTGGATAGAACTTGGGGTAAGGTACGCCGCTACTCCGCCGGGAGCACGAAGATGAGGATATACTGGTACGGCAGAACGTCGGAAGATTGGGTCAGGGTATACCCTGCCTGGGATAGTTCTGATATGACGGCTTCCGGGGACAGTTTCATGTGATCCGGGGGGCCCACCGGGAGATCCCCTTTTACGAAATCCACGATCACCAACCGCCCTCCAGGCCGGAAATCTTCTCGCAGTCGTCCAAAGTAGTCAACCCGGTCCTGAATATGATGGTACGTGTTACACAGAAAGACCACATCCACGGGTTCAGAAATACCGGGGTCGTCAGGATCCACCAACCTGCTGGACAGATTCGGTAAGTCTTCTTTTTTCGCCCTTTCGTTAAGGTAGCGAACCATGTCCGGTTCAATATCCGCGCCGTACACTTTCCCCCGGGGAAGAACCTTCGCGAACCGGACCGAGAAATAGCCCGTTCCGGACCCGATGTCCACGACCGTTTCGTCCCCCTGGAAACTCAGAATGTCAATGACCTCTTCAGGTTTCTGCCACTGGTCCCTTTCCGGATTCTCAAATCTTTCCGCCCATTTCTCCGCATCTTTGAACCTGTGCTGGGAATCGTGTTGAGGGGGCGTCTGCTGAGTGAATGGTCCGGCGTGAGCCCCCGTGGGGGGGGCATAGCACGGAACGAAATTGAAAGCCAAAATGACCGTGGGAAGGACGGTCCGGGCGATCGCGATTCGGATCACGGGATTAGCACCATTCAGATGAATCTGTCGGGTGGATAATAGATCTGTTCGCCGGTTTCACCGGGCTTACCCGTCATCTGCAGGTATGCTTCCGGTTCAACATGAGCCATGTCCATCGTTCGAAAAAAAGGGTGACTGTGAAGAATTCCCACACTCTCGTGCTCCTGGTGTTCAAACATGATTCCCCGAACGGTGACATCGGCGACAAAAATGGCGTCGTCCACTGAGGAAAAAACCTGTAAGTACTGCTCAGACTTTTTGAAGGAAGTATCCGAACCACAATTCCTCATGGTGGCGATGGTGCCGTCGGAGTCCCCGCATTCCACGGTCAGGTCGTCCTTCTGGATTTTCACTTCGGACAGTCTCCCATAGCTGGGTAGTTTGTAAAACTCCTCGCTGTGGGTGAGATGTTCCTGGGACGTACTTGCCAGAGAAACCACATAAGCAGCGAACCGGGGTACGCCTCTTTTGAGATCGGGCGAAACGGCCACATTGAAGGTGATCTCCTGGAATTCAGGGAGATTTCCGTTTCCACCGGGCAGAAAGTTGAAGGCTGTTAGATTGATGAGGGACACGCCCGGCGCCACCTCCAGGGGGGTCAGCCTCCGGGGAAGGAGGTTCTTGACAGAATCGGTTTCGGCCTCATAAAACGTCGTGAGGGCAAAGTCAAATTTCCAGATCAGCGGTTCTCGGTTATGGCGAGGTTCAGTAGGCAAGTCAGAAACCCCTGGGTGCTACCCTTTCAGAAGGAAATTGAACTCTTCAGCGGCCTGAAGGATGATGGCGGCTGCCTGATCCAGCTCCTCACGAGTGTGTTCTGAGGTGACGAAGGCCCGGATTCTCGAGCGGTTCTTGGGAACGGCGGGAAACATCATAAGGGAAATATCCAACCCGTGTTTTTGCAGGTAGTCGCTCAAGGGGAGGGTGAGGCGCTCATCGCCGTACATGACAGGGATGATCCAGCTGTCGGAGACACCGGTATCCACGTACTCCTGGAGTTTGGAGCGCAGGTAATCTGCATTGGACCTGATGCGCTTGCGTTTCCTGTTTCCGTCCGGACCGCTGGCGAGTTCCAAAGACTTGATGAGCCCGCCGGTTACAGCAGGGTCGAGAGCGCATGAAAACATTCTGGACCGGGCGTAGTAGTTGACGTAATTGACGATTTCCTCAGTGGCGAACAGAAAGCCACCGACTCCCGCGAAAGACTTACTGAAAGTTCCGATAATCATGTCCACCTGATCCAGCAGACCCATTTCCTCGGAGACACCCCGTCCATTGGGACCCGCAATAAGGAGAGAGTGGGCCTCATCCACCAGGAGCTTGGCACCGTACTTCCTGGTTACCTCAAGAATATCCTTGAGATTACCGTAGTCCCCATCGGTGCTGAAAACGCCCTCCGTACAGACAAGGATTCTTTCATTGCCGGTATCAATCTTCTTAAGAACCCGGTCGAGGTGCCCAGCATCATTGTGCCTGAATAGGGAAATCTTACCCTGGGAAAGGATGGCTCCATCGATTAGGGAGGCATGGGAGGATCGATCCAGCACCACGTGATCCCCCTTGTGAACATAACAGGATACAACCCCTATGTTGGCTCCGTATCCCGATGAGAACAGAGAAACGCCATACCCGTCCAGGCCGAAAAAATCCACCAGGTTCTGCTCCAATACCTTGTGAATCTGAAACGTTCCGTTCAACACAGGTGAACCCGTGGCTCCAAGCCCGAACGTGTCCAGGGCACTCTTGGCGGCGTCCAGAACCTCGGGATGGTAACCGTATCCCAGATAATTGTAACTGGCAAGACTGATCAGGTCGTAGATTTCACCCGTGATTCGCTGGACCTTTACCTGGGGCTTCTGGGCCTGGAGATGAGGCACCTCGAACGTATACATGCCGGCATCCACAACCATCTCACGCCACTGCCAGAACCGGGTTATCTCGGCATGATCTCTACCCACGCTCCGGGAGAACATATCCAGGGTGTACCGGGC
>JBHIAI010000044.1:0-13596 GCA_046861655.1 Fidelibacterota bacterium | reverse complement strand
ACATCTCCCAGCTGCTCAGGGCCTACTCATTGTATGAGAAGGACGTGGAGTACGTGGTTCAGGAGGGGAAAGTCCTCATCGTGGATGAATTTACCGGGCGCATTCTCCCCGGGCGGAGGTACAGCGAGGGTCTCCATCAGGCCCTGGAGGCCAAAGAAAACGTGACCATCGAGAGGGAGACTCAAACCCTGGCCACCATCACCATCCAAAATTATTTCCGTCTCTATGAGAAACTGTCCGGCATGACGGGAACGGCGGAGACCGAGTCGGAGGAACTTCATTCCATCTACGGGCTCGATGTGACCGTGATCCCTACCAATGAACCCGTCATACGGATTGATCACGAGGACCAGGTATACAAGACCAAGCGGGAAAAATACAAGGCCGTTCTGGATGAGATCGCCGACTGTCACCAGCGCGGTCAACCGGTCCTGGTGGGAACCATCAGCGTGGAGGTTTCGGAAACTCTGTCCCGGATGTTAAAACGCAAGGGGATTCCTCACAATGTCCTGAACGCCAAACACCATCAGAGCGAAGCCGAGATTGTGGCCCGGGCGGGACATCCCGGGGCGGTGACCATCGCCACCAATATGGCGGGACGGGGGACGGATATCAAGTTGGGCGAGGGGGTCACGGACAAGGGGGGTCTCCACATCATCGGGACTGAGCGGCACGAAGCCCGGAGGATCGACCTTCAGCTTCGGGGACGCTCGGGCCGCCAGGGCGATCCCGGCTCTTCCCGGTTTTACTTGAGCCTTGAGGACGACCTGATGCGGTTGTTTGGCAGTGAACGAATTGCGCGCATCATGGACAGACTGGGAGTTGAGGAGGGAGAGGTCATCACTCATTCCATGGTCACAAGATCCATCGAGAGAGCTCAGAAAAAGGTGGAGGCCAGGAATTTCGCCATTCGAAAACGGCTCCTGGAATACGATGATGTGATGAACCAGCAAAGGGAAGTGGTGTACAGCCGGAGGAACGAGGCACTCCAGCAGGAAGACATCCGGGAAGAAATCGAAGCGATTCTGCAGGACTACGTGTCAGAATTGCTGGAGCAGCATGCCGATTCGGGGGACGATCCAACCCTCTGGAATTGGGAGGAAATGGGAAAAGAATTGTCCTCTACCCTGACCATTGAAATGGACGGGATGTCCGAGGATCATATCACCCAGGATCGCCTTCGCGAGGCCATCCTGGAACGGGCCGAGGCAGTCTACGGCGCAAGGGAGAGCCTGGTACCCTCGGAAATCATGCGGGCATTTGAACGGTATGTGGTTCTTCGGACCATCGATGAGAAGTGGAAGGATCACCTGTATGCCATGGATCAACTCCGGGAAGGGATTAACCTCAGGGCGTACGGTCAGAAAGACCCCCTCTTGGAGTACAAGTCCGAAGGATTTCATATGTTTCTTGAATTCCTTCAGGAAGTTAACCGGGAGACGGTGCGAAGGCTGTACCGCACCCAGCTTCAGGGAATGGAACGGGCTCCTTCTCTGAGGGGGAGGACCCCGGCCAGAGGGGTGAGAGCCCGGCATGACGAGACTATGGGAATGGGCTTTTCCGCTTCTCCATCTCAAGGGGGACAACCCCCGCAGCAGCAGGCTTCCGTGACCCAGGGCCGGCCCCAGCCTGTACGGGTCGGCAAGAAAATCGGACGGAATGAGCCCTGCCCCTGTGGGAGCGGAAAGAAATACAAGAAATGTCACGGCGCCTGACGAAGGGAGTGCAGGATTCAATCGAATCCTCAACTCCCTGTATGCCGGGGTGGCGGAACGGGTAGACGCGCCAGACTTAGGATCTGGTCTCGCCTTTGCGGGATGAGGGTTCGAATCCCTTCCCCGGTACCAACCCTGCCAGACTCAGACTTGCCCGAATGAATCTTGCCCCGTGCCTCAATTGGGACGATTTACCTTTGCCCGTGAGGAGGCCCGTATTGTAAATTCGCACCTTTGGCCGGGCAGGTGAATCCTTACTGATGCAGAATCGTGTGACTGAGTCTACGAAAAAAGAATCCCCCATACGGGTCAACATACATTCCTTCTTTATCCTGCCGTTCGTAATCACCGCGGTCAGCGTTCTGATTTTCTACTGGATCTGGCTCATTCTGACTCACGAACCCAAGACGGTGGAGGACTACCTTCAAGACGTCAAGATCGGGAGTGCCTCCAAGAGGTGGCAGTCGGCCTTTGAACTATCGAAGATTCTGTCCGATCCCGACCGGATACCCGACTCCGACCGGTTCGTGGCCCAGATGTTGTCGGCCTTTGACTATGCCGAAGACGACCGGGACCCCAGGGTAAAGCAGTACCTGATCCGCGCCATGGGCCAGACCCGGATGGCGACATTCTCTGAAACGGTCTCCGGGTGTCTCCGGGATGACTCCGAGGAGGTGGTTGCCGATGCCGTTTTCGCCCTGGGAATCATCGGAAGTGAAACGGATCTGGACCGGGTCATCGCCATGACGGATCACCGTTCTCCTCTGGTTCGAAACCGGGCGGCCATCGCCCTGGGAAACATGGGGTTTCCACAGGGCATCCCACCCCTTCAATCCCTTCTGAAGGATCCCGAGCCCAATGTGGTGTGGAATTCCGCGGTGGCCCTGGCCAGGCTGGGCGACCATTCCGGCAAACGAGTTCTTCTGAATCTCCTGGACATGAACTATTTCGACCAGTTCAGGGAGGTAGACAGCTACGAACGGACCGAGGCCGTGGTGGTGGCCATCGATGCGGCGTCCCAGCTGAACGATTCATCTCTGGATGCCGCCATCCGCAACCTGGCGGGGGCCGACGTGAATATGAGAATCCGGAACGCGGCCCTCAACGCCTCGAAACTGTAACCTCGTGAGAATATGGAAAACCTGAAGGAAAAGAAACTACCACCCAGGACCCGGGCCTCCGTGGGAAAGGGAAGCATCACGGAGAGCATGACCCGCCGGTCTTTCTTCTCATGGCTCACCGTGGCCTGGGTGGCGTTCGCCGCTGCCACCGGGGCCTTTCTCACCATGATCGTGAGATTCATGTTCCCCAACGTTCTTTTCGAACCTCCCCAGACATTCAAGATCGGGTTCTCCGATGAGTACAAAGTGGGAGAGGTGGATATCAGGTGGAAAAAGCGCCACGCCATTTGGGTGGTAAGAACACCCGAATACATCTACGCCCTTTCAACGGTGTGCACCCATCTGGGGTGTACACCCAACTGGCTGGAGAACGAACAGAAATTCAAGTGTCCCTGCCACGGAAGCGGGTTCAGAAAATCAGGGATCAACTTTGAAGGTCCGGCCCCCCGTCCTCTGGAACGGTTCAGGATCGTCCTCGCCGATGACGGTCAGATCCAGGTGGACAAGACCAAGAAATATCAGTACGAAAAAGGAGAATGGAACGATCCGGAATCGTTTCTGGTTGTCTAGGCAATGAAAGGAATCCCACCCCATGTCGCCCAATCCTGAAGAGAAAAAGAAGCGCCCCCTTCCCGAAAGAATCGGCGGCAGCCAACTGTGGAAGTCCATTTTCCGGACCGGCGTTCCTGTGACCCGCCGCCAGCGGATGATGTCCATCCTGAACAGCGTGTTCCTTCACCTGCACCCGGTAAGGCTTCCCCGGCATGCGGTGAAGCTCAAATTCACCTGGTGCATGGGAGGGCTGTCTTTCTTCCTGTTTCTGGTACTCACCATATCAGGAATCCTCCTCATGTTCTACTACCGCCCCACAGTGGAATACGCCTACACCGACATCATGGATTTGAGGGAGCAGGTACCCCTGGGTATCATGAGGGAAATCCATCGGTGGGGTGCCCACGCCATGGTGATCACCGTGTGGCTTCACATGTTCAGAGTGTTCATGACCGGCTCCTACAAGCCCCCCCGGGAATTCAACTGGGTGGTGGGAGTGCTTCTTCTCACTCTCACCCTGCTCCTGAGTTTTACAGGATATCTGCTCCCGTGGGATCAGCTGGCCATCTGGGCCATCACCGTCGGTTCCAATATGGCCCGGGCGACCCCGTTCCTGGGGCATGAAGGCCCCGGTGCCTCCCTGTTGAGCATAGGGGACATCAACTTTATCCAGTCGACGAGCGATGCCCGGTTTGCGCTCCTGGGGGGAAGATTCGTGGGGGAGGGAGCCCTCCTCCGGTTCTACGTCCTTCACTGCATCGGGCTCCCCTTTATTATCCTCATATTCATGGGGGTTCATTTCTGGCGAATCCGAAAAGACGGAGGCATTTCCGGGCCCACCTGATCCCGGCCCTTCTGAACTCGATACCGGCAGATGGAAACGTTCAAAGCCATAACCAACCTGGTGATCCGACCCACGGTGATGCTCCCGGTGGCCATGCTCACGTTCCTTTTCCTTTTCCCTCCCAGCAAGTGGTTCGAGAAGTGGAACAGGAGGCTTCACCTGAACGCCATCTGGACGCCGAAAGGGTTCCTGGCGGTGCTGGCCATCCTGCTGGCGTTTTTCGCCTTCGGGATTACGGACGAGAATTTCCGGCTCATTGTACTCAAGCCCGATAACGTGCCCATCGTGGGACTGGTGTTTCTGGTCTTCATCTTCCTCTGGATCGCCATGAATCAGGCCCTCCAGAATGACAGAAGACTGGAGGAAGGGGATAAGCCCGGGGAATTCCACGATCCCGAGGACAAAGTCCTTGTGTGGCCCGACCTGGTGTACATTGAGTTCATTGCCCTGATCCTGGTGATGTCCCTTCTTCTTGTCTGGTCCATCGCCCTCAAGGCCCCCCTGGAAGGTCCCGCCAACCCCACCGATTCCCCGAATCCCTCCAAAGCCCCCTGGTACTTCCTGGGACTTCAGGAGATGCTGGTCTATTTTGATCCGTGGCTGGCCGGGGTGGTCTTTCCCACCTTGATCATTCTGGGACTCATGGCCATTCCCTACATTGACATCAACCGGGAGGGGTCCGGATTCTACAGCTTCAAGAAAAGGAGCCTGGCCATCCCTATCTTTCTTTTCGGATGGCTGGTCCTTTGGATCATGCTCATCATGGTGGGAACGTTCCTGAGAGGACCCAACTGGAATTTCTTCGGCCCCTTCGAATTCTGGGATGTACACAAGCTGGTGCCCATGACCAACATCAATCTCTCTGAGTTGATCTACATTAAACTCCTGAATACGGGGGTGCCCGGCAATATCTTTCTCCGGGAATTTTTCGGCTTTGCGACTGTGCTCGTCTATTTTCTTGCCGTTCCCCCCCTTCTGGCCAGAACCGTATTCAGAAAACTTCACCAGGATATGGGAAACGTGAAATTCGGTATCTTCATCTTCCTGCTTCTCTGCATGCTGGCTCTTCCCTTCAAGATGTATCTGAGATGGCTGTTCAATCTGAAATACATCATCGCCATTCCAGAGTTCTTTTTTAACATCTAGAGTCTACCGTGGAGAAACACGAACGCCATTACAACATTTTCCGGCTTAACCGCCTGTTTGCCGTTTCCAGCCTGGTGTTCCTTCTTCTCTTGGTGTGGACCTTTGCCGATGACTACGCCCGGCCGTGGAAGAGCTACCAGCGTCAATTCCGCCAGCTGGAAATTGCCCATACAGCGGGGGAGCTCAACGGGGAGATCCAACGCCTGTCGGCCCGGGAGGATTACCAGCAGGTGAAAAAAAGGTTGTCCGCCGCCAGGAAAGACCTGGAAGAGAGAGAAGGGGATTTGAAAACCCTGGAGAAAGAGGCGTCGAAGCTGGAAGCCCGGCATTACAAGGCTCAACAGGAACACAGTTTCACCAAGGCCAAGTACGACGCCGCCAAATATGCCTATGAGGAGGCCGTGGCAGGGGCCCACGTGGATACTCTTGAGGCCAGGGAAAACCTGCAGCGGCTGGAAACCGAAACCCACGAACGGCGTCTGGCTATGGAGGAGGCAAAACGGAAACTGGACGAAAAACTTCAAAGCATTCGGTCCATGCGACGGGAGGTCCATACCGCCAGGGATTCCTTTTCCCGGCTGAACCGGGACGTTGACCTGCTGATCCGGAAACTGAAAACCATCGACCCCTCCTCCATGACCTTCGCGAATCGAATCGCGAGCCTGGTGCGGGACCTGCCCGTACTCGATTTCCTGAATCCCTACTACAAGATTGACCAGATCATCCTGAATGACATCACCCAGGATCTGAATTTTGCCCAGGTTCCCAAGGTGGACCGGTGCACCACCTGTCATCTGGGCATCGCCAAGCCCGGGTTCGAGGACGCACCCCAACCGTTCACCACCCATCCCGATCTTGAACTGTTCCTGGCCACCGGTTCGCCCCATCCGGTCCAGCAATTCGGATGTACCAGCTGCCACGGAGGCAGGGGAAGGGGCACGGACTTCATCACCTCGGCCCATACGCCCGATTCACCGGAAGAAGAGGAAGAATGGTCCGTCCGGTATGAGTGGCACGAGATGCACCACTGGGACGATCCCATGTTCCCTGTGAAGTATGCGGAAGCCGGCTGTTTCAAGTGCCACTCCGAGGAGAT
Organism: Fidelibacterota bacterium; assembly: GCA_046861655.1. GTDB lineage: Bacteria > Fidelibacterota > Marinisomatia > Marinisomatales > S15-B10 > JBHIAI01. Next base: position 7,122 of record JBHIAI010000044.1, on the reverse strand, counting down.
CTTCGTCCGGGGGGCGGATAGGCTGAATCTGGGAACGAACCTTATCGAGCGGGCGGGATGTTTCGGGTGCCACACCATCGAGCGGTACAAGGACAAACGCCGCATAGGTCCGGATCTGAACAAGATCGCTTCGAAGGTTTCCAGGGACTGGGCCTACCTGTGGATCAGGAATCCCAAACTGTTCCGGCACAATACCTGGATGCCCCGGTTTTTCGGTCTGGCGAACACCAGCGACTCGGCCTCTGTGACTCGAACCAATAACGAGATCCATGCCATCGTCCATTATCTGTTCGACAACAGCGGGGACTTTCCTCTGGAACCCATACCGGTGAAAGGAGATATCCAGCGAGGCCGGGACCTTACCCATTCCCTGGGATGTATGGGGTGTCACAGGATTGAAGCGGAGCCCACCAGCGAGAAGACCTCCCTCCAGTCCCTGCGGCGGGACCACGGTCCCAATCTAATCGGCCTCGCCAGCAAGTCCAACGCCCGGTGGGTGTATAACTGGTTGAAAGAACCGGAGCGGTATTTTCCCCGGACGAAAATGCCCAATCTAAGGCTGACCGACCGAGAGACCGCTGACATTACGGCCTATCTCATGTCGTTGCCCCCCCGGGAGGAATTCCTCCAGCAGGAAATCCCCGAACTGAGAGAAGATGTGATCGACGAAGTGGTGTTGAATTTCCTTTCGAACATGTTCAGCGATTACGACTCCCGGCAGAGGCTTTCCGGCATGAATCTTGAGGAAAAACTCGACTATGCGGGGGAAAAGCTGCTCCGTTTCTACGGATGCTACGGCTGCCACAACATCCCCGGGTTTGAAGAAGAAAAGCCCATCGGGACCGAATTGACTGAGGAGGGAAGCAAGGCCGTAGAGAAGCTGGACTTCGGGCTGCTCGACATTGACCATACCCGGCAGTCCTGGTTCAAACATAAGTTGAAGCATCCCCGGAGCTTCGACAGGAACAAGGTAAAACGGCCCTACGAGAAACTCAGAATGCCCAACTTTGAGTTTACCGACACAGAAGCCGACGCCATTGTGACGGCCCTCCTGGGATTTGTGAAGACATCCTACGGCGTAAAACCCATACGGTCGCAGAATCCCGACGTCCATCAGGGCCAGTGGCTGGTGCGGGAGTACAATTGTCAGGGATGCCATATCATAGAAGGTGACGGAGGGGCCGTTCGTCCCACCATAACAGAGTGGCTGGTGGAGACGAACGACATGGATCCGGCGGAGGCGGAAGAGGTGTCCGTCGATTTCAGTCCCCCAAACCTCCATACCCAGGGAGCCAGGACCCAGCCCGGCTGGTTGTTCGACTTTTTCAAGCATCCGACCATCATCCGGCCCAGCCTTCGGGTAAGGATGCCCACGTTTCATCTGTCCGATGACGAATGGAACTCCATCATCAAGTATTTCCAGTTCCTTGAGGATGAAGTGAATGCCTACGAATCGCCCCACACCGTGGACGTACAGTCGATCCGGTACCATGCCGGAGAGAAACTCCATGAAATGGGTGCTTGCAGCAACTGCCATTTCTACGGCAGCACGTTTCCTCTGGGAAAACCCGAGAGCTGGGGCCCCAACCTGGCCATGACCAGGAACAGGCTTCGCCCGGAATGGGTGGTGGACTTCCTCCGCGATCCCCAGGCCATCATGCCCGACACCAGGATGCCCAAACCCTATGTCCCCACAGATCGGGACCTGGAGGCTTCCGATGCATCGGAGATTTTTGGAAGAGCCGTTCTGAGCCTGAAGGGAAATCCAGAAGCCATGCTTTGGGGGCTGGCCGACTACGTGTTTTCCCTTCCGGGCAAAACGGATATCACCAAAGAGGTAACCGATTATTTTGACGAACACGGATACCAGTTCTTCAAGGTGGAAGAGGAAGAATGGGAAGAGTGGGAGGACTGGGAGGAATAGTGAGAATCCCGCTGGTTTCTATCATGAAGGAGGAATACCATGACGACTAATCATTCGGCAGCGGCCACATGTCTCGTTCTTGTGTTGACCGGAAGCTTCCTGTACGCAACAGGGAAAGTAACGGGCACGGTGGTGTATGACGGACCTGTTCCCCGGATGAAACCCATACGGATGGGGTCCGATCCCGTCTGCGAAATGAAACAGGAGGAGCCCGTCCGTACGGAATGGCTCCTTGCCGGAGAAAACGGAGAACTCAAGAATGTCTTCGTCTTTGTGGATTCGGGTCTGGTCGATACTTCATTTCCCATCCCGGAGGAGCCCGCTACGATCAATCAAGAGGGGTGTGTGTACCGTCCTCATGTCCTGGGGGTTCAGGCCGGACAACCCATCGACATCCTGAACAGCGACGGCACCCTTCACAACGTTCACGCCCTCCCCAAGGAACCGGGGAATGACAGATTCAATGAGGCCATGCCGGCGGCGAGAAAGAAGATTACCAAGGTATTTGAAGTCCCCGAAATCATGGTGAGGATCAAGTGCGATGTCCACCCCTGGATGGGCGCCTTCGTGGGTGTGGTCAATCACCCGTTTTTTGCCGTCACCTCCGCGGACGGTTCCTTCGAAATTCCCAACCTCTCCCCGGGAACCTATACCCTGAAGACCTGGCATGAAAAGCTGCCCCCTCAGACTGCCACCGTAACCATCAAGGAAGGGGAAACGGTGTCCGTCGATTTTACCCTCAAGCGGCCGGAAAGACCGAAGAAGAAAAAGTAGTAGGCGGCGACGGGCCCGAAGGGCCGCGATCTCCTTCTAGGACTTCACCCACTCTGCCCAACCTGATAAGAGGATTCTAAAGTGTACCATTTTAGTCCACTTTTTCCTTGACTCAGCTTTTCTGAGCCGTTAACTTAGCCTCCGATGCCAAGGGGGGTTTAGCCTTGTACCTCAGTAAAGCGGCAGACTATGCTATCCTGACCGTGGCTTATCTCGCTTCTCAAAGCCCGGCGGGACACCGAAACATGAGAAGCAAATCCCAGATGGCCAAAGACCTGAACCTTCCAAGAGAATTCCTTTCTCAGATCCTCCAGAAAATGACCCGGGCCGGTATTCTGGTCTCAGAGCGGGGGGTCAAGGGTGGGTATTCCTTGAGGAAACCGCCACGAGAAACCACCTTCCGGGATGTCATCGAGGCCATCGACGGTCCCCTTCGAATGGTGGAGTGCCTCTCCGAAGACTTCGAAAATTGCGGTCGCTTGAGTCTTTGCGGTCCCATCATCAAGACCATGGGACGGATCCAGTCTGAGATCCAGACCATCCTTGACCGTCAGCATTTCGAAGGCATTTCCATACATCCTGTTGAGAGGGGTACAGTTTCCACGGGATAACCGCGGGGGATGGGAGGAGGATACTGGTCACCATGAATGGATTCACCCTCCGGACGACCGTTGTGGTCATGTTATTGTTTGCTCTGATTCCCGGAATGGCATCCGGGATTCCCTCGTTTGCCAGGAAATACGGAAAGCCGTGTCAGACCTGCCACGTTTCTGAACCGAAGCTCAATCAATTCGGGGAATGGTTCCGGGCGAACGGGTATCAACTTCCCGGTACGGTTGAGGATACCCCGGCCTGGACCCTTCACAAGGTGCCGGTGGCTGCCATGCTTCACGAGATGTTTGTTGACAGGAAGATTCACAACCGGATGGACGGTGCCACCCCGCCTCCGGGCCTGCCGCCGGGCAAGACCTACAGCGTCCGGTCGTTCAGGGACATGGGGGGCCATGTCTGGTTCGGTGGCACCCTGGGCAAACACCTTTCCTTCATGACTTCCCTGGGCATTGAGCAGGAACTGGAGGTGGAAGCGGGCCGCTTCGGCTCCCCCTCCCATGCCCACTGGGATTTTGCCTTTTTCCAGCTGAATAACATCTTCAATTCCCGCACAGGCGTGGCCAATCTGAAATTCGGGTCTTTTGAACTGGAACTTCCTTTTTCATCCATAAGAAGGTTGAGCTCCGCCCTTTCACCGTATGAGGTATACGATATCCGTGGGGTCAAGGGGTCCTTTCGGCTGTCGTCCCCCCAGGTCGGGGTGGCCTTCAACGGACTTTCCCACCTGGGCCTGAACTGGCTCCGGTACGAACTGGCTCTGGTGAACGGGACCAACGCCCAGTTCGATACCAACGTGGAGTTTGATGTGTACGGCCGTCTGGCCGTGGGAAGGATGTTTGACGGGTTGATCAAAACAGCCAGGGTGGGAGGCCTGGTGTACTATGGGCGCCAGAACTTGAGGGATCTTTCGGGGAATCCCTATCCCACCGATGGCATGATCGATTACTGGAAAAACGAATTCGATATCAACGTTCACATCGACAAAGAGAATTCCACCTTCTATCGCTGGGGGGTGGACGCTTCTGTAGACCTGAAGCTGCCCGACTTCACCCTGGGTCCCCTGTATCTGGGGTACCCCATTAACCTCTACGGCCAGTACGTGGTAGGTCATGACGAGGATATCGATATGACCAACCTCAATCTTCCGTATCTGGCGGGGGGAGGGAAGGAAGAAGGCGATCACGGCCATGGCCTGGCCAGGACCGCCAGTGTAGATGAGTGGCTGGACAGGCCCTTCGACTATTCGGGGGGCTTCATCGGTGCGGATGTAGTCGTCGTTCCCACCAAACTCTATTTCATCACCCGCTACGATTGGGTTACCGTGAATAACCAGTGGGGCGATCCTGTAGAGGGTCAATTCATCAGGGAAGCCGGTTCCGCCTCGTGGGAATACGACGGGAACGAATACTTCTTCGGTGATCCCATGCCCCGGATGATGACGGGGAATGTGGATTCGGGACCCGAAAACGGTTACTCCCGGTATGTGGTGGGTTTTAGGTGGCATCTCAACTATCAACCGGTGACGGTTGTGGTGGAGTACGGGAATCAGGACAATCTGTTTGGTTTCCCTGAGCCGCCTCCCAATATGTACAATCCAGAATGGGTGGCCGGAATGGGCAGGGTGGTCAGTATCGATTCCAGCTGGTTCATGTTCATGGTGATGTTCGCATTCTAACGAGCGGAGGTAACGGGGTGGGCAAACGTTTTGTCGTTCTCCTGCTGGGAGTTGCGGCCTCTTTTGCTGGCAGTCAGGATGAGGACGTCCTCAAAAAGGGGCGGAAGATCTATGTGGAGAGTTGTGCCGTGTGTCACGGTGTCTCAGGAAAGGGAGACGGTCCCGTGGCCGGTAACCTGTCTGTGAAACCCCGGAATTTCACCGACGGCAAGTTCAAGGTACGGTCGACGTCCTCGGGTCAGGTCCCTCTGGACAGTGACCTTCACAGGACCCTGGGCCGGGGAATGGGACAGGACAACGCCATGCCGGCCTGGTCCAATCTGCCCACCGATCACAAAAAGGCGGTTATCCAGTACATCAAAACCTTCGCTCCCACAAAGTTCGCCCGCCAGAAAAGGGCCAGGGTTTTACCCCTGCCTCCCCGGAAAGCTCCCACCCCCGAAAGTGTCGCCGCGGGGCGGGAATGGTACATGGCCATGGAATGCTGGAAGTGTCATGGAGTAGGCGGCCACGCAGACGGACCCAGCACCCCCTCCCTCAAGGATACCTGGGGAGAAAAGATCGTTCCCCCTGACCTTTCGAGGCCGTGGCTTTTCATCGGCGGGTCCGAACCGCAAGATATCTACCGAACCCTGTCCACCGGTCTGACCGGAAGTGCCATGCCGGCGGTGGAAGGGACCCTCACGGAAGATCAGATCTGGGACCTGGTGAATTTCTTGCTTCATGAATTCATCAACCCCGGGAAGAATGCACCCCGCTAAATAACTTAAGAAACTAACCGCAACGAGGAGGCAAAGGGTAATGAATAAGAAAGCCGTCGTATGGAGCATCCTGATCATGGTAGCCGCAGGATTCACCGCCTGTGCCCAGGAGGAAGAGGAAGAGGAAATCATGGGAGAAGTCCATGTGTCCGTCATGTTCATGAATTACACCAGTATGAAAGAAGACGCCACCATGGTCATGGCCTACGCCTGGGACTCGTCCAACTGGAGCAGTGGTCCTTCGGGGAGCCCGGCCAGCAACGCGGCAGACGGGATGTTCATGGGGAAAACCCTGAATCCCAACGCCCCGGACACTCTCAGCGGGACGGAAGAAGTCCATCTGGGAGACCTTCCGAAGGGAACGTACTACGTGGGAGTTTTCGAGACCAGTCAGATGGCCTATGACGCCAGTGATGCCCACCTGATCGGTTATTACGATGAGAACGATGACAATATGATCACCATGGACGCGGCAACCGCAACTGGCGTCGCCATTACCCAGAGCGGAGATGTGGAACTGGAAACCATGATGGCCATGGGAGGTATGTAGCCAGAACCGGGGGACTTCCGTTCCTTCATAAAGCAGGAGAAAACATGAATCGATCTTTGTCAGCCGGCATAGGGGCGACCCTTTTGTTTGGATACCTCACGTGCCTGACCGCAGGCGGGGCAGTGAGCGGAACCGTCCGCTATGAAGGGAAAATACCCAAACTGAGATCGTTTGACATGGCCATTGAACCGGTCTGTGTCATGAAGCACGAACAGGATCCTGAGGCCTATCCCGCCCGCTCAGAAGCTCTGGTGTTGGGGGAGGGGAGCACCATGGCCAACATCTTTGTACAGATCTCCAGAGGATTACCGGATAAGGAATGGGAGGTTCCTGAAGAGCCCGTCGTTCTTAATCAGGACGGCTGCAGGTACGAACCCCACGTTCTCGGTCTGATGGTGGGTCAGCCTCTAAAGTTCCTGAATTCCGACGGTGTCCTTCACAACCTCCACGCTCTTCCCAACGTCAACGACGAGTTCAACGTCACCATGCCAAAGTTTCTCAAGGAGACTACCCGTTCCTTTGAGTTTGCGGAAGACGTGTTTCCCATCAAGTGCGACGTTCACCCATGGATGGGGGGATTCATCGCTGTGACGGATCATCCATTTTTCGATGTGACAGAAAAGGACGGCGTCTACACCATCTCAGATCTGGAGCCAGGAACCTACACGGTGGAGGCCTGGCACGAAAAGCTGGGATCCCGGACCGCCACCGTGACCATCGAAAAGGATGAAACCAGGAGGGTAGATTTCACCTTCAAGAGATAATCCCCCGTTCCCCTAACCCAGAGGCCGCACCGATGACACAACACCCCCAGACAGGTCCTTCC
>JBHIAI010000158.1:0-3127 GCA_046861655.1 Fidelibacterota bacterium | reverse complement strand
GCAAGGGGTTTCCACCTCCGCTTGCCTCCAGGATCTGTCCGCCCACATACAGGCCGCTGGGCAGGAAGAAACTGGTCCCTGCCAGCCGGTCCATGAGCTGAAGGACCGCGGCAGCTTCCAGGGGGGGAAAAGCCAGAAGGAGTAAGAAGGCGGTAACAAACTGGGCCCAGACAAAGTAGGGGAGGCGCATCCAGCCCAGGCCCCGGGTTCTCAGCTGAATCACCGTGGTGATAAAATTGATGGACCCGAGAAGTGAAGAGGTAATCAAGAGGGCCATCCCCACAAGCCAGACGGTTTCCCCTGTTTCGGCAACGATGGCCAGGGGAGGATAGGCGGTCCATCCCGAAGTGGCCGTTCCCTGGGGCAGGAAGAAGCTGGTCAGCATGATGACCCCTCCCAGGAAGTAGGCCCAGTAGCTCATCATGTTGATTCGCGGAAAGGCCATGTCGGGGGCACCGATCTGCAGGGGGAGGACATAGTTCCCAAACCCACCGACCGCCAGGGGAACCACGCCCAGGAATATCATGATGGTGCCGTGCATGGCACCGAAGGAGTTGTACAGATCGGGGGTCAGGATCCCAGACTCGGAGAGCAGGGGACCCAGGATGGGTACCTGCTCACCTGGATAGGCCAGCTGCCATCTCATGATGAGCATCAGGGTCAAGCCCCACAGGAGAAAGAATCCTGCGGTGATGGCATACTGGACCCCTATCACCTTGTGATCTGTAGAAAAGACGTATGATCGCCAGAAGGAGTGCAGCGGTGAAACCGTACCCCCGTGGCCGTTCACCAGATTTCCTCTTCTTCCTCGCCAGGTTTGGGAGCCTTTTCGGCCAGCCAGGCTTCGAAGTTCTGTTGAGTTTCGACTTTGAGTATTCCCTTCATACTGTAGTGGCTGTTGCCGCACAGCTGGGCGCAGGCAATCTGCCAGGAGCCGGTCCGGGTCGGGGAAAACCAGAGTGGAATGGAGGTTCCCGGAATGGCATCCTGCTTAACTCGCATGACAGGAAGAGAGAAACTATGAATGACGTCTTTTGTGGAAAGACGAATGATGACCGGTTTTTCCACCGGGATCCTCAGTTCTCCCACGGTGGTGATGTCATCCTGGGCGTTGGGATCGCTGAAATCGAGTCCGACAGGATTGGCCTGCTCATCGACCAGACTGGGGTTCGTCCTTCCGAACCGGCCGTCAGCGCCCGGGTAATGGATATTCCAGGCGAACTGCTGGGCCACCACCCTGACCACCGTGGATTCCTCCTCCGGCGGGAAGTCGGTTTTCAGGTGGTGCCAGAATGGAATATCGTGACCGATCAACATATAGCCGTCGAACAGGGCGACGAAAGCCACCATCAAGATGGGGACAATCGCCGTTCGGTATCCTTTTCTGTCCACCGATTTCCCCGCCCCCTGCCTGAACCTCAGCAGAAAACAGACAAAGAAGACCCCCCACAGGATGAACATGACAACCATAAGGATGTGAACCAGGCTGATGGCCGTGTCGATCTCGCCGGAAAAGGTGGAAGCGCTCCTGGGAAGCCAGAAGCCGTAGTCGTTCACTGCCTCCGCCCTCCCTCGTCCTCGGCCATGGCCTGACCGTTTCCTTCGTGCCGGCTGGCCAGTTTGGATCTCTTTTTCAGATGGACAAAGAATGCGGCGAAGGCTCCCAGGACCACCCAGGTGACGCCCAGGAGGGTGAGAATTCCCACAGTGGACGCATGTGTCAGGTTGGAATCGGGATCCCCGAAGCAGACCGCACACGCCCAGGCGAGCCGGGGCAGTCCAAGAAGGGCGAACAGACCGATTACCTTGCTCAGCATGATGAATTCATAGCCTCATCAGTTTCTGGAACACTTTGATGCCGTAGAAGATCAGGATCCCTCCCACCGCGAAGGACGTTAGGCCCAACCAGAGCATCAAGACCCGGTCCGTATGCTGCAGGTAGGAGTGAAGGCCCCACCAGCCAAACCCAAAGGCGAAAAGCACGGATACGGTGATGAAGAAAATGTGGAAGACTCTAAGGGACATTTTTCGCACCTACATTGGTTAGCATGTCTGAAAGGGGAAGGACTATCAACCCAAGGAAGAACACCACGGTGAGGATCAGCACCAGAATGATCACCCTTTTTTCCGTGATGAGGTGCATGAAGAAGCTGGCCACCAGCGATCCCTTCAAGGCTGCGATAGTCAGGGCCACCCCCACGGCCAGGCCTACGGCAAGCTCCAGGGACGCCACGGCCACGGTCAATACCGTCAGTAGTGCCAGACCCCCAAAAACGGTGAAGTAAACCCAGGTTTGTTTTCTTACGTCATCCGCTGTCTCTGCCGACATTTTTCCCTCCTAAAGCAAGTAGAGTGTGGGAAACAGGAAAATCCACACCAGGTCCACAAAGTGCCAGTACAGGCCGGCGATTTCAATTCTGTTGGTGAACCGCTCCCGTTCAGTTTTCCACATCTTTGCCCCCGTGATGAGAAAATAGGCGTTCACGATGACGCCCCCCAACACGTGAAGGCCGTGGAGACCGGTCATGGTATAGTACAGTCCGAAGAAATTGTTGGTAGCGGGAACGTGTCCGTGATGGACCTTGGGAACATACTCCCAGAAAATCTTTACGATCAGGAACATCAGGGCCAGAAAGATGGTGGAAGCGAGATACACCCGGAAGTTCTCGAACTGATCCATCTTCAGGGATGCCCAGGCCATGACCATGGTGACGCTGGACAGGATGAGAATCATGGTGTTCACCGTTCCGATCAGCACATTCAGTTCCTCGGACTGGACGGGCCAGTCCGGTGCTCCCGTCCTGAGCAGGATGTAGGATGAAAACAGGGCTCCAAACAGCATAACCTCCGAGGCCAGAAAAAGCCAGATGCCCAGCTTCGGGTTGGTTAATCCCGTCTCCTCCCGGATTTCGACCGTATAAGGAATCTCCATGGGTTAGGTCTCCTTAAGCTTCACATTCTGTGGCACGAATTCCTTCACCGTCCCGTTCACCGGAACGTTGTATTCATAGGCGCCCCTGTACACCTCGGGCAGCTCGAGAAAATTGCCGTGGGCCACCGGAGGAGAGGGCGCTGCCGACCATTCCAGGGTGGTGGATTCCCAGGGGTTCTCCTGGTCTTTCTTCTC
>JBHIAI010000006.1:0-44404 GCA_046861655.1 Fidelibacterota bacterium | reverse complement strand
AGACGCGGGGTGGTCAGCCGGATGTCCCCACTCATTCCGATTTCCCGTGCTCCCCGTCTTTTCACGAACGTCCCGAACGCCCGGCCCAAATCTTCAACGAATTCCCGGGGGAAATCCTCAGCCACCTTTCCCCTGATATCGTATTCCCTGAAGACGTAGGGATTGAAATCCACGGGATTACCTAAGGAGTTAGTTTCCCAAGTAAGACAGGCCGGGAGGCGCCGGTTACGGATGGCAGGTTTCCCGGGATTCCCTTCAGGAACGCCGCCCCAAGGAGGGCAAATCCCAGGGCTTCCTTCATGTCACAATCCACTCCAAGGTCGCTGGAAAGAACAACGTCCACCGGGGCGAATTCCCGGTTCAACATCTCCATCATGCAACCATGATGAACGCCGCCGCCGCTGACGATAACGGCCTTTACCGGCCGGAGATCGGTAAACTGTCTGCAATTTAAGACAACCGACCTGGCGGTAAAAAGAGATAATGAGGCAAGGGTATCCTCCAGTCTGTTCTCCTGGTTCCCAGGGAGGTTTGCATCCAGCCAAGCCGTCCCGAACCGATCCCTTCCCGTCGACTTGGGCGGTTTCATCCGGACGAATTCATCCTCCATCCATCTGTCCACCCAATCTTCCATGGGCTGTCCCTTCAGGGCCAGAGATCCTCCTCGGTCCAGCTTCTTCCTCCCTAATTTCCAGACGGCCTCGTCCAGAAGACACATCCCGGGCCCGGTGTCAAACCCCACGACGGGATGACCCGAAAGACGGGACGGAAGGTAGGTTATGTTGCCGATTCCGCCAAGATTCAGACAGATAACAGCCTCTTTTTCCCTCTGGAAAATCCATTTGTCCACGATAGGGATCAAAGGAGCGCCCGTGCCTCCTACAGCGATATCCCGGGCCCGGAAATCGGATATCACGGGCACCCCGAGGGCTTCCGCCAGGAACGAGGGTTCCCCCACCTGCAACGTGTGCTCACCGCTTGAATGGTACAGGGTCTGCCCATGCATGGCTACTGCATCGATGTGATTTGACTTCGACTCCAGGATGAACCTTGAGGCTCTTTCAGCATAAAACCTTCCCAGACGGTAGTGAAGACTGGATATCTCCTCGGCCTTTCCGGTCAGGGCCGCGGCTATGGCCTCCCGGAGACGGGAAGGAAAAGGTTGGGTCCTGTACCCCTTAACGTCAAAGTCAACAGAATCTCCCCGGAAGTCAACCTCCACCTGACAGATGTCCAGGCCATCCATGGACGTACCGGACATCAGCCCTATCATACACAGGGGCCGCTTGTTTTTCAGCCCCGATAATCGGTCTTCGACCATGAATGCGATCAGGAACCCTTGATATTCCCTTCAACAATAGGCCTCAGGAAACCATCAAACTGGTCCAGAAGTCTGACCGCCTCCTCATAGGAACAGCGCTTGTGGTGCATGACAATAGCAGTCTTGGTCTCCAGATTCGCCTGCCTGAGAAGATCCCCGGCCTCCTCATAAGACAGGGATGTCAGAAGACGGATGATCCGGGTCGCCCGGTCCACCAGCTTCTGACTTACCGCCTTCAGGTCAACCATGAGGTTCCCGTACACCTTACCCAGTCTCACCATGGTGGCAGTGGAAATCATGTTGAGAACCATCTTCGTGGCGGTCCCGGATTTCATGCGGGTGGACCCGGTAATGACTTCTCTGCCCACGTCGATGGCTACCAGAACATCCACATCAACGGGAACGAGCGGGGCAGGATTGCAGATAAGAAACACCGTCCGGCTCCCCACGGAACTGCCATACCTGAGGCCCTCCAGAACATAGGGTGTGGTGCTGCTGGTGGCGATGCCGATCAGGACATCTCCGGACTTCAGTCCACCTTTCTTGAGGTCTCTGACGGCATCTTCCGCCCGGTCTTCGGCTCCTTCAATGGACATTGTCAGGGCTTTTTCCCCCCCGGCGATGATCCCCTGGAATATGTGGCGGGGCGCCGAGAATGTGGGAGGAATTTCCGAGGAGTCCAACACCCCAAGGCGGCCGCTCGTCCCCGCGCCCAGATAGAACACCCGCCCCCCGTTCTTGATGCTGTCCACCGTAAGATTCACGGCCTGTTCCACCTGGGGGAGGACCTTCTCCACGGCAGGGGCAACACCCTTATCCTCCTCGTTTATGATCTTCAGGATCTCCGGAATAGACCTGGTATCGATATCCGCGGAGCGGATATTGCGCTGCTCGGTGGCGAGTCGTTCACGTTTCAATCGGTCGGTCATGACGGAAGAGGTCTTTCCAGAAGATACCCTGGTGGAGTAAGTTAACAATTCATCCGAAAGGATGAGAACATCATTTGCGTCAGCAGACCAAATTCCACTAACTTATCGCAAGCAGGAAAAACAAGTGACAGAAGTTGTCCTAGCCCTGACGGGTCTGGTTCTTTCCGCGTTCTTCTCAGGAAGCGAAATCGCGTTTGTCCAGGCCAATCCGGTCCAGCTGGAGGTCTGGATCAAGCAGGGGCACAAGGCCGCCCATACGACCTCCCGCTACCTGGCCGAACCGGAACGATTTCTCACCACCGTTCTGATCGGAACAAACCTGGCCAATGTCCTTACCGCTTCCTACTCCACGGTTGCTCTGCTTCGATTTGGGCTCAGTGAGACTGCGACCATCCTAACCGTAGCGGCCATCATTCTCCTTTTTGGCGAGATTATTCCGAAAGTATTCTTCCGCGAGCATGCCAACATCATGGCTGTGGGGGTGACTCCCTTGTTGAAACTTGCGGAAATCGCACTGATCCCTTTTGTGAAGTTGGTAAGGTTCTATTCGAGATTCCTGGGTCCCCGGATTGGCGGGCTTGCTTCTCCCCTTTCCCGGGACGATCTCAAGATGCTGTTCCAGGAAGCGGACGCGGGTGAAGAGGTTGAGGAAGAAGAAAAGGAGGTCATTTCCAAAATATTCGAATTTGGCTCAAGACCGGTATATGATGCCATGACCGTCCGGTCAGACATAGTGGCCATACCCACCGGATCTCAGGTTGAGGATGTCATCCAGGTGTTATCGGAAACAGGCTTGTCCAAGCTCCCGGTTTATGACGGTGGTCTGGACTCCATCGCGGGGGTTGTCTTTCTCCATGATCTTTTCACCGAGCCCCGGTCCGTTGACTCCATCGTCAAAGATCCCCTGTTTGTCTCCCACACCACGCCCGCCAACCAGGCCCTGGAAATCCTTAAGAGAAACAAGTCCAGTATCGCCATAGTCACCGATGAGAACAAGAAGACGGTGGGATTGGTCACAGTGGAAGATCTGGTGGAAGTGATTTTCGGGGAATTCGAGGATGTGTTTGACGTTGAGGGCCGGAGAATAACACACATCCCTGACGGGAGCCTGGTGGTGGATAGCCTGGTTGAGGTTGCCGAGCTCCAAAAGCGGTATGGATTCCGCATACCGTCCGGGGATTACAAGACCATCGGTGGATTCCTTCTGTCCAGATTGGGCAGGATTCCCCAGAGGGGGGAGATGCTTGAATTTCCCGCGTTTCGTATCAAGATTCTGGGTGCGGGGCCCACCCGGCTGAAACGCCTCCATTTGGTGAAGAAGGAATAGAAGCCAGGAGAATCAGGCAGACGGTTCGATTCTCAGGGGGCGACCAAAAAGCCAGACGGCGCCACCGGCCGCCCCAAGTCCCAGAAGGATGGTCGCTGCCCAGGGGATCCCCATCCCTACCAGGAAAAAGCCAGAGATCATGCTGATTAACCCCACGGTGATAGCGTAGGGAAGCTGAGTGCGGACATGATCAACATGGTCCGCCCCTGAGGCCATGGAGGAGAGAATGGTCGTGTCAGATATGGGAGAGCAGTGGTCTCCGAACACCGCACCCGACAGGATGGCCGCGAAGGTAGCCAGGAAAGCAGGGGATCCCACCACGTCCGCGGGCTGTCCTCCAACCAGGTTGAAGGACATGGGAATCACGATGGGAACCAGGATGGACATGGTGCCCCAGGATGTTCCCGTGGAAAAACTCACCAGCGCGGCTGTCAGAAAAGTGACGGGGGGCAGGAGTCCGGCCGTAAGGAAAGACCGGGTTTCCTTGATGAGATAACCCGCTGTCCCCACTTCGCCACAGATGTCTCCCAGACTCCAGGCCAGGACGAGAACTATGCAGGCCAGGACCATGGACCGGACGCCGGCAAGCCAGGATTCAACGGCTTTTCGTAAGGTCAAAAGACCCCTCGCTACCGAGATGCCGATTGCGGTGAATCCAGCAAGGTAGGAACCCCACATCAGGCTGGCATAGGAATTCGAGGATCCCACGATATTCCTGACAGTGGGGACCACCCCGGGAGCCAGACCCCTGCGACCGGTCACATACAGCCCCAACAGGGTGACTCCGATAACAACCATGATGGGAACCATGGCGTTGGACCAGTGGGTAGCGTGGATGGACAGTTTTTCATTCTCTACTGACTGAGGATTGGAGAGGGGCCGGGCATCATCCCCAAGCACTTTTCCGTGGACCCTGGCACGGATCTCGGCTCTCCTCATGGGCCCGTAGTCCCGCCCGCTGAAGAGCAGAAGAACCATGAAAAAGAGGGTCAGAATGCAGTAGAAGGAAAAGGGGATGGATTTCAGGAACGTGATGTAGGGACTCTCCTGAATCCCGAAGGTGTCGTAAGGACCCTCCAGAAGGGACATCTGGAATACCGACCAGGTGCTGATGATGGCCAGACTGGCCACTGGAGCGGCAGTGGAATCCACCAGGTAGGATAGTTTCTCCCTGGATACCTTCATTTTGTCGGTAAAGGGTCGCATCATATTGCCCACAAACAGGGTGTTGGCGTAGTCGTCGAAGAAAATGACGATGCCCATGAGCATGCTGGCCATCTGACTGCTCCGGGGGGTTCGAGCATACTGGGATGCCTTTTCCACAATACCTTTCATACCCCCGTTGGCCCCTATCACACCGATGATTCCCCCGAAACCCAGACTGAACAGAATAATGGTGGCGTGGTCCTCACTGGAGAGGGATCGAACGAGGAAGGTATCCAGGGTGGCGGTAAGACCGCCCAGAGGTTGGTATCCGGAAAGAATGGTGGCTCCGATCCAGACTCCGCAGAATAAGGAGATGATCACCTCCCGCGTAACAAGAGCCATGGTGATGGCGATGAGAGGAGGCAGAAGAGAGGCGGGCCCGCCCGGGGAATGGGAAGGCCCTACCGCGGCTCCAGGCAGGACAAATTCCCACAGGATGAGTATCAGAATAATCGCTGAAAAGAGGAGTTTTTTGGTCCCACCGGTCACGGGAAACGGCAATATAGTTGAACCGCATATCCCGGCAAAGGAGTTTTTGAGACAGAAAGCGTGGGTTGTAAATTGTGTATCATGAAGAAGATTGACTTGTATCTTGTGGGGTATTTTTTCACCATCCTTGCCGCGGCCCTTGTGAGCTTCGTTGTCATATTCATCATTGTGGATGCTGTGGAAAACCTGGATAGGTTTATCGATGCCGAAATCCCCGTAGGTATTATCGGCGCATACTATCTCAATTCGTGCCCCTGGTTTATTCAGGTGGGACTTCCCATGGCCATGCTTTTGTCCACGATTCTTACCATAGGTCTTCTCTCCAGGCGGAATGAACTGGTGGCCATGAAATCGGCGGGAATCTCTCTGTACAGAATCGCCTTACCAATATTCATCAGCGCTGTGGTGGTCAGCGTGGGATCGTTCTTTTTCGAAGATCAGGCGGTAACGCTCGGAAACCGGAACCGGAGGGCCATCGAGAAAGAACGGGCCATCCGACTCAGAAAGCAACCTTACGATACCCGGAAGCGGAACATTTTCCTGCAAAAGTCGGATCGGCTTCACATCGCCATCGATCGTTACCGGCCTGAGCAAAAACGGGCCACCGGGGTGGCCATGCAATTCCTTGAGAAGGGCCGCCTTACCAGCCGGGTCGATGCCAACTGGATGGAATGGGTGGAAGACCGAAAAGCCTGGCGAATCCACACGTACGCCATAAGAGAATTCCATCCTGACGGGTTTGAGTCCCGGGTCGAGTTTTCCAGGGGAGATACCCTTCTAGCAGTAAACTTCGACCCTGATGACATCACCCGTCAGGCCGTATCCCCTGAAGAGAAGAGCTATGCGGAGCTAAAGCTGTTCATTCAGGAGCTGAAAGACAGCGGTGTGGATACCACCCGGTGGGACGTGAATCTCCACGGAAAAATCTCCTTTGCCTTCACCAACTTGATCGTGGTCCTGTTCGCCCTTCCCCTGGTGGCATCGAAGGCCAAGGGAAGCCTGGCCTTCGGAGCGGGCATAAGCGTGTTCGTCATCTTTGCCTATTATGCCTTCATCCGGATCGGCCAGACACTCGGGTACAAAGGAATTCTCGATCCCTTCCTTTCGGCGTGGATCGGAAATGTGGTATTCTCCCTGGGGGGAGTGGTGCTGTTGATTCTGGCCAGGAAGTAGCTGGAGCCCTATTCCTTCCGGCTCTTGAAGTTGGTGATGGCGAGGCCCATGGAAAGGGATATCCCCTTCATACTGTGGACCCACACTCCATTCCGGAACGCCAGGGCAAAATCGAAGATAAGGGGACCCCTGTGTATCCCGAAACCAAGTCCGAGTTCCTTCAGGTCAGGCCCACCCCAACTGTATCCCAGCCTGAGGGGAAAACTGGGAAACCGGTCGAATCGTACTCCGACGGACCACTTCCAGCGTCGCCGGACATAAAGACGATCCTGAAATCCAGCCACCAAGTCGGTCGCTACGAGGAAGTCTGGATCGACCTGTTTGGAAATTCCCAGCCGGAAGAGAGCCGGATACCGGATGGTGAAGGGTCTGGGCTCTCCCTGGGACGTCGTGTCCCGGACAACCCGTTTGGAAGAGGTAAAGATGTCGTCCATATCCCGCTCCGTCATGTCAACGAAGGTGACGCTGTCTATGCTGAATTCGTACACCATGGCCGATCCTTCGGGCACGGGCTTCCCTCCCCAGGAGAATAGACCCCGCTCCTGATCCACTCCCAGAAGATCCTTGGTCAGTGAGGGCCGGTTCCAGGAGATGGTCCCCAGGACATTGATAAGCGCCGCTCCAACCCTCCATCCGTTTAGCTCCGGGGTGGCAAAGCCCAGGTCCAATCCGAATCCGTTCCCCCCAATACCCTGACGGATAAAATACCTTCCTTCTCCATAAAAGGCGGTGGTGTCGGTCACCAGATTCGAGAAGCTGGAATCGGGATCAATTCCGAGATAGAACATGCCCTGGAGATACTTCAGGGTCATGCCCCAGGAAAAAACTCTGTAGGGCACGGCGAACGAGAAACCGTATTCCGCCAGGCCCAGCAGTTCATATTTCAGAGTCATATCGAGGGGCTCGCCTACCGGGTTCCCCTCCAGAATCAACCGAAACATCCCCTCCGGTATGGTCACGTCTCCCACAACGATGATGTCACTGGTAAAGGCCATGTTACCCGATGCGTAATTGAGGGCGGGCAGGGAAAGATGTGTATCGACGGTGAGCCGGAGTCCGTCCTGGATTTGATTGAAGATTTCCTTCTTCTTCTCCTGCCTGTTCCGTTCCAGATCGGCACCACTCAAACCGGTCCAGTTATTCAGGGAAAAGAAATTGTTGACCATCCCGAAGTTGAGGGTTGCCATCTGCCACATGAAGGGCTTATCGTGCTGGTAGGACAGATTGGCCGGATTCACCCCCACGGCATAGACGCCATCGGCGATGGTAGTGTAGGCTCCCCCCATCCCAACCATTCTTGGATCCCGCTTGGCCTGGGCCACCAATTGGCCCCACACAACAAGAAAAAGAACCGCTGCGAGGATTGGCTTGGCCTTATTCAAGTCCCTGTCTCGAGTTCCTGGTGGCGCCCTTGACTATTCGATTCTTCAAACCTTTCTCTTCCTGTTTCAGTCCGATCAACCGGAGGCGACTTCCCCCCACCACCTGAAAGTACCATCCCGAATTGTCGCAGATGGAGCCATCCTCCGTACAAACTCTCAACCATCGCTGACTGCCCACGTGATCCCCGGTGGGCACCCAGGCCATAGAATCCACATTGGCGATGGCCCCGTTCCCGGTGATGGATGCCCAGTCGGCATCCACGTCCACACTCGGGGTCGCCGTATCCGACACAGAGATGAAGACTTCTACCTGGGACTGTTTGACTTCATCTCCCAGCGACCGCCACCGGACCACGACTGTATCCCCTACCACAATCGTTTCACCCCCGTTGGGAGAGGTGATCACGATTTCATCTTCGGGCTCTTCCAAGAGTCCCGTGCTTTCAATCAGAAAACTCATCAAGGAGGCCACTTCCAGAGTATCTCTCATGGAAAGAAAGACCACATCCCCTCCCGTGCCCAGAAAGTGGGTCCGGGTATTGACAAAGTGATCTCCGAGACTCGTGATGAGTTTAATCCTGTTGCTGTCGAGAACGCTGACCACCGTCGTATCTCCGGGCTGTTTCACCATCCCTGGTTTTCCCACTGTGGTGGTGTCGGAGTAAAGGCTCCTGGGACTGGGGAGAACGACCTTCAGGAGCGTATCCACGAAGGAATAGACCGTGTCGGGGACACCGGTTACCCCTCTCACCAGGTAGGCCACACCGTCAAAGCACTCTGTGGAGTCGGAAAGGACCGAGAAAATATGGATATCGCCTCGAGATGGGCTCAGGGTACTGCAGGAGGTGACTACATACAGGGAATCGGTAGGGGGCCATCCCAGGCTGTCCCTCACCCCCGACAGAGTGCTCGCTTCACGGTTCAAGGGAAAAAGGTCCCGATCGGAAAACAGGATGGCCAGTTCCCCACCGAGGGGGAGCCCATTTCTGACCCGGGTAGTGAGACTGGCCGCCCGGACCGAACTTCGAAGCTGGTTCCGTGTTTCGTGGGGCATCTCCTCCACCTTGGTGGAGGTGATGGGCACGAACGTTATGGGATCCACTCTGACGATGAAGGGGGCCTTCAGGGTGAATTCCCCCCAGATGGCCGCGTTCACATCTATGGCCCCCCTGCCGTCAATCCCTGCGGTGGCCTCCACCGCGATTTCCGAGGGGTTGAGAGCCAATAGATCCACAACGGTCGCAGCCGTATCACCGACCAACACGGCATAAGAACTGTCGGGCTCCGCGTGGCTGACGCTGTTGTAGATTTCCACTTCGGTACCCACACTGCTCAATCTGATAATCGTCTTTGCCGTATCCTCCGGTGTATCGGGGATGCCCAGAACGGCCTCGACCGGAACGCTCACGGAATCCCCAGAGCTCGAAAACCCGGTCAGATCCAGATCAAGAAACAGGGGCAGCCGGATCTGATTGAACATGGTAAACCGGAGGATGATTTCGCCGAAGGACATACCGGTGAATCCCTGGGGAATCCCCTCAATCTCCTGCGTCTGTGGCGGGAAAGGACAATCCAGGTTGGCCTCAAGAGTGGAGAACGAAAGCGGCAGCACGTCAACACCCATGGAAAAGGTCCAATCGGGCTCTGTCCCGTCAAGAAAAATCTCCACCGTGTCCGGCACGGTGTTGGCCGTCACGTCCAGCCCTATTTCTTCGACGGCCAGATCGGCTCCCTCGGGATTGCCGAACCTCCAACTGTCCAGCTTCTGGTCCTGATTCAACGGAGGATTGCCCCGGGACAGGGTCTCCCCGAACTGAAGGGTATCCCCGCTGGGGGAAATGAAATTGGGGAAGGTGATCCCGAAATCTATGTCAAAGGGGTATGTGCTGATGACGTTGGAAATCCCAATACTGTTTTCTCCCGACAGGCTCGGACTGTTAAACGTCCCCCCGTATACCCCCTTTACCCGGCAGTCCTCCGCGCTGACACTGGCGTCCTCGAACGAAATGGGTTCCAGGTCGGGAACCAGTGAATACTCGGATACAGTCACCAGGGCCCTCTCCATGTCCCTGATTCCGAAGGAAACCACCATTTCCATATTGAGGGAGTCGTTGGCCGGTATGGTGATCGTATCCGAATCGGCCGCCCTTTGAAGCGTAAAGCCAAAGGTGATTTCCACTGTCTCGCCCAGGGTATCGCCCACCAGGGATGTTGTTCTGTCGAAGGTCTCCCCGGAGTCAATACCGGCAGAATCGTGCCGGGCCAGGAACCCTTCCCCGGTCATCAGTCTGGCCCAGGTACTATCCACCGAAAGGGGGAGGTCCTTGTTCCGGACGCTCGACTGGAAAAAGTTGCTGCTGTCTGCGCCCCCGATAACGATCCCCAGCATGGATTCAATGAACGGGATCTGTCCAAAGACCTCGTCAGAATCCAGCAGTGGAATGAAAATACTGGTGTCACCCAGGGCAGTTTCCACCGCGCTGGCCACCAGGTTCCATGAAGTCCCCGTGATTCGCTGGTCCGCCGTGTCGGGTATCTGGACCATGGTGCCTGGTTCGGCCAGGTTGGGCACGGTGCCGTCCATGGTCTCACCGATAGGAATGGGCAGGGTTATACTCAGGATGGCCCCTTCGAAAAAGTCCGCTGCGTTGGGGGGAGTGATGGCACTCTCCGCTTCCCGGCTCAAGTCCAATGGAATTCGAAGAAAGTCCTCGTTGATGGAATCGGCGGGCAATTCCCCGTCGAACTGGACAAAGATGGTGTCCCCAAGGGACCGAATCGTGGTGTCATTCACGATATCCGCCAGGGGATACTTAGTGTGCATCAGGGGAATGGTGACATTGGAGTTCCACGTGGGGAGTTCAAAATCGGCCGGATTCTGAAAGTCACAGCCCGACTGGACGTATATCCCGGCAAAGACCACTGGTATGAGGATCCGTTTCATGGAAACGGTATGAACGAGGAAGCTAGTGCTCCCTCATGGTGAATATGGTTGGTTGTCATTCTGATCCCGCCCGGGCGGGAGAAGAATCTCGCTGCTCACGAACGGGAACCTTTTTCATTGGAAAAGGAGATTCTTCGTCGCTTTTCTCCTCAGAATGACATCCTTCCATCAGGTTCATCTTGACAGAGGACTAAGTCCCGGATTCCCAGGAGTTCAGGTAGTCCCGTTGCTCTTCGGTGAGTGTATCGATTCCGATCCCCCTGGCCTTGAGTTTCAGGCTGGCGACCCGTTCGTCGATCTCCAGAGGAACCCTATGAACGGCCACGGGCAATTCGTTCCTGACCGCATACTCTGCCATGAGGGCCTGGAGGGAAAAGCTCATATCCATGACGGAGGAAGGATGCCCCTGGGCCGCCACCAGGTTGATCAATCGACCCTGACCCAGAAGATAGAGGCGCCTGCCGTCAGCCAGAACGTATTCATCCACATGTTGCCTCACCTTACGATTCACCTCAGTGGCCACCATTTCCAGGGATTCGGTATCGATTTCCACATTGAAGTGTCCGGAATTGGCCAGGATGGTCCCATCTTTCATCCTCTCAAAGTGGGATAGGTTCAGCACTTTTGTGTTTCCCGTGACCGTGCAGAAAATGTCCCCAACGGGGGCGGCTTCATCCATGGGCATGACCTGGAATCCATCCATGGCCGCCTCAAGGGCATGGAGGGGATCCACTTCTGTGACGACCACATGGGCGCCCATTCCCCTGGCCCGGCTTGCCAGCCCCCGGCCGCACATACCGTACCCGCACACCACCAGGGTTTTGCCCGCCAGAAGAACATCGGTGGCCCGGATTATGCCATCAATGGTGGATTGACCCGTCCCGTAGCGGTTGTCGAAAAGATGCTTGGCATTGGCGTCGTTGACGGCCACCACCGGGATTTTCAGACTTCCGGATTCCTCCATGGCTTTCAGCCGGATCACGCCTGTGGTTGTTTCTTCCATGCTGCATTTCACGCTTGAAGCCTGACCGGCATAATCGGAATGAAGGGTGCTGATCAGGTCTGCTCCGTCATCCAGGGTAATCTGAGGTTTCCGGTCGAGGGCAGCCCGGATGTGATCGTAATAGGTTTCACGGTCCTCCCCGTTCACCGCGTACGTCGATACATCGAAATCGTTCACCAGCGAGGCCGCCACGCCGTCTTGGGTGGAGAGAGGATTGGAGGCACACAGAAGAACCTCCGCTCCTCCTGCTTTGAGGGTTCTCATCAAGTTTGCCGTCTCTTTTGTCACGTGGAGGCAGGCGGACAGCTGAATGCCTTTGAGGGGACTCTCATCGGTAAATCGCTCTCTGATGGAGGCCAGAACGGGCATGTGCCGGTCCGCCCAAAGAATGTCCTTTTTTCCGTGTTCCGCTAATTCCAGATCCTTAACATCATGGTCAATCACGATGGACGACTCCTTATCAACGAATTCTATTCAACAACCACAGAGAGCACAGAGAGAAACTGCTCGATACAAGAAACACTACCGTTATGTTATTCCTGTTATTGTGATCCTGCCCCATGTTCCTAAGTCTCTCTTTTTGTGCTCCTCTGTGTCCTCTGTGGTGAATCGTTCAGGTCAAATATTTCCTGAGTTCTTCCACTTTGTCCGTTTTCTCCCAGGTGAACGTCTCCTCCTCTCGGCCGAAATGACCGTAGGCGGCTGTTGAACGGTAGATGGGTCTTTTTAAGTCCAGATGAGAGATGATCTCTTTGGGGGTAACGGGGAAGTGCCGCCTCACCACAGTTTCCAGGCGTGAGTCTGGCACTCTTCCTGTACCGAAGGTATCCACGGAAAGGGACACCGGCTCGGCCTCCCCAATGGAATAGGCCATCTGAATCTCGCACCTTTCGGCAAGTCCGGCCGACACAAAATTCTTGGCTATGTACCGGGCCATGTAGGAGGCCGAACGATCCACTTTGCTTGGGTCTTTTCCTGAAAAGCACCCTCCCCCATGTCTGGCCATCCCCCCGTAGGTATCCACAATGATCTTCCGGCCTGTCAGACCGGTATCTGCTTCGGGCCCTCCCTTGTCGAATCTTCCAGTGGAATTGATAAGAAACTCTGTCCCGTCGTGGACCCAGTCTGTGCATACGGGGAGAATAACCTTTTCCTTTATCTCTGAATGAATCGCTTCATTCTCAATGTCCGGATCGTGCTGAACGGCGATGACCACTTTCTCCAGCCGCACCGGCCGGGAGTCCTCATAAAGGACGGATACCTGGGATTTGCCATCGGGACGGACCCAGGGAAGCACCCTTTCCTTTCTTACACTGGCCAGCCGCCTGGCCAGCCGGTGCGCCAGATGAATGGGAAGAGGCATCTGGACGTCAGTCTCATCGCAGGCATATCCAAACATGAGACCCTGGTCCCCTGCCCCCTGGGCGTGGCCTTCCGTCTCCTCGACACCCACGGCAATGGCCTTACTTTGCTCATGAACCGAAATGAGCACGGAACAATCCTGATAATCGAGCCCGAAATCAGGATTGGTGTAGCCGATTTCCTTCAGGGTCTGACGGACAACGGTGGGAATGTCGGAATAGCAGGCAGTGGTAATCTCTCCCGCCACCAAAACCAGACCCGTGGAGGTCAATACCTCGCAAGCCACCCTGGCATCCGGATCTTGACGCAGGATGTCATCCAGAATGGCGTCGGATATCTGGTCACATATCTTATCAGGATGACCTTCAGTGACGGATTCTGACGTAAAGACCAGGCGTTTCACATGGTACCTCTCGGGTGCTTTCAGAGAAGAGAAAGGCCAGAAAAGTTAATCCCCATTCCCCGGGAAAATCAACACTATTGTACCTCTCCTCCGGCTGGGTCTCCCTCCTCCACGATGGCATGCAAAACCCTGGTGCCATCAAGCCGGGCGTTCCACAGGACGATGGCGTCCGCGATGGTGGAATCGGAAATTCGGCACCCATCCATCAGGGTAACATGGGGACCCACGGTAGAATTTACGATTTTACAATCCTTCCCAATGCTCACGGGGTCAACAATCTCCGAGCTTTCGATCCTCAGACCAGAGGGGGAGAGAAGCCGGCGGTTCGAAGACAGAAACGTCTCGGGAATGCCGCAATCGAACCATTCAGACACCCGGGTAAAGCCGATGGACTCGCCGTCGGAGACCATCTTCCCGAACGCATCGGTCAATTGAATCTCACCCCGGGTCTTGATGCCTCTGTGAAGAAGGTCGTTAATCGCCTCCCACAGGACCCGTTGATTCGAAATATAGTAAAGACCAATCACAGCGAGATTGGTGGGAGGATGCTCGGGTTTTTCGTAGAGCTTGACCACCCTGTCTCCTTCGGTCTCCACCACACCAAAACGCTGAGGATCGGGTACGGTATCCACGGCCAGCCTGTGATGAGGAGAATGGCAAAAATCGCCGAAGTCGAGGTGGTAAATCACGTCCCCCAGCTGGATCATGGCAGGTTCGTCCGTATTCTCAAGACCCAGGAAGACCGCGTGGCCTAATCCCAGGGGATCCGGCTGTCGCACAAACTCGAAACGGGCATCGTATTTCTTCACGTGGTCCCTGACCTGATCCTCCAGATGCCCGGTGATCAGTACGATGGGATCAAAATTTCCCCATACAAGAGGCTCCAGGATGTGGTCGATAACAGGTTTCCCCGCTACGGGCAAAAGGCATTTTTGTCTCTTTATCGTATGGGGCAAGAGGCGGGTGCCCAGACCCGCAATGGGGATGATAACCTTCACCGACGGACGGTAACGGGGTAACGGGAAAACAACGGGTGGGTGTCGGCGAGGTTCAAATCGGGAGTTACAGAGGCTCCACCCCTGCTCAGTTGTGGGAATACCGGGTGGTCTTGAATTTCTTCAACCTGGTGACGAGCTTGTCCACCGCCCCATCGACGGAACGGTACATGTCATCTGTCGATTCCCGTACAAAGATTTGTTTTCCTGAAACCGAAAGATTGATCTCCGCTATCTGTTCATTATTCTCCCAGTCCAGGACAACATGGCACCCTATGGCCTTGTTGGCAAGGCGGCTAACCTTCCGGATTTTCTTCATGGCGTATTCCCGGATGTTGTCATCGGATGGTCCATGCCGAAGGGTGATATCTACATTCATTCCAGGTCCTCCCTTAGGAGCCTGTCCGAGCAATGGAGTGTGGTCCCGCTTTTTCCAGTGACGGTTCAGCTCTTGCATATTGCTTGAAGTTATCCCTGAATTTCTCCGCAACAGACCTTGCGGTCCGGTCATAAGAGTCCTTGTCCGACCAGGCATTTCTTGGCATGAGAAAGGAACGATCCACTCCGGCCAGTGAGGTGGGCACCTCCAGTCCGAAAACGGGTTCCGATTCAAAAGAGGCTTTCTCCAACTCTCCTGAAAGGATGGCCGTAACGATGCCGCGGGTCACCTTCAGGGGCATTCGGTCAGCGCCCGAGGCGACCGATCCCCCGCTCCATCCTGTATTCACAAGATAAACCCGGGTTCCGTGCTCTTTCATTTTTTCCCTCAACAATTTGGCATAGGTCAGGGGCTCAAGGGTGAGAAATGGCCCCCCGAAACAGGGCGAAAAAGTGGCCTCGGGCTCCGTGACCCCTCTCTCGGTTCCCCCCACCTTGGCCGTGTAGCCGGAGATGAAATGGTACATGGCTTGATCAGGAGTCAGTCTCGCTACGGGGGGGAGAATCCCGTAGGCATCGGCGGAAAGAAACAGAATCGTCTTAGGATGACCGGTCACACTGGGTTTTCCCCGGGATACCAGGGACGCCTCGATGTGGTTCAAGGGGTAAGACACCCGGGTGTTTTCGGTCTTGGAAGCGTCTGAGAAATCCACCTTTCTAGTTTTCTCATCGAACACGACGTTTTCCAGAAGAGCACCGTGCTTGATGGCCCCCCAGATGCCCGGCTCCGAATCCTTGCTCAGATTTATGACCTTGGCGTAGCATCCTCCCTCCAGGTTGAAAATGCCCCTTTGAGACCATCCATGTTCGTCATCGCCCACCAGGAGACGATCGGGGTCGGTGGAAAGGGTGGTCTTTCCTGTCCCCGAAAGACCAAAAAACAGGGCACAGTTTTCTCCCTTCATGTCCACATTCGAGGCACAATGCATAGTAAGGGTGCCGTCCAGAGGGAGATAATAGTTCATGATGGAAAAGATCCCTTTCTTCATTTCTCCACCGTACTCGGATCCTCCAATGATGCCGATCCGCCGTTCCAGGTTGAAGATGATGAAGGTTTCTGAATTGAGGCCGTGTTTCTCCCAGTCCTCGTCAACGACCGGGGAAGCGTTGATGATGGTAAACCCGGGGCGGAATCCTTTCAGTTCTTCCTTTCCCGGTGGGATAAACATGTTATGGACGAATAAGGCCTGCCAGGCCTTCTTGGCAACAAACCGGACGGGAAGGGCCGATTCCCTGTCGGCTCCACAAAACCCGTCGAACACAAGGGCCCCCGGACCGTCTTCATTGCGGTTGTAGAACTCCACCACTTTTTTCAGAAGTATGTGGAATACCTCCTCCGAAACAGGCCGGTTGACGGGACCCCACCAAATGTTTGAGTCTCCGGAACCCTTTCGAACGAAGAACTTGTCATTGGGGGACCGGCCGGTATACCGGCCCGTATCCACCATGAGAGCCCCGTTCATACCCAACTTGCCTTCGCCCCGAGTCAGGACTTTTTCCACAAGAATGTCCGGAGGGAGATTGTATCCGATTTCGCCGGCATCCGTGATCCCCAGGTATCCGAGGTCTACAGTCATGACGTTTTCCCCTCAGGCGTGGGGATGGGCCCGGTCGTACTCCTTCTTCATCTGCTCCACCCTCATGTGAGTGTAGAGCTGAGTCGATGACAGACTGGCGTGGCCCAAAAGCTCCTTCACAGCCCGGATATCCATGCCCCTGTCCACAAGATGAGTGGCGAACGTATGACGCAGGACATGGGGGCTGAATTTGAATCCCCGCTTGCGGTAGTCCCGTACCACCCTTTGAATGTCCGCCAGATTCATCGGTTTTCCCTCATCGGAGGTAAAAAGAGGTGAGGTCTCCGATGGTGGTTCATCCCCGGTATGCGGGCCCCTGCGCTTTTCCAGGTAAGAAGCGATGCTGTCCGCCGGAAGGTCCCGAAGGGAATAAACCTCGTCAGGATTTCCCGGTCGCGTCACGGTCACATGACCATTGTCCGTCTTGACATGGCTCACATTGAGCTTCACCAGGTCCCGGGGCTTTAGAGGGGTGGAATAGGTCAGCTCCACCATGGCCCTGTCCCGGCATCCTGCCGTGGATTCCGGAACGGGAGCAAGCCTGACCGAAAGTTGGTCGAACAACTGCTTCAACCTGTGCTGAACGGTCCGGGGCGATATGGATGCTCCCCGCCGGGTCACAAATAACCGGTGCTCGGGTTCCGGAGTTCCCAACTCCTGTGCCCTGACCCTGAGATAAACGGATATTCTCTTCTTGGCCGTATCTCCAAAGGGGATGATTCGTTCCTTATTTCCTTTTCCTACCACCCGCACCAGGTTCTCCTCGGAATCAAGGTCCCTCACGGAAACGCTCACAAGTTCCGCCAGGCGCATCCCCGTGCTATAAAAGAATTCCATGATGGCCAGGTCCCGCTGAATCTCAAAGGTCTCGGGAAAAGGGAGGTTGGCCAGGGCCGGAATGATTCCCTCTTCCAGAAAGGAAGGAAGTTTCCGCGACAGTTTGGGAGCCTTCAGCGAGGATAAGGGATCGACGGCTATTTCCTCCGCCTTCACAAGATACTTGAACATGGATTTTACTGCCGCCAGCTTTCTTGCCACCGATCGTTGATTCAGGTTTCCCTTCCTGCCACCTCCCAGCTGGAATTCGGTCTCCATGAGGTAGTTCAGGAAGTGCCTCCCGGTGAACCTGTCAACCCCGCGAAAATGACCAACAGTCCTTCCTTGATACGTGTTCAGGAACCGGCAGAATTGGGTCAGATCCCTCCGGTAGGATTGGATGGTAAGGGGAGAATAGTTCCTTTCTTTTTCCAGGTACTCCAGGAACCGTTCAACGGTTTCCCGCTTGGGGTCACTCATCCCCTCGCTCCAGGCGATCTAGAACGGTTTGAAAATCTTCCGGTACGGGTGCTGAAAACAATACCCTTTCCCCGGTACTGGGATGAAGGAACGTAATGCGACGGGCATGAAGAGCCTGGCGGCCGATCAGTTTTGTCCTCGATCGTCCCCCACCGTAGTCCGGGTCTCCCAGAATGGGGTGTCCAATCCAGGACATGTGGACTCGCAGTTGATGGGTCCTGCCCGTCAGAGGGAACAATTCCACCAGGGACAGGTCCCCGTATTCTTTTTCCGTTCGGTACCGGGTAACAGCCGGTCTTCCGCCATGGTCGCAGGTAAATTTTCGCCGTTTTCGCGGATGTCTCACCAGGGGCTCGTCCACCGTCCCCTCCCTGTCCTTCAGGAGACCCCAGACCAAAGCCAGATACATTTTTTCCACGGTTCGCCGGGCAAACTGCCGGGCAAGAAAGAGGTGGGCCTGGTCGTTCTTGGCTACGACAAGTACCCCGGACGTATTCTTGTCCAGACGGTGAACGATACCGGGTCGCTGAGGTCCGTGACCCTTGGAAAGACGGTCGAAGTGATACACCAGAGCATTCACCAGAGTCCCGGTTCTATTTCCGGCCCCGGGATGAACCACCAGGCCGGCCTGTTTATTCACAACAATAAGATCATGATCCTCATGGATAATGTCCAGGGGAATATCCTCGGCTCCCACCCGGACAGGCCCCTGGTCGGGGATATCTACCAGGATGACCTCCCCGCCCTGTATGAGATAACTCGGTTTCACCTGTTGCCCATTCACCAGTACCCCTTGAGACTCGATGACCCGCTTGATTTTCGACCGGGACACGATCTCGATTTCATCCGCGAGATACCTATCCAGACGAACCCCCGATACGTCGGCAGTCAGATTGAGGACCGGCATTTGGGTGCGATCAATTCACGCGGACGTGGTGGGTCCGAAAAACGAGTGATACAGGAACAGGATGATGCCCACTGTAACGCACGAGTCCGCCACATTGAACACGGGCCAGTGGAATGCCCCAAAGGAAAAATCGAGAAAATCCACCACTTTCCCGAAAAGGAGCCTGTCGATTACGTTTCCCACAGCTCCTCCGGCAATGAGGGCCAGGGAGAGGCGGAGGGAAAGCTCCCGATGGCGGTATTTCCACGCATAGCCGATCACCACCAGGGTCGCCACCACAGATGTTACGGTGAAAATGACGGGACCCCCCCTGAAGTTGATACCGAAGGCAATGCCGCTATTCTCCACATAGGTCAGCCGGAAAAAACTGCCCAGGACAGGAATGGATTCATGGGGAACCATGGTGGTCCGGGCAAGATGTTTGGTGACCTGGTCGGCGACGACCGCCAACACAGACGTGACCAGAGGGAGGGTCACCCTATTGAGTATTCTTGTTCTTACAGTTCACGCAGTGCTGGGTGTGGGGAACCTCTTCCAATCGCTCCTCGCTAATGGCTTCACCGCATTCAATGCAGTAACCGTACGTTCCCCTCTCTATCCGCTCCAGGGCTTCATCCAGGTAGCGAATGAATCTGTTCTCCCGGGTGTACCAGAGAAATGATTTTTCACGTTCCTGGGAATCCGTCCCCACATCCGCCATATGGTAGGCGTAGGTGGAGTCCCTGGCGGTGGAATCCAGGTTGGCTACGTCATCGAGAGAACGCTCCTTGATGTAGCCCATCTGGATGAGAGCCTTCTCCCTTTTCTCAAGGATGTTCTTCTTGAAATGTTCCAGCTTCTTCTTGGACAGTTTCCTTTTCGTCATCGTTCGCCTCACCATCTAATGGTTGGAAATCCTGGAAATACCCACGGAGACACTCTCTCCCTGGACGCTGAAATCTTTGTTGTAATCTCCCGACACCTCCCCGGTTTTCAATTCGGCCGCCAGTACCTCGGCGCAGAAGTACTCCTTAAAAGCCAGAAGGGCCGACGTCATGGAATCTGTCGTTTTGCAGGTGACCGAGATCCGGTCCTCCACGTTGAAGTTCGCTTCCTTCCTCAAAGTCTGCACCTGGCGAATCATGTCTCTGACTCTTCCTTCCTGGATCAATTCTTCGGACAGGTCGGTGGTCACGGCCACGGTAAGCTGATCCGCCTGCCGGCGGACAGCCGATTTTCCATCCACGGGCAGCGTCTTCACCACGATGTCTTCGGGGGCCAGATCATAGTGTTTCTCATCGTCGGTCAGCCGGATGGGTGCATCTCCCTCAAGGGCGTCCGCCACGTCGTCATAGGGGGTGTTTTCGATGAGATTTCGCACCGCCTCCACTTCCTTCCCGAACCGTTTCCCCAGAAGAGGCAGGTTGGGCTCAAGGCGAAAGCTTACCAGATCTTTTTCCGAGCCCACCTGCTGAACTTCTTTCACGTTCAATTCCTCCTTGATCTGTTCCTGGTTTTTTCCAATGGCCTCTGCCACCCGGGCATTTTCCGTAGCGAACTGAAGCTTCGCCAGGGGCTGTCTGATCTTCAGATTGGCCTGGTTCCGGGCGTGACGCCCCATTTCCACAAGAGTCACCACTGCGTCGATTTCCTCGATCAAATCCTCGTTCACCCTCGCCCGGGACGCTTCGGGAAAATCGGTCAAATGGACGCTTTCTAGAGAGGAGGCGTCCAGGTTCCTCACCAGGTTTTGATAGATTCTTTCCGTCATGAAGGGAACCACGGGGGCCAGGATCTTTATCAAATCCGTCAGCACCGTATACAGGGTCATATAGGCGGCATTCTTGTCCCTGTCGTTTTCGCTCTTCCAGAATCGTCGTCGGCTTCGGCGCACGTACCAGTTGGACAGGTCCCGGAGGAAACGATCCACCTGACGCATGAACCAGTCTACCCTGAAGCTCTGATAGGCAGAGTCAGCCCGAAGAATCAATTGATTCATTTTCGATAGAATCCAGAGGTCCAGTTTGGTAAGATCCCGATCCTCAAGCTCCACTGCGTGAGGGTCGAATCTATCGAGCCCGGCATAGGTAACAAAGAACGAATACACATTCCAGAGGGTGATGAGTTTCTTGCGTATTTCCCGGGCGGGACCATAGCCGAAGAGAAGATTATGCTCTGGGTTCTGGCTGGCGAAGATCCAACGCATGACGTCCACCCCCATCCGTTCGGCCGCCTCATCGAACCAGATGGCATTCCCGGCGCTCTTGTGCATGTCCCGTCCCTGTTCATCCTTGACCAGGGCGTGGCCCAGGACTATCTTGAATGGCGCCCGGTTTTCCAGAGCCGTACTCATGGCCAGCAGTGAATAAAACCAGTTCCGGAACTGGCCAGCCAGATTCTCCGTTATGAAATCGGCAGGAAACCATTCCTCCCAGTAGGCACGATCCCCCAGGTAGTGGAGTGTGGAATAGGGGACGATCCCCGCATCCAGCCAGGGATTGCCCACGTCGGGAATCCTGGAGACCACGGCTTCGCAGGTCTCGCAACGGATTCTTACCCGGTCGATCCACGGCCTGTGGGGAGAATACCCCTTGCCATCTTCGCCTTCTACGAATTCTTTCCAGCCCTCAACGGCTCGCGCTTTGAGCTCGTCATATCCGCCTATGACCGAAACGCTCCCACACCGATCACATTCA
The DNA here is from genome assembly GCA_046861655.1 of Fidelibacterota bacterium. GTDB lineage: Bacteria > Fidelibacterota > Marinisomatia > Marinisomatales > S15-B10 > JBHIAI01. The sequence continues at coordinate 22,977 of JBHIAI010000006.1, read as the reverse complement.
TAAATGGGAAGAGCAAGACCCCAGTAACGCTTCTTGGAGATCATCCAATCTTCCATGTTCTTCAGCCAGTCCAGCTCCCGGTCAAGGCCCCACTCGGGAATCCACTGGATATCCCTGACCACGTTCATGATTTCGTTACGGAACCCATCCATGGAAATGAACCACTCATCCACCAGCCTGAACACCACGTCCGTTTTGTGCCGCCAGCAGATGGGATACCGGTGTGTATAGGATTCCTCCCTGTACAGGATGTTCTTTTTCTCAAGAGCACGGATAAGATCCCTGGCGACGTCCCGAACATTCCTGCCCGTCAGCCACCTGTACCCTTCAACGAAATCTCCGAATTCGTCCAGGGGGGCGAGGACATTCAGATCCATTTCTTTGGCCAGCTGAAAATCCTCGTGACCGCATCCCGGCGCCATGTGCACCACCCCAGTTCCTTCGGCGTCATTCACTTCGTCCCACGCAACCACAGGGTGATCCACTCCCCTTTGGGCTTCGAACTCATCAAACGGTCCCTCGTAACGTCTCCCCACGAGATCGGAGCCCTTCAAGGTGGATAGAACCTCGTAGCTGCCCTGATCCTCAAGAACGGCCGTTCGTGTGGCCACAAGATAGAGAACGTGTTCTCCCTGTTTCACCTTGACGTACTCCATATCCGGATGGACCGCTGCCGCCACGTTGGAGGTGAGGGTCCAGGGTGTGGTGGTCCAAACCAGTAACGATTCCCCTGGAGACTCCTTCAGGGGAAAACGAAGGGTGACCGCAGGGTGCGTCCGTTGGGCATATCCTTCAGTGGCGATTTCGTGTTCGCTCAAAGCGGCACTGCAATCGATGCACCAGGGCATCACATCCTCTCCCTTGTAGATCCATCCCTTCTGATGACAGACCTTCAGAAAGTGCCAGATAGTATAGTTGTTCTCATCTGACATGGTATAGTAGGAGTTGTCCCAATCCATCCAGTACCCCAGTCGGATGGACTGGTCGGTCTGAACCCGGGAAAATCGCCTGACCCTTTCCTTGCAGGCGTTGACAAAATTCTCAATACCGAACTCCTCGATATCGGTCTTGGAGGTAAAACCCAGTTCCTTTTCCACCTCCACCTCAACCCACAACCCCTGGCAGTCAAATCCATTCTGATACCGCTGATCGAATCCCTTCATGGCGAAATAGCGCTGGAAAATGTCCTTGTAAGTCCGGCCCCAGGCGTGATGAACACCCATGGGATTGTTGGCGGTGATGGGACCGTCCAGGAAGGACCACTTCTTCTTTCCCCGGTTGGATGACATCCGCTTTTGGAAAATCTTGTTCTTTTCCCAGAATTCGAGCATGTCATGCTCAAGACGGATGAAGTCTACCTTGGGATCGACTTTGTCGAGCATACCCTATATCCGGGCGAAAAGGCGGAGAATCAGGGTCAGGATGGCACTGACCACCAGGGAAGAAACAATGGGAATGTGGATGGATACGTTGTCTGTGTTGATATGCACGTCTCCGGGCAGATGACCCAGCTTACCCAGGACCGGGATGTGAGATCCGAAAGTGGTAAGAATCCACAGGACAAAAAAAACGATAGTCAAAACCAGGAAGAGTTTGCCGATCGCAGACCTCCCTTTCTCAGTTACCGAGCAAGGAAATTACCTATCCACCCGTCGAAAGTCAATCCATTTCACCGTCGTGAAAGGGAATCGTGGACCCTGGAATCACAGGAGCCGTTCGTGAAAGGAGGGGACTACTTTACGTCAAGGGCCAGGAAAAAAGTGCCTTGTCCTCGCTTTACGAGAAAGACCACGGTGCCGTCTGTTTGCTCCTTCTCCACCGCAGAATAGAATTCTTCCACAGAGTTGATTTCCCGATCGCCCACCCGGGTGATCACGTCTCCTCGCTGCAATCCGGCATCACTCGCCGCCGATACAGGCTCCACTTCCACCACCACCACACCAGACTGACCCTTATCCAAACCGAGTCTGGAGGCCATCTGGAGAGAGAGATTCTCCACCCTGAGACCCAGACCGTGAGGACTCTCTTCCGCGGCAGCGAGAATCTCGTCTTTTTCAGGCAGCTCTGCGAGTTTCACCCGGATCGACTTTCTGCGCCTGTCGCGAATCACATCCACGGTGACTCGGGTACCCGGCCGGGTGGATGAAACCAGGTTCTTGAGATTGGACGAATTCTTGACCTTCTTGCCGTCGAATTCCACGATGACATCTTCCACTTCAAATCCCGCTTTGTCTGCCGGACTGCCGTCGATTACCATGGTGACCGCTGCACCTTCCCTGTCCGACAGTCCCCAGCTCCTGGCCAGAGCGTCGTTGACATCCTGAATGTAGACGCCCAACCAGGCTCGCACCACTCGGCCCTCGGCGATGAGATCATCCATGACCCGCTTGGCGAGATTGATCGGGATGGCAAAGCCTACCCCCACGTTGCCCCGGGAAAACCCCCCGGTGGCGATGGCGGTGTTAATTCCCACCAGCTCACCGTCCAGGTTTACCAGGGCACCTCCGCTGTTTCCGGGGTTGATGGCTGCGTCGGTCTGAATAAAGTCCTCATAGTCCACCCCTCCCACGATTCCGCTGCGACCCTTAGCGCTCACGATGCCCGCGGTGACGGAGTGACTCAGATTCCGGGAGAAGGGACTTCCTATGGCCAGCACCCATTCCCCCACTTTCAGATCATCGGAGTTCCCGGGGGTCACACCCACCAGACCGTCCGTATCGATTCTTAGAACGGCAACATCACTGGGGGCGTCAGTTCCCACGATTTCTGCATCAAGACGTCTTTCGTCCATGAGGAGGATGCGCACCTCTTCGGCCCCTTCCACCACATGGTTATTGGTCAGGATATAGCCGCGATCGGGGTCCACGATGACCCCGGATCCCAGCACATGGGCTTCCATTTCACTCTGGGGAAACTGAAAAGGGGAAAAGAAATCCTCTCCGAAGAATTCTTCCCAGGGGTGTCGAAACCTCATCCCCGGCGGCTTGATTACCTTCGTGCTGGTAATGGTCACCACCGCCGGATTCACCCGCTCAGCCACCTCGGTGAAAATCTTGCTGAGTTCCCTGGCCGCCGGCAATTGACCCCATCCCGTGGATACCAGGAAAACAATGCTTAACCAGGAATACGCTAACCGTTTTTTCATCTCGCTTTTTGCCTCCGTTACACTCACACCTTCAATGAAAAACGACTTCAAAAGTTTCAGGTCAGGGAACACAGGATTCGTGTTCGAAACCTGTACTCCTCATAGACCCATATCCAGACCCACGACCCACCGGGAGACGTCCACCCGTGACCTTTCCGGAAGGGGCTGATTCAAGAAGACGGGAAGGTCAAGTCGAAACGTCCACGGGGCCCCGAGAAACTTCTTTCGAAACGCCAATCCCGGACCCCCATCCATCAGGAAAACGCCGTTTAGACTATCTGCTTTGCTCCAGATCCAGCCGAAGTCCACGAAGGAGCGGACGGAGATTTCCACCCTAGAAATGGAGAGGGTCCGGCTGGCCTCCACCGTTGAAGACACCACACTTTCGGCACCGGAAAAGCCGTGGGCATAGTAGCCCCTCAGATTTGCGTCCCCGAACAGATGGAACCGATTTCGAACGGAATCGCCCCCATATTTCAATCCGAAAGGGGAAGTCGGGTGGCGGAGGAAAGGTCTGGAGAACGTGTCCCCGGATCCCGCTCCCTGAATGGTAAATTTCTCCTGTAGAGGTATCCCTTCCTGGCCGCTTTTCATACCCCCGCCCAGCACCCGGACAGCGAGCCTGAAGTCCCTCACCCTGCCGTGAAAGGTAGCCAGCGAAGAGAGACGGGCGAAGGGCCAATCCGCCAGACCCCCCGGGGCGGAGGCAAATTCCAGTACCAACCTGCCCCCGACCCGGTCCAGGCTGGCTCCGACGCCGTAACTCCCGTAGAAAACAGTGACCGTACCAGGTTCGTACAGGTCCGTGTACCCGGTGTCGACGGCATCGGTCACGTAGAATCCCCCCTTCACCTCATGGGTGGGGGGGTAACCGTAATACTTGCTCCATCTTAGGTTCAGCTCTCCACCGCCGCCCCTGACCCCCTCCAGGACATAGCCCCTGAGAGTAAGCCTCAAAGACGGCAGGACAAACCAGAGGGATCTCCCGTAGGTTATCTCACCATGAACGGCGCCGGACTTTGTCCCCCCGGTCACCGTCAGCCCAAGACGGCTGAAATCCCCGTACGCCTTCACCACCGCAATCCCCGGCTTGAACCCATCCCTTTCATGGAACCACAACACCGGATTCCATAAGACTGCATAGGCGTCCCTGGGCCTGTAATTCATTCCAGGCCAGTTGAAATGGAACCGGTGCGGCGGGAGCCCCGAATGGTTGTTCATCAGGTTCACGTCAAGAATCCGGTTGTCAGGATCCAGAACAACCTTCCTGGGGATACCAGGCACGGTGAATGTGAACTCATCTTTCCACCGATACTCGTGGTTGGTCCACCGGGTACGCTGGGTCTTTCCGTTCTCCATGTGCACCTCAACATCCAGGGGTGACATCATATCCCCCAGGTTGAGGATAGCCACAGTAATCTCGTAGGAACCGTCATCAAGCTTTCTCTTGCTCCAGGATTCAATCGCGTAGTCTGTGTACGAACTCTGATGCAGCCAGGCATCGAAAAACCACCCAAGGTCCTGCCCACTCACCTCCTCCATAACCTGACGAAAACGGAGCTCATTGGGATGCTTGAGTTTCCAGCGATCAAAGTAGGTCTGCATACCGGCTTCGAACACATCCTCGCCCAGGGCGTACCTGAGACACTCCAGCATGAGCGAAGGTTTGGTGTAGGCGTTCTGCCGGTAGACGTTGTACCCGGGGGAGAGGTAGGACTTTGTGGCGATGGGGCTATTATGCGGTCCGGTCATGAACCGGATGGCGGTCCACTGGGTCCGATCGGAGATGCTGGTGAATGTCCAGTGGCGTCTCTGAAAACCAGAATACCCTCCCGAGTGCTCAAAATCTATTCCGTAGGGCGGATAGCGGTTTTCCAGATACCACCGGGTCTGAAAGGTGGTGAATCCCTCATCCAGCCACGGCTCATCCACTTCGTTGTTTCCCAGGATTCCGTAGAACCATATGTGTCCCACTTCGTGTAGAATAAGGCCCTCAGATTCACTCCCGTTCATTACCAGCATGGGATACTCCATACCGCCTCCGCGCATGGCGTGGGTCACCGTAACCTGGGGATAGGGATATGGCCCAAACCGGGTGGTGAGCCACTCCAGGGCCCTTTCTGTCCTCTCCCGTACTACCTGGCTCCACCGGGACCCGACAGATCTGTTGAAAAGGACATGTACGTCGATTCCCCCCCAACTTCCGTGTTCGTACACGTAGGTCGGAGACGCCACCCAGGCGAAGTCGTGAACGTTTTCAGCACGAAAGGTCACTTTACGCCGGGCGGTGCTGTCGGATTCGAGGGTGTCGAGAGTCCTCACCCATTCAGAAAAATCCGTGGTGGTGTCGACGGTGACCGCCTCCCAGCCGGGATCCCCCTGCACAACCACTCCGGAAGCTCCCACGATGTAGGAGGCGGGAAGATCGAGGGTTACAAGATAGTTGCCGAATTCGCCATAGAATTCTCCGATGGCGTGAAAGGGAACATTGTGCCACCCCAGATCATCGTACACCACCATCTTTGGATACCACTGGGCCATATCGTACTGCTGTCCGGAATAGCCCATCCGGCCCGCCCTTTTCCTGACCTTATGCTTCCACTCCAGAGTGACAATGATGGAGTCCCCCGGGGTCAAGGAGGGATCAAGGGGTGCTGAAAGAATGGTGTCTTCGATTTTGAACCGGGTGGAAACAGCGTTCCCAGGACCTTCGATCCGGAACCGGTCTATCCGGATATAGCTGGGATTGTCGTCGGAAATGCCACCCGAATAATGGACCCTCTGGAATTCCCTGTACTTCACAGATCCTTCCTGAAAGGCATTCGGGTACAGATGCATGAAGATGTGGTCAAGAGTATCGGGAGAACGGTTGACATAGACAATCGACGACTCACCGGTGAGCAGGTGCTCCTCGGGGTCCAGGGATACGTCCATCCGGTAGTCAACCCATTGCTGCCAGTATTCCTGTGTCCCTGCGGAAAGTCCTCCGAACAGGTTCACCAGAACCGCGAACCTGAGCAACCTCCAGAAAAAAAGCCGGTTCGCGTAAAGACCGGCTTCTTTTTCGTTCGGAGGTGTCGAAAATGACTCAGATAAGAGACTCAATATCCTGCTCGAATTGATGATCTGGCCGGTATCCAATGTAGACTCGCCGGACCACAAGATTCCTGTCCAGGACGAAAGAAGTGGGGATACCTGTGATACCGCCGTACGCCCGGGAGACCGCTTCGTCCCCATACAGGATGATGTAGTTAATACCGAAATCCTCCACGAACTGGGGAACCACCGCGGGACCGTCCAGGTCCATGGAGATGCCCACAATGGCCAGATCATCCCCGTATTTGTCCTGCAGTTTCACGAAGCCCGGAATCTCCTCCCGGCAAGGGGCACACCAAGTGGCCCAGAAATTGATCACGACCACCTTTCCTTGTAGATCGGTCAGAGATACCTGATTGCCTTCTACATCCGCAAGCTGGAAGTCCGGTGCGATCTTCCCTATGAAGGGGTTGCCTCCCGATGGCGGTTCCAGTCTGGACCCCGGACGACCGCCGTTCCTGTCTGTGGAAAGGAGGATTCCTCCGATCAGTAGAACCACAACACCCAGCACCACGATTCCCGCTTTACCCGGATTCATCATATCGTTCCTGTTTTTCTCCCCCGATCCCATCTCATCACGGGGAGTGGACTGAGATTCAATCCCCATACACCACCACTTGGTTGGCCGAAAGTCCCCTGTTCAGGAATCCGATGAACTCGTCCGCGTCCCGGGTCAGGCCGGGGAAGGTGCCGAGGATCTGGTCATCCTGGGACATGATGGCGTACAGAGGAAGGGCGATGGTACCGAAACGCTCCTGCTCGAATTTCAGATTCGCTTTGTGTTCGGGTTGCATCCCGTCCGTGTACAGTCGAACCAGAACAAATTTCTCGAAGAGGGCCTGGACTTCGGGGCGGGAGAATATGTTCGATTCCATCCAGCGGCAATTGGTACAGGTGTAGCCAGTGAAATCGATAAACACCGGTTTGCCCCGTTCTCCGGCAACGGAAAGGGCTGCCTCATAGTCGCTGTGCCACTCTTGCTCCTGAGGATTATACGACTGCCCAAACAGGGAAATCGCGGCAGGATTTCCGTAATCCCGGGGCGGCAAGAACGCGTCCAGTTCACCCAATGGAAAGCCCAGAAGCCCCCGGGACAGGTAGAGGGAGGTAGCCAGGAAGAAGATGGAGAAAGTCACCCGGATGCCGCCAACGGTCTCAGTCACCCCTTCGTGGGGAAACCTGAATCTTCCCAGCAGGTAGTAGGCGATGATAGCGGCTATGGCCACCCAGACGATGATGAACACAGGGCGAGTGATCAATTCCCACTGGAATACCAGGTCAACGTTGCTGACGAACTTCATGGCGGCGGCCAGTTCAAGAAACCCCATGGTTATCTTGATGGAGTTCATCCAGTTTCCGCTCTTGGGGAGCGATCTCAGCCAAGAGGGAAACAGAGCCAGAAGGAAGAACGGAACGGCAAACACCGTGGCAAAGGCGGTTACTCCTACCAGGGACCACACCAGGTCCCCCTGAAGAGCGGCGACCATAACCGTACCCACAAAGGGGACGGTACAGGTGAAGGTGGTCATGGAAAAAGTGACCGCCATTAACAGGATCCCCATGATCCCCCTGCTGGCGGTGGACCTACGATTGAGGGCGTTGACCCAGCTGGACGGAAGACGAATCTCTAACAGTCCGAAGAGACTGAAGGCAAAGACAATGAAAATGAGGGCGATGAGGGCGTTGATGACGGGACTGGCAGCCAGGCGATTGATGCCCCCTGCTCCGAATATGAAGGTCAGGATGAAGCCGATGAGGGTAAAGGTAAGAACGATTCCGATCCCGTAGAGGGCCGCATCCGACACGGCCTTTTTCCGGGTGGCCTCCCGTTTGGTAAAGTAAGAAACGGTGATGGGAATCATGGGAAACACACAGGGTGTCAAAAGGGCCAGGAATCCCATGGAGATGGCCAGGAGCAAATAGGGCCCCAGTCCCGCATTCCTGGCCGCCTGCAGGTCGATGTCGCCGTTGCCCGGAACGGGACCGGCGGCGGCCACGATCTGGGTCCTCTCAGGCCGGGCCTCCCCCGGTTCCACGCGAAACGCGAGTTCGTGAGTTTCGGTCCTTGGCGGATAGCAGATGGAGGGATCGCAGGCCTGATACAGGAGGCTGACAGCGAGGGAATAGTCCCCGGGTTCCAGAGAGGAGGAGATTCTCACCGGTGTCTCAAAAGTGACAGACCCCTCATGAAAATGAGTTTCCTTCTGGAACCCCTCATCGAATCGTGTGATGGGCTCCGGTTCTTCCGTCCTTCCCACTACCTCCACCACACCTTCACCGGTCACCGTGATTCTGGATGGAACGGGTCCCTCTGAGATCTTGTTCATGGCGTATATGTGCCAGTCGTGATCCATGACGGCTTCGGTGAAAACGGTAACAACCTCGCCTGCCCGCACCCGGTCCGGTTTCACCCAGGCAGAAACCTGAACAGGAAAGTCCCCCTGTCCCGAGACAGCGCCCGTCCCCATCAGGAGCGTTATCCCGGTGAGTACACCTCGAAAACCCCTGGTCATCATCATACGTTATCTCTCAGCCAACGACGGAAGCGGTACCGCCACCGCCGTCTTCGGGCCAGTTGTTCCCGGAGGAGAGGCAGAGCGTCCGAGGCCGCCTGACGTCCGTTTTCCAGGAACTCTTCGAGTCGTTCGAATTCAGCCCAGTGTGCGCCCGACACTTCGGGTTGGATCACGATGTCGGCCTTCCCGGCCAGTTCATCCGAGAGCCTGTTCAGGGTTATCTGTTCCGCCCTCTCGATGACAGTCACCACGTTGAGATTCTCCAGCATTGTCATCTTCCTTCGGCCGATATCGACCGCAATTGTAAAGTCCACCCCGGAATTTAGCAAGGCGTTTATAGGGACGGGACAACTGACGCCGCCATCCATCAAGATCTGACCGTTCTTTTTCCACGGCCACATGTACCCCGGAATGGAAGCGCTTTGAACCACGGCCTCCACAAGATCGCCCTCGGACACGGCCAGATCCCGCCCTGTGTTCAGATCGGTAACCATCACCTTAAGGGAAATCATCAAATCGGAAAAATCCTTGACGGGAAGAAGGAACCGCATGACCTCTTCCAGTTTATCCTGGGCTATGACACCCTGGCGTCCCAGGGCAATCGTGATCACCAGCTTGTCTTTCACCATCCTGCCGATCTGACTGAAAAATGATTCAGGTTCCCCCGTGGGTGAGGATCTTACGAGGCGGTCCGACCGCAACGCCTTGAACACGTCACTTTTCACGAATTCTCTGTAGCGATTCTCCATCCATTCCGGATCCAGAGTGGCCGCGTACCTAGCCCCCGCCACTGCCCCGTCTGAGCTGCCAGCCAGGTTATGAAGAGGGTTGTTGTTCTCGTGGAGGACCTGCAGAACGCCGAGGTGAGCCACACCCCGGGCCCCGCCGCCTGAAAGGGCCATTCCGATTCTCAAGTTACGATTTTCCCACACTCCCCCTGAGCTCCAGGGGAATCCCCTTCCTGCAGAGGGGGCAGGAGTCCTCCTCCCAGGTTTGCGCCGGATATCTCACCAGGACGCGGGTCCGTATGTCAAAGGATATCCCCCCGGGGCTTCTGTCCACCAGGCAGGAAACGCCCGCGACACGAGCCTTCCGTTTCCGGGCCAAATCCATCAGCTCCCGCACCGACCCCCCCGTTGTAACAACGTCTTCAACGATCAGAACGGCATCGGACCCCGACAGCTGAAACCCCCGCCGCAGGGACAGTTTGCCCTCCACCCGTTCAGCGAAAATCCCCCGGGTCCCCAGGGCCTTTGCGGCGGCATGACTCAGGAGGATACCTCCCACTGCAGCCCCCAGCACCGCTGTGACGTTTCCACCAGAAAAACCATCAGCCAGAAGCCCACCCACCCGATCCACAACCTCCGGATCCTCCAGGACCCGGAATTTTTCCAGATACACATCGCTGTGCTTCCCGGAGGTCAGGAGAAAATGTCCCTCCAGAATCGCCCCCCGGGAGGTCAGCAACTCCAGAACATCCTGCACGTTATCGATCGCCCGAAGAGAGGCCGCCACCCGGTGACGAGGATGGGCGGTCCAGGAGGCGACGTATGTCATCGCGAAGGCGCCTGGCCCTTTCCGCAAGGGCCCGTTCGCCCTTTTCCCCCGAGTAAAGAAGTGACCGGGAAACTGTTATCAGGGCCACACCTCCCCGGTTGCCTTCTCGAACGCTTGTTGCCAAATCACCTCCCTGACTGCCCACACCCGGGATGAGTAAAGGCATGTCGCCGGCCCGCTGTCGAATCCTCCGGAGTTCGTCACTTCTTGTGGCCCCGACAACAAGGCCGCAGTTCCGGTTGCGGTTTACGGATTTCACCAGATCGATCACTTTTCCGTACAGGGGATCCCCGTCTACCCGCAACAATTGTAGGTCCGATGCGCCTTCATTGGATGTCAGACAGATGACAAAGACCCCTCTTTCCGGGGTTTGTAGGAACGGTTCTATGGCATCGCGGCCCATATAGGGATTGACCGTAACAGCGTCAAACCCAAATCCATCGAACAAGGAAAACGCATAGTGTTTGGCCGAGTTGGCAATGTCCCCCCTCTTGGCATCGGCCACCGTGAGACGCCGTCCATCGATGTGGCCCAGCAAGTCCTCCAACCACTGGAGCCCTCGCTTCCCGTACCGCTCAAAAAAGGCAAAGTTCAACTTGTACGCCACGGCGTACTCCAGAGTGGATTCAACCACCATCCGGGTGAAATCCACCAAGGGACGAAGATCGCTACCGCCGGACGATCTCAACCTTGCCCGGTCAACATCGAGTCCAACACACAACCGGGAGCGGGTAGATTCGACTTCCTCTGAAAGGATGTCGGAAAATGATCTCACTGGGAGAAAAATTACGGTTGCGGCCAAGGAGATACAATTGAAACCACCGGGAACAAAATGGATTGCCTATGTAATGAATCCCGTCTTATTCTAAGCGGTGGACAGAGAGACGAAGAATGAAGGATTCCGAAGCAGGACGCCCTGAACAGTTAACCCTGGAAATCGCCCAATCCACCCGATCCCGGGTGATCGCTTCGTCCTCCTTCAACTTTCAGATTGAACTTATGGAGCAGGTGGGAGACGAAGATATTCCACAGCTTATCCTCATATCTGAACACCTGGTGGAAGAGTTCAATGAATCCGCAAGACTCACCAAGTCAGCCATTCGCAAGTATTTCAACTACCCCCATACTCTGCCGTTTATTGCCCGGAACAACGGGGAGATCATAGGCTATATCATCGGGGTCCCTCTTGAATATTTCTCGAACGATCCTTCGTTCCAGTGCGATTCGAATATGGGTAAGAAGAACACCCTCTACACCTATGCCTTTGCTGTTCTGAAGAAGTTTAAGGGAAACGGCTATGCCAAGACTCTAAAGCGGGTCTATCTGAGCTGGGCCAAGAAGAAGGGCTTCCAGTTCGTTTCCGGCCATGTCCGTGAGGGCATTTCGCAGAGATTCTCGGGCGGCGTTCGGATACTCCAGCGCTTTCAAAACTGGCATGGAACGGGAAAAACTTTCGAATACTACCGGCGAGCGCTCAATCCCCTCCCTCACACCCGGCCCTCGGAATACAACCCACCCATGGTCGCCAAGGTCTAATCCTCTAAATGATGAGGAAAACAATTTTCACCGGCGGAGTCAAAACGGATTCTGGAAGCCAGGCACCCATTGAAGTCCGTCACAGGGATACGATCCAGGACGACCGTTCGGGATGAAATCCAGACCGGAGAAGAAAGGTACGGAGGTGTCTATTCACCGAGGCTCGAATCTCAGCTGACGGCTGTCCTTGGAGGGTTTTGTGAGCAGGCTGACTCCCACCAGCATGACGAGAGAGACGCCTACGGCCGGAATGACGGCGTCCACAACCGTCCCCGCGGGAAATCCCAGGAGTTCCGGCACCGACTGATCCATCCCAAAATTCTTCCACACCACCGTGGCGACGGTTCCAGAGACGATGGAAGAGAGTGCCCCTGCGGTGGACGCCCGTTTCCAGAAGAAGGCAGCCAGAAGACTGGGAGTGATCCCTGCGCCGTAGACGGTATAGGCGTACAAGGCTACCGCCAGGAATCTGTCCTCCAGGGTTGACAGGAGGTAAGCGGCCCCTCCCAGGATGACCACAACCAGCCGCGAAAGGACAACAATTTCCTTTCCTGAGGCTTTGGGTTTCATAAACCGCTTATAAACGTCGTTGACCAGGCTTGTGGCGGGTACGAGAAGGTAGGAGTCCGCGGTGGAAACCACGATGGCCACGATGGTGGCCAGTAGGAGAGCTCCCTGGAAGGTGGGGAGGTCAACAAAAGCGGCACTGAGAAGGATATGTCCCGGATGTTCGAGGTCCGGGTGAAGACCCGAGGCGAAAAAGACGTTTAGGATGATCATGATCTCCACCACCGCCACCCCGATCACCAGCCAGACGGTTGCCTTCCTGGCGGTCCCTTCGTCCCTGGCCGAAAAGAAGCGCTGATACATATTCGCATCCCCCAGGACCAAAAGAAAGGCCGGCAGGAGGAGTCCCACGATTTCGAAACCCGGAAGCCTGCCCACTATCTGAAAATGGTCCGGGGGTACCAGGGCCCGCATGCCGCCCAGTGACCCGGTCTTGAGAATGAGAACGGGAAGCGAAACGGCCAGTCCCACAATCATCAGTATCCCGTTCACCACATCGGTGTACGCCACCGATATCATGCCGGCAAGAGCGGTATAGGCCACCACGAAGACGGCGGCAACAATCACCGCCCCCTGGGGATCCAGGTCGGGATAGATGATACGAAGGACGGCACCTCCCGCCCGGAACTGGTAGGACACTATGGTGGTATAGGCAATCACCACGGTTACGGTGCCAAATATCCTGGCAAACTTGTTATACCGGGCCTCCAGGATGTCCTGAACGGTGAAACCTTCAAAGCGACGGGCACGGCCGGCCACAAAGGACAGAATGGCGATCCCTGATACACCTGCAAGAGGCAGGACGAGGCCCACGAGGCCCACCTCGTAGGTTTTCTCTGCATTGCCAAAAATACTGCCGGTTCCGATCCAGGTGGCCAGCAGCGTTCCCACCAGAACAAAGGATCCCATCCGGCGACCGGCCACAAAAAAATCGGACTGTGTTTTCACCATGCGGCTGCGCCAAGCACCCACAGCGATGAGGATGAATAGATAGATTGTGACTGTCCAGAAATACACGAAGTCCTCGGCGTGCTATCCCACCATTCTCAGATCTGGTGGCACGGAAGCAGGGGTACTCTTCCCTTTCATATGTGGAAAATATCGGCTAATATTACAATACGCTGTTTGAAAAATTCCCCCGGTTGGTGCCAGCATTTTGGAACCTTCAATAAGAAACAATGGGAACTGTACTCCGGGTGAGGAAAACAGGCCTTCCCCGCCGTGGCGGGGTAAAGGAAGTTTGATCCATCCGGGAGGTACCCACCGTGATAAATCCGGTTTCCTAAAACGCTCACCAGCTGTGGGGATTTTTCTATAGACCGTCTTTGGACAGGGCCTTAATCCTTTCTACCGTGGCCCTGCTTCCCCGAATCTTCAGATGAACCCCATCCTTTTCGTACCGGGATTCCAGTACCTCAACCTGGTCGTAAACAGAGGATATTTGCCTGGGGGAGGCATGATCAAGGACAACCGTGGCCGTGCGGAAGGAACCGTCCATGACCTGGACGATCGCCTGCTGGAGGGCATCCAGCCGAAGATGATTGAGAGCGGATATGAAAATGGCATGGGGGAACCGGGACTGGTACGCCTGGATAACGGCCGGGTCCCCAATGAGATCCACCTTATTCACCACGATCAGGGATTCCTTCTTGTGGGCACCGATGACCATGAGGACTTCCCGTACGGTCTGAAGGTGGTCCTCCATATGCGGGGAACTGCCGTCCAGGAGGATCAGCAGGAGGTCCGCGTCCAGCACCTCTTTCAGAGTGCTCTGAAACGATGCCACGAGGGTATGGGGAAGCTTGCGGATAAACCCCACGGAATCACTCAGGAGAACCCGGTGTGCGGAATCCATTTCAAGGGATCGAACCGTAGTATCCAGCGTGGCAAACAGCTGATCTTCCACAAACACATCGGATCCCGTGAGGGCATTCATGAGCGTGGATTTGCCCGAATTGGTGTACCCCGCCAGAGCTACCCGGAACACCTCCTTGCGCCGTTTGCTCTGGGTTTTCCTTTCCCGGTCGATTCTCTCCAGGTCCCGGCGGAGCCTGGCAATTCTGTCCCGTATCAACCGCCGGTCCACCTCTATCTGGGTTTCTCCCATACCGGCCCGTGTTCCGATTCCGCCCATCTGTCTTTCCAGGTGTGTCCAGCGCCGGGTGAGCCGGGGAAGCAGGTACTGCAGGTGCGCCAGTTCCACCTGCGTTTTGGCCTCTCGGGACCGGGCATGCTTTATGAATATGTCCAGGATCAACCCCGTTCGGTCGATGACCTTCAGGTCCGAGGCCAGCTTCAGAAAACTCCTGACCTGAGACGGACTTAATTCATCGTCAAAAATGACCGTCTGGGCCTCGAGGGCTTTTGCCTGTTCCACGATTTCCATGGCCTTACCCTTTCCCACAAAATAGCGGGCATCGACTTTCTCCCGTTTCTGAACAAACCTTCCCACCACTTGGGCGCCGGCCGTGTTGGCCAGAAGCTCCAGCTCATCCAGATGTTCCGTGACCGTTTCCCGAACCATGCCAGGATGAACCACCCCAACCAACACCACGTTCTCAGGCGAGGCCATGTGGTTTGTTCCGATCACTCCCCTTCTCTCTTTCGGACTCTTCCCACCCAGGTTTCCACCATGAGGATACCCAGAACCCCTACCACGAACAGAGGCCACAGGTCCGTACCGCGACGGGCTTTTGCAACCGATTCCAGAGCATTTTCATCATGTTCAATGATCCAGGACCGATTAGAGGAAAAGACTTTGGCCAGATTCCTGGTTTTCATCCGGTTGACCGGATTTTCTGCCGGGGAAAGGTTAGCCACGAAGGACGAGACCGGCCGGTCCCCGGAATACACCCTGTAAATCCCCGCCTCGTCCACCTCGTCAATGACCGCGATCTCCTTGCGATAATCGGGTACCAGAAACACCGGTGACCGCGACGGCTTCACAAGCCTCAAGTCAGACGATATGAGGTCCCGGCCCAGGGGGATTTCCACCGTGCTCCCCACCTCGACGCTGGCGGCTTTATCATCATCCGTGGCCAGATAGACCAACATCCTGTGAAGCAGGGGAACGAATATCCCCCGTACAGGGAGGTCGGTCCATCTGAGATCAGGTAGTGCGGTGAAGAAGAACATGTTCGAACCGCCCTCACTCGCTTCCACCAGGAAGGGATCTCCGTCTGACAGGGTTAGCACCTCATCAAAGGTTCTGTCTGGATCTAATGGCACGTGGGCGAATACCCGGGGCATTTCCTCGGCGAGGTCAATCACGGGAAACCCCTCAAAAAGGGCGTGTGTCCTGTCGATATCCGACACCTGGTGGAATGACTCGCCACCGAGGCGGATCACGTTGCCCACCTGGGGAAAGCCCAATGTAGACACCGAAGCCGAATCAGTCCACGTTTCATAGTCGGACCCCAGAAAGGCAATCACGCCGCCGCCACTCCTCAAGAATTCGCCGATCTCATCCACCAGCGCGGGCTTGAGCTGGGACGGATCCACCAGGATGAGAACGTCTACGTCATCGAGAGAAAGGGTGCTGACGGCGTAGGATGACAGAGCGTCCAGAGTCACAAATTCTCGATCGTCATTGATGGAGGCCACTGCGAGATTGACAAAAGTCAGCTCATCCTCCGAGGGACCCACCACCTTGCATCGAATCCTGGAAGGAACCGAGAAGTGAAAGAACATCCGGTCGTCCAGACCAAAATCATCATCGGGAATCTCCAGCACCCCATGGACAAGCCCGGCTCCGTCTGGAAAGGCCCGGAACAAGAAGTCTTTCTTCTCAAAAGGAGCGAAATCCGCCACAACCTGTCCCACACGATCCTCTTCAAAGTAGAGCTGAACAGGTACGTCTCCCTGGGACTCCGATCCCTGATTCTCCACCTGACCCACGATTGTGACCAGTTGGTCCGGAAACCGGAGCTGGGAAGAAACTTTCGTCGACGCCACCGAAAGATTATGCTCCAGCTCAGGCTGTGGAAACAGGTAATAGCGCCACTCTGGGACACCCCCCTGCCCCTCGGAGATCACAGGACTCCAGTCATGGGGAACGGGCGAAGGAAAATCGCTGAACACGTAGAATTCCCAGTTCGCCGGTCGAAAAGCTACGCCCCTGCCCTGGGCGGCTTCGTTCAACACCATGGGAATGGCATTCCACAGCTCATCCCGGCCCTGACTCTCCCTGATGAGAGAAAGGTTCCTCTCCAGATCGGTGAGGTCGGAGGAGTCTGTTGAGTACCGCTTCAGAAGGGGAGTGGTCTGGTAGATGTCAATCTTGAGTTTTCCTTCCACTCCCTTTACAATCTTCAAGAGAGTTTTCTTGGACCTTCCCAGAAGGCTCTCCCCATGAAACCGGGCAGACATGGACGCGGAATTATCCACGAGAAAAACCAGCTTGCTGGTCTGCTGGCCCGCTGCCCAGGGAGGGAAATAGCCCACCTTCACCGGCCGGGCGAACGCGAGAACCACGAGGATGACCGCGAGAGTCCTGAGCGCCAGAAGAATCCACTGTCTGAGCTTCAGCTTCCGAATGGTATCGTGCTCCAAAGACTTGATGAACCGGATGGTGCTGAACTCCACTTTCTGGGTGCGTCGAACACTCACCAGATGAATGATAAGAGGTAGGACGGCAGCGAAAAGGCCCCAGAGAATCGAGGGGACCAGGAAACTCATATCACCAGATGGGTCAACGTCAGGGTAACGGCCGTGGTCAGGGGAACCAGCAAGTTGTCGTTCAGAGGGGATGGAAACAGCTCCACCACCGTGGCAACCGCAGCAGCCACCGCTGCCGGTATCCGGGGAATCCCAGGGGTTGCGAAGGCCAGAATAAGGGCGATAACCAGAAAGGTGACGGTTCCCTGTACCGTTTTGTCAAACAGGGGGGTCCTCCCCCACCTGAGGCCAACCAGAGCTGCAACAGAGTCTGCCAGGGCCATGACAAGGAGGGCGTAGACTGCCACCATTTTCTCGAACAGGAAAACGGTCAGGAGGGCCCCTATCAGACTGAAGGTGAGGGCCGTGAAGGAATCGTTTTCCTCGTCCCTGACGAACATCCCGAAAAGCTTTCGGTAAAGGAGCATAAAAAAGGGGATTTTCATCCTGAGCACTTCGCCCACGAAGACGACGATGGAGGCCACGCCCAGAATCCAAACGAGCTGCTCCCGATCCAGGAGCCAGACGTAGGCCAGGGGAATAGCAGCCGAAGAAATGTGCATGAGCTTTCGGTAGATTTCGTTGACGTAGCTGGCCACTGTTATCTAGGGGTGGTTAGGTTCTTGTAGACATCATCCAGGTTGATGATGCTCACCGTTAAATTAACGGCTATGGGATGATCCACGATGGTCCCGGCCTCCACGGATTGGTCCAGGACGGTGTACGGTACCAGATCTTCATTCTGACGGTACGTAATCCTGCCCACTTCCAGCTGGGCTTCATCCAGCAGCGTTTCCGCCTGGGCCAGACTCAGTCCGAACAGCTGGGGAACTTGATAGAAATCGGGCGGTTTTCCCTGACTTATGATAAGAGTCAGGCCGCTTCCCCTTCTCAAGTGATCCCCTGCCCGGGGATACTGCCACTTGATCACATCCCTCGGAACTTCCACATCGTACTCAGTGATAAGTGAGTCGATTCTGAGCCCTGACTCGGTGATCTCCAATCTGGCACTCCTCATGGACTTCCCCACAAGGTCTGGAACCACAACCATTCTCTCCCGTTCCGCCACGGTGAGCCGGACTCTCCGGCCGGGTTTGACGCTGCGTCCCACCCTGGGATACTGGTCAATGACCGTCCCGGGAGGCTGACTGTCTGTGAACTTAACGTCACCCTTCAGGGCATCGAATCCTTCCAGCGCCAGGCGGTCTCTTGCCTCCTCAAAAGAGAGTCCCCTCACATCCGGCAAGTACCGCTCCTGGTCATGCGCCACATAGGCGGGCATGATAAGCCGGTCAAGAAGAAGAATACCCAGGCCAGCGAAAGCCACAACCACGATGATGATCCTGATAAGAGACCTCATGGTCACCCTGGGTGTCCCTCAGAAACCGGGAACGCCGGTTCTGCTAGTAGTCTACCCATGACAGGGTTCTCGGGGAAACCGTTTCCCATACGCGGAATCCCCCTGTCAGTTCCCCGTCCCCTTAACGGGGCTTTCTTCCCCCAGTTTCTCTCCCGCTTCCAGCGGTGTCCCGGCAAGAAAGTCCCTCGTACTCATGCGACGTTTCCCCTCCAACTGGAGCTCAAGCAACTCTACGGAACCCCAGCCGCAGGCCACACCGATGCATTCCTTGTTCACTGAGATAATCTCGCCGGGATGACCCCCCCGGGTAGACATTCTTGACCTGAATATTTTCAGCCTTCCGTCCCTGAATTCGGTGTAAGCGCCCGGAGCCGGCGAAAGGGCCCGGATGAGGTTGTGGACCTCCCGGGCATGTTTTTCCCAGTCTATTCTTCGATGAGATGACCTGATCTTTGGAGCCTTCGTTGCCACAGTGCTGTCCTGGGGAGCTGGTTTCGCCGTTCCCGATTCCAGTCTGTCTACTGTCTCTCTGAGCAGGCGGGCTCCCAATAGGGACATCCTGCGAGACAGCGATCCAAGAGTATCGTCCGGAAGGATTACGACCTTTTTGGTCATGAGCGTGTCCCCGGTATCCACGGCGGGAGCCAGCATGAACGTGGTGAGCCCTGTGACGGAATCCCCGTTCATGAGGGCCCAGTGGATGGGTGCCGCCCCTCTGTACTCTGGCAGCAAAGACCCATGCAAGTTCACGCTTCCCACCTTCGGGATCCGGAGCCAGACCTCAGGAAGTATCTTGAAAGCCACCACAACAAAAAGGTCGGGCCCCATCCCGGTGAGGCGAGATACGACGAAAGGATCATTCAGATCATGGGGCTGAACCAGATCCAGTCCATGCTCTGAGGCAAACGACGCCACCGGTGTTGGCCCGGGATGTCGACCTCTTCCCCGTTCCCTATCCGGACTGGTGACCACCGCCGCGATCTGGTGCGCCGAAGACAAGAAAACAGACAAGCTCGGAACCGCGAAAGCGGGATTACCCATAAACACGATACGCATCGGGCCGGGAGTTCGCCCCTAACCGGAGCGGAGAATCTCAGTGAGAAGCAATCTGCTTGAGTTGCTGGCTGAACTGCTGACGCATAAGGGAACTGACGCGATCCACGATGACGAGCCCGTTCAGATGGTCCATTTCATGCTGGATAACCCGGGCAAGAAGTCCCTGGAATTTCTCCACGCGCCTTTTTCCATAGGAGATCCTGGGCGGATCACCCGAGAGTTCTTGAAAACCAAAACGGACACCCTCGAAACGTTCCACATCCACCCGGATCCCCGGAAGAGACAGACACCCCTCCTCCATGGCGTTCCCTCCCCACCCTTCCAAGATTTCACCGTTGGCGAAAACGAGGGGCCGATCGAATTCCTTGGGGTTAGGCTGTCCCTCTTCCGGACTCATCTCACCAGATTGGGAAACGTGAGTGATGTCAATGACCATAAGGTTGAGATCCACACCGACCTGATTGGCCGCCAATCCAATCCCCTCTTCTTCATACATGGTATCAAACATGTTCTGTACAAGGTCCTGAAGCTTCGGGATCGAAAAATCATCCAGGGGCTGCGTTTTCCTGCCGAGAATAGGATCGCCGTACTTGATCACAGGCAGGACCGCCATCAGTCCCCCCCGGTGTCTTTGCCCGGTTCGGCCAGGGCCGATATGGCCGATTTGCTTACCTTCAAGGCCACATTCTTGTCCACGTTCAATACCACTACGGAATCTTTGTCCTTAAATCCCGCGATGGTGCCGAAAACGCCCCCCGTGGTGATGACCCTGTCCCCCTTCTTTAGCTTCCCCAGCATCTCCCTTTTCGCCCGCTGCTGCTTCATCTGGGGACGGATCATGAGAAAGTAGATGACAAAGATGATCAGGACAAAGGGGAGTAGCCCAAGAAAGCCACCTCCCGACGGTCCGTTACCTTGAGCAAAAAGAATGTCCATGAATGCAACCTCCCTTATGAGACGGTCAAATTACAGTGGGCACCCCCGAAAATCAAGCCAATTGGGATGCCCCCGGCACCCGGCATAAGCCCCATAACAAAACCCCAATCCTGGCTCAGCCCGCCGACTGGCAGGCTGAGACGGATTGGGATCTTTCGACAGCTCCCGATTGACAATCCCGATCTCTTCTATCGGAGAGGAACCGTACGACCTACATTAAAGCTACCGTCTAACGCTTATAAATCCACAAGAAGACCAGTAGGGCAATCAGGCCAACCTTCCGTGGAGAACGCACTGACAATCTCGCCGATGTTTTCCACCACACCGGTGGTTTCCGGAAACAGGATATCGATCACCACGAACAAAAGGACGATGGCGATACCGAATTCGAATATATCCCGGAGCCAGCCGGTTGCACTCTGGACCGTATCTCTTATTGACGCCATAAGTCAATTCTCCCTCATTTATGAATCCTGGCAGTCTCTGTTACTCTCCTGCCGGGCATAACTCCCTGGTCCCGTTAAAAGGGAAAGTTGGGCCCCGGGGCTCGGGGCACGAACTTCTCTATTCAGTTGACTAGGACCTGTAGATCGCCACGATAGCGATGAGGATGATCCACCCGACCACACCTTCCTGGACGAAACTGTCGACAAAGCTGGCGAGGTTGCCAACGATACCGGTATATCCAGCAAACAGAATATCCACCACCAGAAATACCAGCACCAATGCCAAACCGAAATTAACGATGTCCTTGAGCCAACCGGTGATCGTTTCCAAGGTGTCCTTTAGAGCAGCCATAGTGTACCCTCCTACTTGGTTCTCGATGAACGATGGATGACCTGGCAAGCCATCCCATGAATGTCAAAAACCGCTGCGATCCTGTGGTCGAAATAGATGTCCGAGAAAAGATCGATCGAAGGAATCCCGCTCTTTGGTCTGATATCTGGAACTCTCGAGGGAAAAACCTGCCGGATTCCCTAACAGCCCCGAGATCATCCGCCTCACCTTGCTCGATTATGGTACCCATGTTCCGACCTAAATGTCAAGAAAAAAAACGGCTCTGCCACTTCCCGTGAGGCTCTGCATTCAACACTTTCGCCACCTTTCACGGCTCACGGACCGGTCACGTCCTGTTCCGCCACAGGCTTCCGTAATCGGCCCGGGCAGATGCGAAAAAGGGAAGTCTATCCGTTAAGAAGATCCGTCAGATCGGCCTGGGCCAATCCGCTTGATGACCAGACCGGATTCGACGTCTGGGGAGGTCCATGCCAGGTACACGGTGTTCCCCAGCCGGGCCATGCGAGGAAAGCCGCTTTCACGGCCGGAACGGATGGACCCAACCGGGATCGTGGGACCCCGGGTCCCGGAAGGGGAAATTCTTCGGATCATCACCAGAGCCGCTTCGTCCACCAGCTCAATCCAGCTGACAAGAAGATCGCCTTCCGGTAGCCACTCGGAATCCACTCGTCCCAGGGGGTTCCCGTCATCCAGTCTTATGGGATCCAGGAAGGTTCTTCCCGTATCCGGGGAAAAGGCCACGTTCACCCGGCCCGCACCATCGGGGGCGGTAAACCAGGCCACGGCCACCCGGCCGTCCTGGATGGCCACAGCCGGCCCGTTCACCGGGCAGCCGGGTAGGGTCCAACGATCCTCATGGACCTTCCCCGGCTCACTCCACGAACCGGAAACATACCGGACCACCTGGATGTCCCGGACTTCGTCCTTCGAACGATCCCTGTAGGCCACCACTACCGTACTTCCTGCCGCGGCAGAACTGGTGGCACAGCACTCACAAACCCTGTTGTCCAGGACCACTTCAGGTCCCAGTTTTCCTCCATACTCCAGGGTAGCGGCGTACAGAAACATGGAACCCCTGAGGGAATCCTCCTTCTCAGGGCCCCCCGGTAGGACCATGTTCCGGCCATCCAACCATACCAGGCCTGCATCCGCGGAGGGAAAGGGGAAAAAAGAAACGAAGCCGTGCTCCGTAAGCCGGTTATCCCGGTGAGGTTTCATGGGAACGGACCAGGTCTCACCCCTGTCGGGGGACATGGAAACGTGGGTATCATACTCATAGGTCCCCCCAGCGCTCCGGACCAGCCAGTGGGCCGCCAGAGTGTCCCCGCGACTCTGGTAGAGGGAGGGAAAATCGGCCCAGTTGACAAAGAAGTTGGCCCCGGAAGCTACGGTATGCGGAGGCTGCCAGCGATCCCCGTCCCATTCTGCCATCCGCAGGGAAAAGGTGTCTCCGGTGCCGGGTTCGAGCCAGCTGGTGAGGAGAGTTTGCTCCCCGGTGGCCCACAGATTGGGATAGCGACTCCCGGATCCGCCCGGCGAAGCTATATCCTCGACAATCAGCGACGGCCCTGAACAGGACACTAGTGCGAGGCCGATACCCAGAAGCAAATAGGGTGTCACACCGGGGGCTCCAGCATGGGATGGCAACTACGTTTTCTTAAGCTTCACCGGAACCAGTTTCATCCCGCACTCTTCGCACTCTCCCGGCCCTGTGTGGCGGACATGGCTATGCTCCGGCATGGGACAACCGTAGA
>JBHIAI010000157.1:0-3135 GCA_046861655.1 Fidelibacterota bacterium | reverse complement strand
CTCCCCTGGCGATCACTTCCGCCTCTTGACGGAGCTTCTGCACCGGACGGGTGAACTGCCGGGTGGCCGCGTAGGACAGGATGAGTGATCCCAACAAGAACACGGCCAGCAACCCCACGAATACCCCCTTGAATCTCTGCACCGGAGCGAAAAACTCTTCCCTGGGAACACTCTTCAAAATGGTGTAGATGTTGCCCATCCCGCTGTGCCTTTCAAACAGGGGGCTGTGGGCCACCATCTGACGGCGAATCTCATGAAATCCGTCGGTATTGGACGCCAGGATGGCGCTGGCCAGACCTTCACCATAATCGGCACCCAGATTTGCCGTTTCCTTGAAGGCCAGAAGGCGGTTCCAGTCTTTCTTTTTCTCCGAATGGTACAGATAGTATCCCTCAGCGTTCACCAGCATGACCGTGCCCGGTGGGCCGTGGGGAGCCTCCTGCTCGGCCATCCCAAAAAACGCCTCGGCATAAATCTGGCAGACCAGGATACCGGCCAAGTCGCCACGGTACACCGGGTAGATGGAGCTAACCGCAGGCAAAAGCTCCGAAGTTCCGCTCCGTTGCAGTTCAACCGGTATGAAGGTGGCCCTGTTGGGAGGAATTTGCTCCGCCAGGTATAGATAGAACTGGGTTCCCTTTTGATTCAGTTCCTCTCCAGAAAGGGGTTCATATCCGTCCTGCCGCCGTTCAAGGCCGAATACTTCATCCCCATCTCTGTCAATGAACTTGATTTGATAAACCGCATTCCTCAAGGACGCAAAGGCCTCCAACTCCGGCATGAGCTCGGAAATGGCAGCCTCACGTTCCTCATCATCCCGGGCCTCCAACGCTTCCAGAACCCGATCAAAGGAAGAAGAGCTGGTGAGAAAATGAAGGTTGTCTTCCATGCCCTGAAAGAATGATCCCAGTCTTTCCTTGATGGACAGGAGGTCGCGGTCCAGGGTTTCAAACGCCACCTGACGCATGGATCTCACATTGGAAGAGATGCCCAGAAACCCCACCACAAGAACGGGGAGAATGGACAGACCCGCGAAGGCTATGGCAAGCTTGCCCCGGATCTGAAGCTTCAGGATTCTGTTCAGGTCAAATCGCATGGGAAACGAACATGAGACAAGGGCCATTCCACACCACCATCGAGTTTAATTTCAGACCTGATGATCCGATATTCAAGCGAATTCTTTGCCAGAGCGGGGCGACACGTTGACCCGGAAGGGTGGGTGGGTCTTCCGGGTAAGGGTGTTCGCCTGATTAACCCTTGACGGAAGCCACGGATGTGGCTGCCTGGATCATAAAACTTTCTGCCCCTGGGATCACTCGCGTGGTGTGTCGTTGGACAGAATCAAGGATGAACCGGGTGGCCGGCTTGATCTTTAACGCTGTCTTGTCATCGAGAAACATGATAAGCGCGGTTGCGCCAGGACCGGTCCGTAAGGAATCGGCGTGGTGAAGAACCTGACCCACTGTAAGCGTGACCTCTTTTTTGCCTCCGGAAGCCGAGAACGTCGCTCTTCCCGTTACCTTGACGACTACGGCAGATTGTTTGCTACTGAGGGCGAAGTTTGACTGAGTTGTGAGATTGAGGAAGAGGGATGCGGACGCACACCAAATAATGTGAACGAATGTGTGGTGAATTCTCATGACAAAACCCGGAGTCGGTGCGCGTCATTAAGATAGCGGGAATGGGCACGCCCGTAAATCGGACGGGAACGAATGATTCCGTCAGCGCCACGTTATTTGCCTGTGGCGTGTTGTCCTACACCGTGTAGGGAAGTGGGACAGGTAGAGTCAGACTATGTCTGACGTACGTGGAAAACGTACAAACAAGAGCTCACTCTATCAGGCCCCGCTTGATGGCATAGTGAGTGAGCTCGGCGTTGGTCTTCATGCCCATCTTGTCCAACGCCCTCGCTCGGTAGGTGCTGATAGTCTTGACACTCAAAGACAGGTCCCTGGCAATCTCCGAAACCGTCTTTCCCGAAGCAATCCTGCACATGACCTCGTACTCCCGGTCGGACAACCTGTCGTGGGGATTGCCCTCCACACCTTCGGACAATTGAAAAGCCAGTTTCTCCGCGAGAGAGGCAGTGATATACTTACGACCTGTGGAGACCTTGCGCACAGCCTGTATGAGTTTTTCCGGCGCCACATCCTTTGTCAAATACCCTGAAGCCCCGGCCTTCAAGGCCCGGATCGCGTAATGCTCCTCCGGATGCATGCTCAGCATCAGAACAGGGAGGTCGGGCTTTAACGATTTTAGATCCTTCAGGATGTCCAGTCCACTCCTGCCAGGCATGGAAATATCGAGCAGAACCGCATCATAATCGTGCTTGGAGATCTTCGTCAGGACGTCCCGGCCATTGCTGGCTTCACCCGTTACCACAATGTCGGACGACTCAGAAAGAATCTCCATCAGTCCCTGACGCACAAGCCTGTGATCGTCCGCCACGAGCACCTGGATCATCGCTTAAGCTTTGCTTTCCGCAGGCACTGTTGCCTCCAGGAGTGTCCCCTTTCCTGGTTTCCCTTCAATGGACAGATTGCCTCTCCATGGATAGAGCCGTTGTCGCATGCCCAGGAGACCAAAGGAGGCTCGGCTCTCGATCTGTTCCTGGCGGATACCCACACCATTATCCTTTACTTTGAGCAAAAGCGTGTTGCCCTTTTCCTGCAGAACCGCGGTGACCTTCGTGGCCCGGGCGTGGCGAGCCACGTTCGTCAGTGCCTCCTGAAAGATCCGGAAAACAGCTGTAGAGCGCCTCTTATCGACGATGATTTCCTCAGGGTTCAAACGAAGGTCGCATTGGATTCCCGTCCGCTTCTCAAATTCGACGGCCTGCCACTCAACCGCAGCTGAAAGACCCACATCGTCCAGCAGCGGCGGCCTCAATTCCGTCGAGACGTTCTTCACAGTCTCGATAGCCGAATCAATAAGACTCATGATCGAATCCAGTCTGTCATTGGACGGACCGTTCACCTCTCCCAGCTCCTTTTTCAAGAAGGATACACCGATCCTTATCGCCGTCAAGGCCTGCCCCAGTTCGTCGTGAATCTCATGGGCGATCCTGGTTCGTTCTTCCTCCGTCGCAATCTGAAGACGGGAGGAAAGAGCCCGTACCTGGTCGAAAAGATCTCT
>JBHIAI010000156.1:0-3156 GCA_046861655.1 Fidelibacterota bacterium | reverse complement strand
GAATGATCCGGCAGTCTTCCACTGAGAACGTTGTTGAGCTTGAGATAAAATCTATCTACCGATGCCCGGTCAAAGCTTCCCTCTTCAAAGAGGTGAGCGCCCACGAAGAAACCCACGTTGTCACCGAGTGTTCCGCCCGTCATCACCTGCAGGGTGGGAAGGTCAAAAGCAGTGCGTGCTTCCTCCTCGTGTTTTTCCCAGGTAAATCCCGACCGGCCCCGGAATGAGATGGGCGCCTTCCCGGGAATAGCCCCGGGCCACACCGCGTGGGGAAAGACCCGCTTGTAGGCCTCTGCCCCCAACTCCACCTGCTCCTCCTTGATATTGGCTTCCTCATTCTCAATGTCGCCGGGCCACTGAAAGCCGTTTTGCCGGAAGGCTTCGCCGAAAGGGGTGAGCTTGGGATAGGCCACATGACAGGTCTGACAGCTGGTGTCATATTTCCTGGCAAAAGACGGAATGGCCTCCGCTCCCCGGGGACTTACCAAAATCAAGAAAGTCAAGAAGACCCATCCAATAGATTCGAACGATACTGAATGTCTCATCCCTACCTCGTTTCTTGGTGCATCGGTTCTAGGCATCGTTTCTGAAGGCTGCCGGGATTCCCTGCAAAAGCCATGCCAGAAAGTCGATGGACTGTTGCCATGATGGCAATTCCCCTGATATTAATATGTTTATTGGGTCCTAACAGGGTGAACTCAAGGGCGGGCATTCCTGCTGGACCGCAACCTGGGGGACGGCAGGTGTAACGTAAACGGTGGCACGGGACCCGCGGTTCAGTCCCGGAAGTCCTCGGATCGAATCCCGTGTTTTTTCATCATTCGCTGGAGGGTCTGGCGCTGGATTCCGGCCCTTCGGGCCGCGGCACTGACGTTTCCTCCGGTCTCTTTCAGTCTCTCCCTGATGAACTTCTTCTCAAATGCGTCAGACACCGCACGGCGGGCTTCTTTCAGATGGGTGCTGGGTAGGGGCACCTCCACCGAGCCGGCCAGGTTTAGTTCGCCCATGGTGTGAGGCAGGGACTCTACCGTAAGGACATCTCCCTTTTCCAGGGTTACGCTGTGCTCAATGATGTTCTCGAGTTCCCTCACGTTGCCGGGATAATCGTAGGCCATCAACCTGTCCATGACCGGGCGAGAAACCTTCTTGATACTCCTGTTCATCCTGTGACTGTGCTTGATCACGAAATGGTCAACCAGAAGTGGAATGTCGTCCCTTCTTTCCCGTAGTGGAGGAACGTGAATGGAAATGACGTTCAGGCGGAAGTACAAGTCCTGCCGGAAGTGACCCGATTCGATTTCCTGTTCAAGATTCTTGTTTGTGGCGGCCACGAAACGGGCCCGGACTGGAATCAGTTCGTGACCCCCCAGTCTTTCGAATTCCCGCTGCTGGAGTACTCGCATCAGTTTCTGCTGTAATTTGGGCGGCATGTCCCCCACCTCGTCAAGGAAAAGGGTTCCCTGTCCGGCCACCTCGAATTTTCCCAGCTTTCTTTCGGATGCCCCGGTGAAGGCTCCTTTTTCATACCCGAACAACTCGCTTTCCAGCAAACTCTCCGGAAGAACGGTGCAATTGATGGCCACAAAAGGATGACTGTGGGTGGGTCCCATCTGATGGATGTTCCGGGCCACCAGTTCCTTCCCGCTCCCACTCTCCCCGACGATCAGTACGTTGGTGGTATTCGGCGTCCCCGTCACGGATCCAATCACCTTGAACACCTCCTGAATGGAGGGATGATTTCCGATCATTTCGTATTCGGACGAGGGCTCCCTGAGCCTGGTCTGAAGATCCTCCACGTCCCGACGAAGCCGCATCATTTCCAGGGCCCGATCGGCGATCACCCGAATCCTGTCCACGTCTAACGGTTTTGTGATGTATTCATAAGCGCCGAGCTGAACCGCCTTGATGGCGGTGTGCATGGTGCCGTAACCGGTGATGACCACCACAGGGATGGTGATGCCTTTTTCGTTGATCTTTTCAAGGGCTTCGAGTCCCGTCAACTTGGGCATGGTGACATCCATGAAAACAAGGTCCGGATGACGGTCTTCGATTCTATCCAGAGCCTCTGCCCCGTCGGCAGCCGTGATGACCTCAAACCCGTCCTTTTCGAATGTCTTTCGAAAAGCGAATTGTATGTTCCTGTCGTCATCCGCCACCAGGATCCTGACCTTTCTCGATTCTTTCACGACCCTCTCGACCCTGCGTCTAAACCCCCAGGGGAATGAAGAGACTGAACCGGCTGCCCTTATTCACGTGGCTGGATGCTGTGACGATGCCACCGTGCTGGTTCACCACCCGCTTGACAAAAGAGAGACCCAGTCCTGTGCCGTTAATCTTTGTGGTGAAAAAGGGATCGAAAACTCTCCCGAGATGCTCAGGGGGAATTCCCCGGCCTGTATCCACGACGTCTATCTGCGCAACGCTGGACCCTTTTGAGAGGACAATCTCTTGGACACCGATTCCAGGGGCCTCATCCGAACCGTCTCCTACTTCTCCAAGATCCCGGAGTTCCCTGTCCAGAACAATCCGGTGGGACCTGACGCTGATGGTCCCACCCCCCTCCGTCGCCTGGGACGCATTCAGGATGAGATTCACGATGGCTTCCTTGATACGGTCCCGGTCCAGCATGAGGGGAGGAAGCTCCGGATCCAGGTCGACTTCCAGTGTGGTTTCTTCCAAACCCATCTGATGCTTGGCGAATTCTATGCTGCTGTGCAGGATATGGTTTACATCTTCGGGGCGCCTGTCAAGGCGGGTGGGCCGTCCCAGGTCAAGAAGGTCTCTTACCACCCGCTCCATGCGCCCAAGAGAATCCAGGGCCACGTCAAGGGAATCCCGGTCCGTGTCAACTAGATTCCTGTTTTCCGACAGGAGCTGTAGAATCATTCGAATGGACGTGACAGAGTTGCGCATTTCATGGGCAATGACGGCGGCGATCTCCCCGGTCGCCGCCAATCTCTCAGACCGGACCAGTAAATCCTGCATGGACTGCAACTTGTCTTTCTCATTCGCGAGCTGCCTTGTTCGAAGCCTGACCTTTTGTTCCAACTCGTCGTGATACCGGGCAATCTGTTCTTCCCGCTGCTCCAGGGATTGAGCCATGACGTTAAACTGTTGGGCCAAATCCTCGATTTCATCATAGGTGTGAACATCCAC
>JBHIAI010000155.1:0-3183 GCA_046861655.1 Fidelibacterota bacterium | reverse complement strand
ACCGTTTTCCTCCGCGATTCGAGTCTGGAAGACCACGTGAAGCAGGATATCCCCTAACTCCTCAGCCAGAGTGTCCCAGTCCTCCTCGTCCACCGTTTCGATGACTTCGTAGGCCTCCTCCAGGAAATAAGGAAGCAGCGAGCCGTGAGTCTGCTTCTTATCCCAGGGACACCCGTCGTCCCCGCGGAGCCGTTTAACGACGGAGACAAGTTCGTCAAACAGTTTTCCTGGTCTCATGATGCCTTCAGCGTCTTAGTGATCACGACGTTTATGATACGGTTTTCCGATACGTTCTCCACCTCAAACCGGTAGTCCGATATGTCCACATTGTTTCCGGCGGCGGGTATATCGCCAAAGTGTTCCAGAAGGAATCCTCCCAGGGTATCGTATTCCCGTTCCTCCGGAAAATGGATGGGAATGGAGGCCTGGAGGTCATTGATGGAAATCTTTGCGTTCACCAGCCACCGGTGCTTGCCGGTGGGAACCACCAAGGGTGCCTCCCGGTCGAATTCGTCCCGGATTTCCCCTACCACCTCTTCCACGATATCTTCAAGGGTCACCAATCCTGATGTGCCCCCAAACTCGTCCACTACGATGGCGATGGTCTCCTTGCCTTTCTGAAAGTCCCTCAACAAGTCATCGATCTGTTTGGATTCGGGAACGAACAGGGGTTTCCGGCACAAGGACAGGATCTCGGACTTGCCGTCGGATCCGTTGAGATACGGCAGCAGATCCTTGGCGTAAAGGATTCCTTCGATAGAGTCGATGTCCCCTTCATAGACGGGGAATTTTGAGAAGGGGGAGGTCCGCACGATTTCGACGGCCCTGTCAACAGGGGTGGTGATGTCCATACCCACCACATCGATTCGGGGTACCATGATTTCCCTCACCGCGGTTTCCCCGTAGTCGAAGACCGATTTGATCATCTGTCTTTCCTGATCCTTCAGCATTCCCCGGTCAGCCCCGAGATCTGCCAGAGCCTGAAGTTCTGCCGGCGAGTCGAACAATCCCTCCTTTTTCCACGGGATCCACCGGGTGAAAAAATGGGTGATATTGTAAAGAAGGGCCGCCACCGGGTAGAGAACGAAACTGAAGATCTTTATGGACATAGAAGCGCGCCGGGCATACTCTTCTGAATGCCTGAGGGCCAGGATCTTGGGGGTGATTTCGCTCACAAGAAGGATTACCAGGGTGACCACCACAGTCTCCACTCCAACCAGAACGGCCAGGTTGGCGCCCGACCTGTGAGCGATATCAGCGGTAATCAGGGCGGCCAGAAAGGCCATGGTGGTATTGATGATGGTGTTTCCGGTGAGGAGGGTGATGAGCAATCTTCGGGGCCTTTCCAGAAGCTTCAGGATGCGTTCATTTTCATCGGATTTGTGGAGGGCGGGAACCTTGAGGGAAAAGAACGCGGCCTCGGATCCGGAAAAGAAGGCAGAGGCTGCCAGAAGGATAATGAAAATGGCGACGTCTAGAAGGATCACGGTTCCAGAAGGTCTTCCGGCGAGACTTCGTCCAGAAAGCTGTCTTCCATAGCCTGCATTCTGGACCGGGAGGCGGCTGTGTCGTCGTGGTATCCGAGGAGATGGAGACATCCGTGGAAAATAAGACGGCTCAGTTCATTGTCCAGGGCGACCCCCCAGTCCTGAGCGTTTTCTTCAGCGGTCCGGGGGCTGATGTATATTTCCCCTTCCAGAGGAAGGGATTGCCCCGGGGTGTTTGGATCCCCGTTTTCATCCAGTCGAAAAGCCAGGACGTCGGTGTAGGCATCCTGGTGAAGGTATGTTGCCTTCAGACGTCGCACCATCTCATCGGTAGCAAAAATGACCGTCACGGTGGCATCCTGAACCTCGTGCCGGGACAGGACAAGTTCGACATACTGCCTCACTGTGGCTGGCCGGATATGAACAACTTCGTCCACAACCTCTGATCGGACGGTGATCACAGGAAATCATTCTGGGAAGAGGGGGGCCGTTTCTGTCCGGGGTATTCGATCCGGAGGTGGTAGATGCCTCTTAGGACGGGAAGTAGTCCATCCCCTCCTCGAATGTCGCCTTTCATTCTGGTCAAGTCTGCCATGGTGAGGGGACACTCGTCGAGCTGCCCTTCTTTCAGCTGCTTTTCAATGACTCGATTCACCATGACTTCGATTCTGTGCAGGTCGGGGTCCTGGATAGACCGTACGGCGGCTTCCACAGCCTCGCAGATCATGAGAATGCCCGTTTCCCTGGTATTGGGCTTGGGACCTGGATACCGGAAGTCGTTTTCGTTGATTCCGGACCCATCCCCATCGGCTTGTTCGATGGCTTTCTGGTAGAAGTATTCGATTCTTGAGGTCCCGTGATGCATGGGCACGAAGTCGGTGACCACGGAGGGAAGCCGGTATTCCCTTGCCAGCTTAATCCCGTCCTTGACGTGGCTGGCAACGATGCGGGCCGACAGCGTCGGAGACAGATTGTCGTGCCGGTTTTGACCCCGGAACTGGTTTTCGATGAAGTATTCCGGACGGGCGAGTTTTCCGATGTCGTGATAGTAGGCCCCCACCCGGGTGAGCAGGGGGTTGGCGCCCAGGGCCACAGCGCACGATTCGGCCAGGTTGCCCACGACCACGCAATGGTTGAAGGTCCCGTTGGCTTCCCTGGAAAGCCGCTTCAGCAGGGGGTGGTTGAAATCGGACAGCTCAAGGAGGGTGAGATCGGAGGTCACATCAAAAATCATCTCAAACAACGCGCTCAGGCCGTAAGTCAAAAAGGGCGCCAGCATCCCGCCGATAGCCAGAAACAGGAATTCGCTCCTGAGATCCGCCCATTCGGAGCGTTTTAGGATGCCCAGGGCGGTGATGGCGATAAACCCGCTGACGAGAATATAGACAATGGCGGAAAACAGCTGAGCCCGTTTTCTCAACTGTCTCACGGCATAGATGGCAGCCACGCTGGTGAAAAGGGAGATGATGGCGTAATCCAGTTTTCCTCCGATGACAAAGGCCAGAAAGATGGCGAGGGTGACGGCCGCCATCACGGCTATACGGGCATCGAACAGGATTGTGATTACCATGGCCAGCACTGTGGTGGGGATGAGGTATTCGGAAAAATCCAGGGACACCAGGGCGTAGCCAATACCCGCAATCAACAGGAACATGGATCCCAAAAGTGTCAGCATCTGGTTGTCTTCGAACAGGTT
>JBHIAI010000154.1:0-3218 GCA_046861655.1 Fidelibacterota bacterium | reverse complement strand
CACGGTTGGGTATTTGAGTCAAAGAATCCTGCCTAACGTCCCTGGATAATTCCTGCGCACGATGAAGACCGGATGCCACGGCCGCCGCAAGAGTATCGGGATCAAAAGGTTTTTCGAAGAAGTCGGTTGCCCCGAGAGCAAAGCATTCCGTTTTCGTGGCACCCTCGGAATGGCCGGACAGAACGATGATGGGAATCGTTGCCGTATTCGGGATCTCGCGGAGCTGGACCAGCACCGATCGGCCATCCGCGTCGGGGAGGAAGAGGTCCAGAAGGATCAAGGAAACCTCCGTCTTGTCCAGGATGGCTTTTGCGTCCGCCGCCGTTGCCGCAAAATGGAGTCTTCGGTTTTCCGAAGACAACTTATGTCGCAGTATGTGAGTGATGGTGCGATCATCATCCACGATCAGGATATCCGCCTTCTCTTCTTCGCTGACCGTCTGGACTCGCTCACGTAGAGACTGGATAACTGATTCAATGACGAGAGGAAGCTCCTTCCTCTCTGCTTCCATAAGCTCAGTGCCCATCCCGGCAATCTCGGGGTCGCCGTATGCCTCTCCGGACGCTTTCAGGGATTCAGCCTCCCGGCGGATGGAAGCCTCGGCCTCTTTGTCCCCCTTATGAAAGAGTTTGGACGACAACTCCAGGGCATTGGCCAGGGCCGCGATGGCTTCATGGTAACCCTTTTTCTTCTCATGTTCCATGGAACACTATTCTGGAGGCCCGAACGTCCATGGTACAGCGGGCAAATCCGGCGTCAGAGAAAAGAGTACGTGCGAATGTCGGGATTCTCCACTTTCAACAAGATGTTCACAAAGTGTCCCTTTCGTTCGTATCTTCCGTCGGGGACCGCGGTCGATGGGAAAGTAATCCATTTCCTGAGTTCGTAGCCTGAAAGGAGACGGGGATGGTTTCAGACTACAGGGACGATCCAGAATACCGGGAATTGATTGTCTACTATCTCAATTACCTGAGAGAATCACTCTCAACCCTCAAAGAAGACTGGGCGAACAGGGATTACTCCGGGATAGAAAGGTTTGGCCACAATATCAAGGGTAGCGGCGGCGTGTATGGATTCCACGATATCAGCGAACTGGGCAAGGAAATGGAACAGGCGGCCAAAGACCAGGATGAGTCCAAGACCGGGGCGCTGGTGGAAAAACTGGAGTCGGTTTTGAACGAAAAGGAGAGAACATTATCCCATAGCGGGTAAAGCTAACCATGTTTCGAAAGTATCTGTTTTAGTTCATCCAGTGTGAACGGCTTAGCCAGATAGTCGTCAAACCCTTCCCTGAGATATTCTTCTTTTTGTCCCTTCATAGCATGAGCGGTCACGGCCACTTTGGGAACATTCTGGTGTTTCTCTTCCTTGTTGACGGTGTGAAGAAAATCAATGCCAGACATACCTTCGGCCAGGCTGACATCGATGAGCATCAAGCTGACAGACTGGTCCTTGAGCTTAGACAGAGCCTCTTCCGCGGTGGTGGCAGACATAAAGTCCAACCCTAGACGTTTGAGGAGGAATTCCATGTATTTCAGATTGGGTGGGTTGTCCTCCAGGATCAAGATCTTTCCCTTTTGCCCTTTCTTCTTTTTTGGACCCTGAGCCTCACGAGTCGCGACGGCCTCCTTCTCTCTTTCCCCCCTTTGCTTTCTCGATTCCACCGGAAACGTGAGCGTGAACGTTGTTCCTTTCCCCTTGGCGCTTTTCACCTCGATGCGGCCGCCCATAGCCGAAACCAGGCGCTGGCTGATGGCAAGCCCCAACCCCACCCCTTCAAATTCGCGGCCGTATCCCTCGTCCTCCTGGCGGAAAATGGAGAACAGGTGTGGCATAAAGGTTTCCTTGATGCCGATTCCCGTATCCGTCACCGTAACCACATATTCCCCGTTCTCAATCCGTGACCGGACCGCAATGTTCCCCTGCCGGGTGTACTTGACGGCATTCTGAAGAATATTCCCGAAAGCCTGACGGAAGCGGACTTTGTCCACAAGGAGACGCGCCCTGGGAGCCGCCAGATCCGTCACCACTTCCAGCCCTTTCCTTTCAGCCTCCACAAGGATCTCGTTCACACACCGCATTGCGAGATCGTCCGCCGGTAGCGATTCACTGTGGAGAACGAGCCGCTGGGCCTCGATAAGAGACACGTCCAGAATGTCATCAATCAAACGTTTCAAGGTACCGCTGCTGTCTCGAATGGTTTCCGCCATTTCTTTGACCTCAGTCGAAACGGAGTCGCCCAATTCGTCCACCAAAAGACCCGCATACCCCACGATCACGTTCAAAGGGGTTCGCAATTCGTGGGAAATAGTACTCAGGAAAACGTTCTTCAAACGATCACTTGCTTCCGCTCGTTCCTTCGCTAGTCGGAGAGCCTCTTCGGCCTTTTTTTGCTCTGTAATATCACGGGAAACACCCATAACTCCCACACGCTCCCCCCGGGAATTGAACAGCAGGGAAGCGGAAAGAAGACAGGGAAATACCTCTCCATTCTTTCGGCGGTTGTGAACGACCTCCACATCACGACCCATTTGCACGGCAGTTTTGTGCACCTTCAGCCCTTCGTCCGGGCGGGCGTACAGAATATTCACATGCTTTCCGAGAACCTCTTCCCGTTCATACCCAAAGGTTTCCTGGGCTGCCTTGTTGAATTCGGTAATCCTGCGCCGGTTGTCCACGGCAATAATCATGTCGAGGGAACTGTCTATGATGTTGGCGGGGAATTCCTCCGACTCCTTCAGGGCTTCTTCAGCCCTGTGGCGCTCAATAGCATAGCGCATGGCGCGACCGATGAGATCAGCGTTCAATTCCCCCTTCAACAGACTATCCTGCGCCCCCCTCTTGACAGCCTGAAGCCCTAAAGGTTCATTGTTCAGACCGATCATCACCACGATGGGAACGTGGGACGCCTCTTTTTGCAGCCGGTCGAATGTCTCCAGTCCAGTGCTATCCGGGAGAGACAGATCGGACAGGATTATGTCCATGTCATTCTGTTTGAGTATGGCTAGCCCCCGGGCCAATGTATCCGCCGTAGTTACGTTGAACCGGGGGAACTCCATCTCGGAAAGCAACTCCTTCAGAAGACGCACGTCCCCCGCATCATTCTCGATGAGAAGGAGCTGGATGGTTTGATCCCCTATTAGGTTTTCCCGGTTCCTGCGTCCCATTATTCGTGGGTGTTTTGGGCTTCCTGAAGATGCATGAGGACTGGAGCGGTG
>JBHIAI010000043.1:0-14074 GCA_046861655.1 Fidelibacterota bacterium | reverse complement strand
CCCGGGACTTCCATCTATTCCAGAATTCGCCCAATCCGTTCAATGCCGCCACCACCCTCTCGTTCACTCTCCCCTACACCACACATGTGTCACTCGTCGTTCTGGATCTTGCCGGACGCGAGGTGAGAATACTGGCCAACAATCGGATGGAGGAGGGAAAGCACGAGAGGGTCTGGAAGGCCAGTCACCTCCCCAGCGGCATTTACCTATGCCGTCTTGAGGCCGGATCGTTCCGCCAGACCCGGAAACTCGCCCTGATCAAATAATACCACCGGCAAAAAACCACAGAGAATCCAGAGAGAAAGAACTATGGAAAAAACCTCTGTTCCTCCATGGTTATCTAATTGTCGGGGGTGATGTTCTCATCGAGGGCGTTGGACAGACGGTACCGGACGATTCGGGATCTGGGGGTGTCACAGACGTAAACGATGCCCCGGCTGTCCACGGCGACGGCCCGGGGTGATTCCAGGATTCCCTTCTTTTCCACCGTCAAGAAAGTGTCCACCAACACCGTATCCTGGCCGTCAACAATCTCCAGAGTGGTATCCACGGTGATTCCCGTGACGCCCGCCTTGTTGAAGAAACTCCCGTCGGAATTGAACACCTGAATTTCCTGGGCGCCGGTGTTGGCCACGTAGATGGACTGTTTTTCATCCGCCGCCACATCCGAGGGAAGAGAAAAGCGCCACAGATCCATGATATCGTTTTCCCCCTGCTGAAACACCGAGGAATAAGACGTATAGCCTCCGGCGGTTGTGGGCGAAACCTTGTGAATGGAGAAATAGTCGCCTCGCTGGGCATAATACAGGTTCCCCGCGAAATCCACGTCCACGGCCACAGGCTTGTTCACCGTTCCCGCTCCGGTGCCGAAGCCGGAAACCGTGTGGCCAAAGATTCCCCGGTGAATCCACACCTCCTGTCCGATGGAGAGTTTCACCAGTTGGGACCGCTCAAAATCGACCCGGATGATCCTGTTGTGATAGGCATCGGTGAGGTAGACGTAGTCCTCTCCCAGGGAGGAAGAAATCCCGGAAAACCGGGACAGGGTGCCGGCGTAGTAAAGGTCCCGGGCATCGTTTTCCGCCGATCCGGCATCAAAAAACAGATGAGGAGCCAGAAGGGAATCCACCGCTGACGCGTCTTTGACCCAGTCGACGTCTTCCAGCGCCCAGTCGTCATCGTTGGCCGTTTCCACCCAATCGCCGGATCCCGCCAGCAAGGTCACCGTGACACCGGTGGTGCCGTGAACAAAAGTTGCGCTGGAAGCTATGGAATCTACCCCCACCTGATTCCAGACCTGATTCCAACGGTAGACTCG
Organism: Fidelibacterota bacterium; assembly: GCA_046861655.1. Classification (GTDB taxonomy): domain Bacteria; phylum Fidelibacterota; class Marinisomatia; order Marinisomatales; family S15-B10; genus JBHIAI01. The sequence goes on along the minus strand of JBHIAI010000043.1, from coordinate 12,756 downwards.
GCGGGATCCGTCTACAAAGAAGATGTTCATTTTCCCATCGATATCCACATCAATGGGACTCAAGGGTTCCCCCTCACCATCCTCAAGATCCCTCAGTCCACCGAAGGATTCCAGCACCGTACCGTCCTGTTTCAACACCAGGATGGCGTTCGCCCCTGAATCGGCGACAAAGATGTGACCGTCGGGAGCCACGGAGACCTCCAGGGGAGCCACCAGGCCGTAGGTCTCGTCCCAGATGGGGTTCATCATAAGATAGGAGGTATCGCCGGCGGAGAATTCCACCGGAACGTTGATCCTGGCGGGCAAGGGCATCTTCTCCACGCAACCCGATGACAGGATGGCGGCCAGAGCCGCGATCCCCACGCTGGGAAGCCATCTTTTGATCAGAAAGTCTGTAGCCTTCATCAGAATTCAAGGGCCAGGCTCAGCCGCATGGGATCGGACAGATGGACGAAATTTGTGAAAGCGTAGTCTGCCCTGAATGTCACCGGTCCCATGGGAACCTGGATACCCGCGCCCACAGAGAGATTCTCCTCTTCCTGGTCGAGTTTATACCCTCCCCGGACAGCCAGGGTGTTGAAAATAAGGTACTCTCCGCCTACCACCACGTTTTCCGCCCCGTCAACGGGGTGGTTCAACTGGACCGATACTGTGAGTTCCCGCCGTTCGCCACGGGAAAAATCGATGGCGGATCCCACCCGGAACACCGTAGGGGGTGAGAACAGCTCAAATTCGGAATCGATTTCCACTTCCTGGCCCGTTTCCGTATCCAGAATCCGCCGGCGGTAGGTTCCTGCGGGTGCGGCCTGGTCTCCGAAATGAGACAGAGAGGCGGAAAACCGAAGGGACTTGAATCCGGTCCAGTAGAACGTTCCCAGATCCATCAGCCACGACTCCATTACATTGCCCGCCAGGGTTTCGCTCACCTGTTTCACCGTGATCCCGAAACTGAATCGATCGGACATGCGGACTCCGTAGGTGAAGGCGGCAAACCTGTCCTGAAACACAAAATAGCTTCCCGTCCCGTGGGGCATCAGCTCCGTGGTTTCCATCATGGGGGCCGTGTGGAGGATACCCGCGCTGAACCCAAGATAATGCCGGCCGCTGAGATGGTGGGAAACACCGGCAAAATCGTAGAAGACGTCCGCTGGCCACTGTATCCGGGTCACCAGGAGCTGGGTCCCGGGAAGTTGAGCGATGGCGGCGGGGTTGTAGTACAGAGCCGATGCATCCTGGTTCAACGCCACCACCGCTCCCCCCATGCCGGCAGCCCTGCTTCCCACCCCAATTTTCAGAAAGGTGAACACCGAGGTGCCCACCCGCTGACCCCCAAGGATGGGAAAGAAGTTCTGCTGGGTCCACGCCGGAGTGAGAGAGAAAAGGAACGCGAAGACCAGGAGTCGCCTGGTGCCCTGGCTCATCAGAATGTCACCTGAACGCCAACCTGGGCCCTCCGGGGCATGCGGAACCGGGAGGGATCGAAGTTGGGACTGGGATCATCGAGCAAGCCGTAGGGAATGATCTCCCCGGGGTCGTAGCCTCTCCCGGTGAAGGGGTTGATGCGCCGGGGTATTTTTTCATCGAAGACGTTTTCCACCTCCAAAAACATCCGGTAACGAACGCCGCCCACCTTCACGTCCCTGTGGAGCTTCAGATCCACATTGGTCAGCGGTTTCTCGCTGATATAGAAGTACGGCTTGTCGTCTTCAATCGTCCCGATATAATACTGGGCTCCAGCCACCTCTATGATGCCGTCAGGATAATCCCGGGTGCCGGCGATTGAACGGGTGTAACGGCGCCCGGTTTCGTACTCCAGACGCACGGACGCTCCCCAACCCGATGGATAGTTGTACGAAAAATTCACAAAGAACTGAACCGGCTTGTCCCAGCTCAAGAAAACTTCATCCAGCGGCTTTTCCCGGAGCTGACCGGCCTGAACCAGGAGGTTATCAAAAGGGGTTGAGCTCTTTCCCGTGGCAATGGAATAGTTGAAGTTGGCATCCGCATAGAAGTAGGACCAGAGCCGGCTTCTCAGGATGATCTCCACTCCCCGGGCCCTGGCGTAGTCGGCATTGAAGTACATCAGGAATCTCAGGTGTGAATACTTGGGATTGGAAGGGGTAATGGACTGGGAGGTTTCGTAATCGAACATGTCCTTCCAGTATGCCTTCATCTCCAGCACCTGATCCTCGTTGAAGCGATGTTTGATCCCCAGCTCATACTGGACCGTGGTCTTGGGATCGAGATTGGGATTGCCGAACACCTGGTAGGTGGACTGCGACGTGGAGGACAGTTTCGCGTACACATACTGAAACGTGGGCAGCTGGGAGAAATGACCGTAGTAGAAGTAGAGAACGTCGTTGTCCGTCACGGGATGGGAGATACCCACCCGGGGACTCAATCGCCCCTTTCCGCGGTAGCCCAGAAACCCGAAGGTTTCATCGTAAAACCGCTGCCTGGCCTCTTCGGTGATGATAACGGTCTCGGGATCGTTCACCGCCTGCTCCACGTACTTACCCGGGAACCAGAAATCGTACCTCAGCCCTAGATTGGCAGTCATCCCTTCAAACACAATTCTGTCCTGGACATAGAAGGCCCCGAACAGGGTCCGGGTTCGATAGGCGTCATAGTTAACGCCCAGTCCAGTGGTACCCGCCCACGGTTCGTCAATATCCACCACCTGGATTTCAGAGAAGGTTCCTTCAACCCCCCACTTGACCTTGTGGCGATGGGCCGTCTGATGCGTCCAGTCAAAATCGAGCCTGTAGTTGTCGCTGGAAAGATCGTACCATTCCGTGGAAAAGCCCGTATCGTAGAATTCATCCCCGTAGGTGATCCGGACGTTACCCTCCCTGTCCTTGAGAACGTAGTTGGTGGGCTCAACGTCGAGACGTTCCCGGTACTCGCTCCAGTGAAGATCCTGCACGGCACTGTGTTCCAGGGTGAGAAACCTTCCCAGGGTCAGTTCATAGAAAGTCCGCGGACTCAGGGTATGGGTCCAGTTCATTTTCAGCAGCCTGGATTCCCGGGTAATGGTGTTGTAATTGTCCAGGATTCGAGCGTACCGGTAGGGGAAATAGGTGGACGAAAAAGCTCTGGGCATGAAGAAGCCCTGATTGATATTCAGGGATACGTCGTAAGAAAGGGCCGCCTTTTTCTTTTCAGTCAGTTGCCACGACAGCTTGTAGAGGGCATGCCAGTCGTTGTTCTCCCTGGGGGCAAGAAGTTCCATGATCCGGTCCGCTGTTTCTTCGGACATCCCCAGGGGAGACACCCAGTTCCGGTGCGGATACAGCTTTGCCGCCCCGGGCAAATAGGTGTCGGTAATCTTTCCGTACCCATTGGCGAAAAAAGACAGTCTTCCAGGCAAATCAAGACCCACATTCCGGGCGAACAGTTCGAGAAGGGGAGCGGGACCTCCTAGATTGAACTCAAACTGGTCTGTGTTATAGCTGGGCCAGTACGGGCTCGAAAGTCCCAGGTTGTCGCTGGCGTATTTCATGCTCCCTTCGAATCTATCCGTTCCCTCTTTGAGTCTGATGTTGATGATGCCCGACATGGCCTGACCGTATTCGGCGTCGTATCCCCCGGTAATGATTTCCAGATCTTCGATGGACTCGGCGTTCACGAAGAGGTTTCCCGACATGCCGGAAAGGGGATCCTTGATGGAAAGACCATCCACGAGATAGAGACTCTCATCGACCCGCCCTCCCCGGATATGGATTTCGTTGTCCACCTTCCTTACACCCACCTGCTCGGCAAGAATGTCGTCCACACTGTAGACAATCTTATTGGCAATGTCATCCCTGGAAACCCGTGTCACGGATGCCGTCTCGTCCACATCAAAAAGGGGTGCCTTGCCTACCACCACCACCTCTTCGCCCATGGCGAGGACGGTCTGTTCCATCTCAAACTCTAAGTGTGTCCTCTCCCCTGTTTCCACCGACACACCCGTCCGCAGCACGATCTTGTAGCCCATCATGGAAACTTTCAGGTCGTAGTTGCCGGCAGAAACTCCAGTGATGACAAAATGTCCATCCCCTGCGGTGGCGGCTCCGTAATAGGTTCCTTTCACGACGACGTTTGCGCCGGGAAGGGGGTCTCCCGTGTTCCCGTCCACTACAGTCCCTTCAATGGTTCCCGTGTTCTGGGCCAGGAGTGCCAACGGAATGACAAGCACCAGGAACACACCCGACTTCACAGTCCGAACTCCTCCCTGAGAAGATAGGCCACAAACTTACTGCCCGAACCCCTCCCCTCCAGGAGGGGTTCCGAACCGTTGTGAAACGGGATACTCATCAGAACGGCTTTGCCCGAAAGCCGCCCCGGCTCCAGTTCGAACTGATACCTCCCGCAGACGTTGGGGGTTCCTTTCCACTCGTCCCCGCTCTCCGGCTCCTGCATACGATAGAGGCTGACAAAGTGGGGTGCGGTGGTGGTGTCTGTTTCGAATCCCTGCACCCGGATGGCGATGAGCTTCGAGATTTCCAGGTTCAGGGTGGAATCCACCTGGGAAACCAAGACCCGCCCGGAGAAAAGGCGGCCGGACCGGTTCAGGACAAAGGTGGAGTCCATGGGAAACCACACAAAGGAGGTGTCTTTGAGCTGGGCCGTATTCAGAAAGATGTTCCCGCCGCCGGCCATGAACTGAAGAATGCTGGACCCGGCATCGTCGTAGGTTTCCACGCCGGTATAGGCGGTATACCAGATGACGTGATCAAAGTAGTTCAGATTGGCGCTCACATCCGCAGAAGAAAATGGGAGTTCCTCACCGATCTCCCACACGGAATAACCATCGGGTCCCACCAGGGAATCGAGGATTCCACCGTACCATCTCCGGGCCCCGTTTCGCGTATCCTGGGGGAAATCGTCCACGAGAAGAATGTCACCCACCACGGGCATAACGGCCCAGGTGTTGGGCGTGTCGAGATCCTCCACATCGGGAAAATGGATGATCTCGCTCTCAGCGCCGGCAATATCCCGGGCTTTCAGGTAGAAAGTATGGATCCCGGGGAGTATGCCGGTGAGAGTTATGCTCGAGAAGGATGCGGCATCAAGACCCGTCCAGCAGGTGTCGCAGGTGTCATCCAGGGCATAGAAAATGTCCGTCACCGTTTCAATGCCGTCCTGATCCTCCACGTCCCACACAAAGGTGCGGGTGGGAAAGGTGAAGGACGTATCCATCGGGTTTTCCACCAGTGGATTGCTCCTGTACCGGAAACTGATGGTGGGCTCCGAGTTCCGGATGGGCAGGACCACCCGGGCAGGGGTGGGGTCGGTGAGACTGTCATTATCCACCGCCGCCACCTGGAAAGTAAATACGTCCATTTCCCGGGTGACCGGAAGGAAGAACACGGCCGATTCCTGAGTGGTGAAGGTCCAGGATGTGTCCACGTTCCACCGGTAGCGGTATCCCACAACATGACCGTCCGGGTCCTCCCCCCACCAGTGCAGTTCCTGGCGGCTGGTGGTGATGGTGGTAAAGGCCGAAGTCAGCGTATCCCACACCAGGCCGGGGCCGGGCTCTTCTCCGATGGCATAGGTCCACACCGTATCCCGGATTTCTTCACCAGTTTGAGGATCGGTGGTGACGATCACGGAATCTATGGCGGCATAAAGCGTATCGGCCGCGGCCAGGGTGAGAAACGTCTCTGGGACACTGTTTTCCAGGGGTGAGGATGGGTCCTCGTAGTCCCAAAGGGAGCACGCCGACAGGATCGCCAGATAGATAACGCTAAGACGTCTCACACGTACCGCACGCAAGAGCAAGAAGAAGGGGGGCCCGAAGGCCCCCCTGTTTCTTCTGCCTATCTGATGAGGGTCATTTTCCTGTGAGACAGGAATTCGCCGGCCTTGATCCGGTAGATGTAGACACCGGAACTCACCAGGTTGCCGTCGTCGTTCCGGCCATCCCAATTCACAACGTGATGTCCGGCTCCGAAGACGTCGCTGACCAGCGTCCTTACCCGGTAACCCCTCACATCATAGATGATGAGTTTCACACTCTCCCGGCTGGGGATTTCAAACCGGATGCGAGTCTCGGGGTTGAAAGGATTGGGGAAGTTCGGATACAGCTTGAAGGCGAAAGGCTGCGGGGTAAAGTCCTCCACAGCGGTCACCGCACCTATGTCGTCCAGGTCTCTCACCTGAATCTTGTAGGTGCCGAAGCTGAAATTGAAAATCCCGGTTACGTACTCGAGCCTTTGACCCTCTTCAAGGGTGCCGAGAAAGGCATCGGCTTCGTCGGTGGCCATGTCGTCATCGATCAGGCACGAGACGCCTGAGGCATCCATCACGCTCCAGTCATACTGGTTCAGGGATACCACGACGGGGTCTTCAAGTGTCACCAGAGTCCCTTCGTAGGATTCCACCTCGTCGGCATCGCCGGCCAGGTCGGCCGTGGTCACCAGCTGAGGCAACATCTCATTGCCCGAACTGAGAACATCAACCGTGTCCACATCGATGATCTTGGTGTTGTTGTCGTACTTGAAGTGCCACGCCTCATCGTACTCTTCCACCATCCCGGTGATGGTCACCATGTCCCCTCTCGAGAGAGGATCCCCGTCCCATTCAAAGACCACACCGTTCCATGGACCGGTTTCGCTCTGAAGGGCATAGGCACCGTAGGAACTGTAGTACTGGGCTGTGTCCCCGGTGACTACTCCGGTAACCGTGACTTCGCACCCGTCAAAGGGGGAATCCCCGGCTGGCCACGGCGTGTACTGGATGTCTGCGATGTCCAGGTCTCCCGTTTTGGTGACATAGCCGAACTGGTTTTCTGCCGTGTCGCCGGGATAGGTAGTACTCTGAGCCCCCCCGGGGTCCACGCCGTCATCGGTGGCCTTCACGTAGTAATCCACCCGGGCGTCTTCGGCTGAAGTAGCCGGAATGGTGCCCGACCAGGTCGTCCCGCCCGTATTGGTCATGGACGCCGTCTGGTAATCCCCGCCGTTCACCGAGTACATGATGACCACACTGGCCACGGCGGAATTGTCGCTCACCTCGCAGCTGATGGTCACATCCTCACTGGGAAGTGGCACACATGGAACTCTTTCCACATCCCGGATGGAGGGCGGACCGGCACCGATGACGATGTCCGACGCGTACAGGGGCTCCAGCTTGTAAGCGGTGGAATCGGCGTACCCTCCGAAATGGTGATACACCCATCCCCGGATGGAATCGATTCCGGTCCCCACCGGAGGACGACCGTAGGTGTCCTGCCAGACAGAGATGCTGTCGGAGTCGTCGTCCACGTTCACCTTTCCCGATCCGTCGTCCACCGACCACTCGCCAAAGGGGAGATTATCTTCGATCACGGTCACGTCCTTGACTTTCACCATGACATTGCCCCAGGGTTCGGCTTCCGTGGGCCACCGGAGGTCTCCCGTCATCACGTATTCCACTTCCGGTTGATCCACACCCGTGTCCAGGATTTCCACCGGCTCCGTGATGAAGAGCTCCGTCATGTTGGAAGGACCTGTGGTGTACTCGGAGACAAACCCCGTGGCGCTCACCACGTCTCCTTCGAAGAGCACCGGAAACGCTGTGCTGTCCTCGTCGAACGACAGGATGGCACTCCAGGGACCGCCATGTTCATCCTCATAGATGAACTTGATGCCCTCACCGGCATAGCTTAAGCCCGTGGGCATGGTCACGATCCCCTCGATGGTCACCGTATCTCCCGTCATGTACGACGTGTCCGAAACGGCATCCACCCCCGCCTTCAGCAGATCGCTGTAAAGAACCTGCTGCAGGCGCTGGATCCGGGTGGTGCCCGATTCGGCCACATCCCGGGCCAGACGGGGCTGGATCTTAAAATCGCTGAACGTGTAGTCCAGACATCCCACCACTTCGGCCAGGGACTCTCCGGCTTCCGGCCAGTAGAAGTAATCCCACAGGTCGTCCACGCGGACCGAGTCCGTTCCATCCGTCACAGACCACTCTCCGAAACCGAGGTCCGGATCGGCCACCGTGACATTCGCTACCCTGACCAGGACCCCTTCGTAAGATTCGGCCGTCGCGGATCCCGTCTTGATGTCGCCAGGGGATACAGTGATAGGCTCTATGGGGTTGGAGGGTCTTCCCAGGATCTTGAATGAGGTCACACTCGTGATTTCTGTCTTGCCGTAGTATTCGTCCACGGTCCCCGTGATGAGCACGCTGTCACCCTCGGCCACAGAGTGCACGGTGGCACCGCTGGTGTCGATGATGTCGAACGCGTCGAATCCGCCGTACTCGAAGACCATGATGCCACTCCAGGCCCCGGCCGAATCCTGAACGAAAATCTGGCGTTCGCTGCTGCCACCCCAGAATTCCGCCGTGACCACGCCGGTGATGGTGACCTCCGAGCCGTCCAGAGGACTGGCATCATCGGCGGACGGATCCGCCACGTACTGGATGTCGTAAATCGACGTGATGTCCTGGCCGGACGAAAAGGCCAGAAGACCCAGCACCATAAGGACAGAAATCCCTCTGCCCATTTTTGTCATGTCTCTCCCTCCTTTCTTCTGACTATTTGATAACCAGGAACTTACCTTCTCTTATCCTCTTGTAGCTTGAGCTTTGAGGATCCTTGTTTTCTACCGTAAAAAGATAAAGTCCGGAAGCCAGAGCCTGATCGTGTCGGCTGATAAGATCCCACGGATGTTCCCCCCCGCTCAACCGGGGGGATTTGAACTCATCGATGTTCTGGACGTCCTGACCCCGGTAGGTGCCGGCGTCATGTTCCAGGACGTCCACCAGGTCCCCTGCCAGGGTGAAGATGCGGATCTCGGCTTTGGCGGGAAGATTGGTAAACCAGATCATGCGATCCCGGCTGCTGTAGCCTTCCCAGGCCGCCTGGCCCCGGTAGGGATTCGGATATACGCCGGGGGGGAGGACCCAATCGTCTCCCGCCGGCGGAACTCCGGGATACACGTACTTCCTGTTCGCGTGGACAGCACTTTCCAGGCTGCCCAGGTTTGCCTCAGGATCGCCCCGGTCATAGGCAGTCACCGCGTAATAGTTGAGCCAGCCGTTCTTCAGGTCTTCGTTTGTGAAACTGTACTGGTAGTACCGTCCGTCAATCAGAACGCTGTCGGGAGCCCCGTGGGCATTCTTTATCCTTATGGAATCCAGGCCCGTGTTGTACCCCACGTCCAGGTAACTGCTGTCGGCCCGGTCAAAATCGGCGAGAAGGGTGAACTCGGAAACGTCCTCCCCAACGGTCTTCCGGGCACCGTAAATGCGGTACCCTTCAAAATCCTTCTGGCGGCTGATGGGATCGATGAAGTCCTCGGCGTTGTCGGCCCAGTAAATGGTCACGGACTGATCCCCCACATCCACCGTCATGTTGGGAACGGGCGGCGGTGCAGGGAGGACGTACCGGTCGATCTCGCCGTCCGAGTCCAGGTCTTCTCCCGGGTCCAACCGGTTGTTCCGGTTCTTGTCCTCGCCATCATAGGCTTTCTGGGCCCAGTCGGCGTTGATCCGGAGATTGCCCCTTCTGGATGGAGTGTCCCCTCCACCCCCCTTCCATCTTCCTGCCGCGATGGCAAACACCACATGGAAGGAATCGCCCGGGGCCAGCTCCCAGCTCGATGAATCGGGAGTTAAAGGATGACTTCCCAGCGGGCCCGCAGAGACCATCATCAACCAGCTGTTCGGGGCGTTTGGGTAACCTTCTGAAGTGTAATCCTCGGTGAACCGGCGGGGAACGCTGGAACTCAATTGATCGTACCGGTCCCTGTCGTTCAGTGGCATCACGTATTCCGGATAGTTCGAGTTGGTGGCGCTGGACCAGACCCATTGATTGAAGTGCGATTTGAAGTGCGGACGGGGAACCGTGCCCCCGAGAACGGTAAGGCCGATGTAGGACTGGGCCCATCCGTCATCCCCATCCACGTCGTACTGGTAAGCAATATCCCGGGTGAAACCGCTGGGGTCCACCGACTGATCGAATCCGTCCAGATTGTCGTACCAGGTAAACCCGCCCCCGGGCTCATATTCGCTGGTGTAATTCATGTTGGCCACCGATACGTCGGCCCAAATCCCGGCGTACAAGTCCCGGATGGTCTCCTGGGACTCATTGGTAATCGTGGCGTTCAGAATGACAAAGGCGTCGGCGAAGGTGAAATTCCAGGCGTAGGTCTCGAGGTGAACGCGGATCCCAAGGGGGGTGTGATTGGGGATTCCAAAATTGTCCCCCGGGTTCAATCCGAAATCCTTGAAATCGGTCAGGATATCCTGATGGGATACGGCGTATGGGGAATAGTACTTGGCCATAGAATCTTCAGACGTGGAGGAAATGGTGGACCGGAAAGTGATGCCCGAAGTGGGGGTGAACTCAAATCCCTCCTGTCCCGATTCGAATACCCCGTCCACGATCGCGGTGGATACCCTCCTGTCGCCGTTGACGATACCGCCCACCCACAACCCGGAATAGGAGAAATGTTCCACCTGCTCCCTCAAGATTTCCGTATGCTGCTTGTACTGGCAGGACGGGAGAATCCTTCCGTTGATCTTGTTGTAGCCATTTCCCATAACCCCAAAATTTGTGACGATTACCCCCAGCTGTCCCACGGAGGTGTACTTGTCAAACACGTCAGGTACCAAACCCTGGCCGTTCACCCTGACCAATACAGCGAGGAATAAACACGCAACGCGCGAATAGATGGAACCCCCAAACCGGGCGAGGAATGCCAGCGGAACGTCCTTTTGCAAATTCTTACCTAACCCTGAAACCGAAATTACCACAGTCGGTGTGGGAAGTCAACAGCCCTGAGCACCCCTACCTCGGGGCTATTCGGTGCCAAGGAACCCGCCCTGGATTCTTTACAGATGAAAAAGATCCGGGAGTTCGTGCCGGTTCACATGGCACCGGGTCCCAGAAGAGCAACCTAAGGATTTTAAGATTCCCTGCGTTATTGTAGAAGACAAAACCGCGTGGGTTTTGCCAGCTCTTCTTTGTTGGACGGGCGTTCCTAAGGGACTAAGTTTGACTTTGTGCCGGGCCACCGGGTTCTCAGCTCTACAGCCAATAGTTCGACCTGAAGACCATCATGGAACGAACCGCGGGGATCGTCACGGTTGTTGGATCCGACGCCATAGCGGAGGAAAACGAGTCATGCTCAAAGATCTAACCCGAGATGAATGGCTTTCCCTCCTGAGCATACCAGAGGGCAGAATACCAAAAGCGCTAATCCTGCGGGGGACCCGGAACCTCCGGCAGTACTATCACCAAGCCCAGCCGCATTTCACGAACATCCTTGAAGTCCAGACCCCTAATGGCATCCTGGAGGATGTGCTCATAGGTGATCTTGACGGTTCCCCGGTAGCGTACGCGTCTGTTTACGGTGCGCCAATGGCCTCAGAGGTTGTTCATTTATTCGGTGTACTCGGCACTTCGTTGGTCGTCCAAACGGGCAATTGCGGCGCACTTGCCGACGGACTGAGGGTAGGCGACCTATTCGCAGCTACAGAGGCTTACTGTGGGGAAGGGGCATCTCAATACTATGAACCCGGGGAAACTACCGTCACGGCATCGCTCAATCTTCGGGAATGGATGGATGCCGGATGGGTGAGAAAAGTGGAACTCCGGACCGGTGCTATGTACACGACTTCAGCACTTTTTGCCGAGGGCATTGAGGAAATCGAGGCCTGGTTTAGAGCAGGGTTTTCCGCCGTAGACATGGAAACAGCGTCGACCTTCGCCGTTGCCAAGTATTTCAACATGGATAGGATATCTATTCACTACGCTTTTGACAATCCAAGACAGAGGGAACACATCCTGCTGGATAATGCTCAAAAGAAAGAGCTTTGGGCAGCGGGTAACAAGCGGATGATGGAATTGGTCTTGGCGGTGGTTAAGAAATACAGTTCACAGTAAGGTGCCCAGGCCCTTACAAGTAATCATTGGATGGGGAATATGGACGTTATCTCCAGTATGAACTGGCAGAAGAGGCACCCGTGAGCCAATCGCCAGGGGTAGCTTGCTAGTCTCATCAGGAGGAAAGATTTGTGGACCTTTCGTTGGGACATGCCGGGAGAATAGATCCCTACTCTCTCTCCAGTTCCTCCCGGATGATACGGGGAACGGGGATGGCTTTTCCCGTCTTGTAATCGAAGCACACCATGGTAGTGACGGCCGTCGCCGAAGGCTCATCTTCCTCATCCTTGAAAATACCGGATAGTATGTCAAAGCTTGTGTTGCCAACCCTTACAATCTTCTGCCCTACAAAGAGAACGGCCGGATGCACAACCTGCTTTAAGAAATCAATCTTGATGGAAGCCACGATGAAGGGAACCTCGTTGGCTTTCTCATGAGCAAACCCCCGTTTCTGGATGTAATGGATTCGTGCAGATTCCAGGTAGGTAAGGTAGGTGGCGTTATTCACGTGTCCCACCGCGTCCATGTCCTTCCAGCGAGTAGTCATTTTCTCAAAAGTGTCGAAGTCACTTCTCAACACCGGATTCGTGGCCGTCTGTTGTTGCCCTTTATCCATTTTCAAGCCTCCTGATTGGTGTCACAATGTACAGTCCTTCATCATCAGTTAACAGCTTCTCCCACCTGGCTTTGCGTAATCCGCAATGCGTAACGCGTGATTCGTAATGCGTTAGACGATAGACGCCAAAACGAACTTCATCATCTTCCTGCCAATCGAAGCGTGGCAAAGATCCCGACGCATTTTCGGGACTGCCAGGTGCCAACTGCCACTGCTACTGCCGACCGTATTCTGCTTGACCACACTTATCTGATTGAGTAAACTTCACTCCCAG
>JBHIAI010000153.1:0-3299 GCA_046861655.1 Fidelibacterota bacterium | reverse complement strand
CCGAAGCGTCATCTCTTTGCATCGCCAGTACCTGGAAGACCTCATGGCCGCCGTTGAAGATTTTGAGAGAGGCTTCAAGGGTACGGGACCAACCTCCCGGGGGGACCGACAAGGGAATCCGTAACCAGGTTCTCACTCATTCGGAATCTGGGAAGTGTACAGTGGAGCCGCCGAGCCATCTTTGTCCTGACCCATGTAAAGCGTCACGTGAGGAAAGGGAATCTCAATCTTTCTTTCATCGAACTTCTCTTTGAGCCGGCGATTGAATTCCCTCCCCACCGTCCATTGTTTGATGGGAACGGTCTTCACCCGGGCCTTGATGATCACCGCTGAATCGTCAAATCTGTCCAGGCCCAGTACTTCTATGGGTTCCAGGATAAGGTCCTTGAAGTCCGAATCCTGACGTAACTCTTCGTCCACCTCCTGGATCACTGCGGTCACCTCATCCACGTTTTCCCGGTAGGCCACCCCGATTTCGAATACGTAATAGGAGAACTCCTTGGTCATATTCGTCACCACATCTATCAGTCCGTTGCGGATGTAGTGGACGCTGCCGCTCAGGTCCCGCAATACCGTCATCCTCAGGTTCATCTTCTCCACCAGGCCTGCCTTTCCCGCGGTCCGAATAACATCTCCCACTCGAATCTGGTCTTCTATCAAGATGAAAAATCCGCTGATGATATCCTGCACCAGGTGCTGGGCACCAAAACCGATGGCCACACCCACAATCCCCGCTGCCGCAAGAATGGGACCGATCTTGACCCCGAATTCTCCCAACACCATAATGAGAGCGATGGCCAAGATGGTAATGCCGAGGACATACCGCACCAGGGATCTCAGGGTTTCGGCCCGTTTCCGCATTTCTGTTTCAATCCTGGCCTTCATCACCACCTTAAACAAACGGTTGGATAGAACCCGGGCCATTTTGAGGGCGATGAGAGTGAGAACCAGGATGATGAGCAACCTGGCTCCCGTGGTCATCATCCACTCCCCGGTCGTCCCCAGAAAGGTCTTTACGTCCATGGAACCCTCCCTTCTTTGAAACTGGCATCTGACAGGTAGGACAGAGGCCGCCGTTAATATACACAATACCTGAGTAAAAGGACTTTCCAGTTTTGATGTTTGACGGGCCGGATGCCAGAAACGAAATTACCCTTTCGTGAATGACCGGGGAGTTTGCCCTGGCGAGGGACTTCAATAAATCATTACTGAAATAATTTACGTTCGAAACGTTAAATTAAGCGGTACCTGCCGGGGGATTCTGGCGGCCATCAGAAGGGATATTCTTCTCGGATGAAGCTGACCCAATACGATCTTGGCGTATTCCAAGCCCTTTCAGCCCGGCTACCGGAGTGGGTCGTGAGTGTCACAAAAGCCCGTCAGGTCGAGGCGGACGCCGTGATACCGTTCTTTAGGGTGCGACCGGGCAAAAGGATACGGAAAACCCGTTGAGACCGTTAGACTGGGCAGTCGTCGGCCTTTATCTGGCGGGAATCATCGCATTCGCCCTCCGGCGCAGCCGCCTCCAGCATGACGTTCAAGACTATTACTTAGCCAGCCGGCAAATCCGGTGGTGGCAGTCAGGGTTTTCCACCATGGCCACCCAGTTGGGAGCCATCAGTTTTGTCTCCGCCCCTGCCTTCGTGGCCATGAAGGAGGGAGGCGGTCTCAAATGGCTCTGCTACGAATTCGGCGTACCTTTTGGGCTCCTGGTGGTCATGATGATCATCGTTCCGTATCTCCACCGGGGAGGATATATCAGCATCTACGCATACCTGGAACGGCGGTTCGACCGGGGCACCCGTAACCTGGTGAGCCTTCTGTTTCAGTTGGGCCGGGGACTTGCCACGGCGGTTTCGGTCCTGGCCGGAGGATTGATTCTTTCAACGGCCCTGCCCATATCCACGGCCCAGGCCATCATTCTTATCGGCGCGGTGACCATCGTTTATGACGTCCTGGGTGGCATACGGGTGGTTATCGTAAGCGATGTGGTCCAGATGCTCATCATTTTCACCGGGATCGTAATCTGCGGTGCCGTGGCCCTAAGCATGATGGGGTGGGATCAGATATGGATGGCCCTTGAACCAGACCGGTCAAAGATACTGGACTTTGATCACTGGGGACTCTCCTCTGAAGGTGAATACGCGTTCTGGCCCATGACCATCGGAGGAATATTCCTTTATGCCTCCTACTACGGATGTGATCAGAGTCAGGTTCAGAGGGAACTCTCCGTGGGATCTCTGCGAGGGGTGAGAAAGTCCCTTCTGGTCAATGCCTTTGGACGGTTTCCCGTGGTACTCCTGTACTGCCTGATGGGTGTGTTCGTGGGATCGGTCTTCGGCGCACCCGAATTCGTTTCCCAGGTAGCGACCAAGTTGGGAACCGATTCCGCGGGTATCCTTGCAACTCTGAACCGGGACCCCGACAGGATGGTTCCCATGTTTGTGCTGACCTTTCTCCCCCAGGGGGTGGTCGGTCTTATCTTCGTAGCCATCATGGCCGCCCTCATGTCCAGTCTCGACTCGGCCATCAACTCCTTGAGTGCGGTGACCATGCAGGATTTCTACCGTGTCTATGTAAAGCCTTCGGCCAGCGAACGCCACTACCTGATGGCGTCGAAATTGATAACACTTTCCTGGGGAGCATTCTGCGTGATGGCGGCCCTGGCCTTCGCTTATGCGGGAGAAGCCACCCGGCAAACCACTATTGTTCTCATCAACGCGGTAGGAAGCCTTCTTTACGGCCCCATACTGGCTCCTTTTCTTCTGGGCATGACAACCCTGCGAGTATCTTCCTTTCATATCAAGTCAGGAATCCTCGCAGGGATCGCCTTCAACGTTCTGTTGTGGCAGTTCACGTCCATATCGTGGTTGTGGTGGAACCCTGCCGGATTCCTCGTGGCGGCGGGCGTGTCGGGAGTTCTGTCATTTCTGAGGGTTTCGTCAGCAACGGAACTTCTTGAGACGCGCAGACTCACCTCCGATCTGGGCGTCAGACGGCACTGGAAAGATTCCTAGTCCCTGGTGGTGGCGTACTTCTTCATCATTATTCTGGTGGCATGGGTAATCCAATCGGTGGCTTGAACCGGTGAGGATAACCGAACCAACCGGGTCCAAGGCCGTCGGGATTGTGAGTTCTAAAGGGCGGAAAGCGCTAAAGATGGCGGATGAGCTGGATGTCTTCAGCGGATAGGATGATCTCCTCCGAATCCTGACGGATGATGGCTTCTCCACCTTCGGCCACATCGGCAAAGATGCCCGTGCGCGTTTCCCCTTTGCGGCTGAAACGAACCTCCTTTC
>JBHIAI010000042.1:0-14538 GCA_046861655.1 Fidelibacterota bacterium | reverse complement strand
TAAGTGACGAAACCGTCGCTATGCAATACACTTTTGAAAAAATCCCGTTTTTGTATCCGAACCGGGACACTCCTGAAACACGGATTCTTGTGGGCATCCGGGGTGAATTCCGCATTTCGTCGGCGATTCGACTTACCTTTGATCTATTCTACGACCGATGGCTGGCGAAAGAAGGCACGGACGACGCCAGGAAAGACGACCAAAAAGTCGACGGTGTCATTCAGATTTCCCTGGGCCTTTAGGTCTATCCCCATTGAGACAAAACAGTATCCGAAAACTGCCCGGAGTCTTCGGGCAGTCCATCCTTTGTCCGGTGGAGTGAAATGAGATTCCCCGTACTGATCCAGGCCCTCCGGGAAACGCCACGATACAGTCTGAGGGTTCTGACCAAGGGGAGAGTGATGCGTCAGCTCCTTCAATCGGAGGACGGCGATCTGAGATCTTTGGGAGAGGTCCTGCAAAAGGTGAGAATGAGACAGTTTTCCTCCCGGGAAGGCAGGTGGATCGGAAAAATCGAATCACTTAGGAAAAGGCTCAAGACTTCGCACATGGACATAGAGGTGGTCGATTTCGGTGCAGGTCGACCCGGTCTTCAGATGTCTGCGGACGAGATGAGGCGGGGGAAGGTCGTGAAACGGACCATCGGGGAGATATGCCGAACTGACGCCCATCCTGGAAAGTGGGCGCTCATGCTGTTCAGCCTCATCAGGAAGTTCAGACCCATCGTATGTCTTGAACTGGGTACGGGCTTGGGCATTTCAGCCGCCTACCAGTGGGCAGGGTTGCAGTTGAACGGGAGCGGCAGGCTGATAACGTTGGAAGGATCCACCGTTCTGGCAGGGCTTGCACAGGCTCATCTGGATGAACTCGGCCTGGGCATGAATCCCCCTGTGGTGGGACGCTTCGAAGACACACTGCCGGAGGTGTTGAGAGAGTCCAATCCCATTGATTTCGTGTTCATTGACGGGCATCACGACGGTCGGGCCACTGTGTCCTATGTTGACCAGATTCTCCCCTATCTGGCCGATGGTGCCGTGATTGTCCTTGACGACATTGCCTGGTCACGGGACATGAAAATGGCCTGGCAAGCCGTCCGGGAGAAAGAGGGAATCAAGGTATCACTCGATCTTTTCCTCACGGGAATCTGCCTGGTTCGAGTGCCTCCCGGGGACCGGTCGCGATCGGTCAACACGGTGATTTGACTCACCCGTGGGCTGGCCCTTTGGTGAGGCAGGAGAGGATGAATGGGATGGTAATTTCACCCGTTGGATCGTAATTTTCCCCCTGCTTCATTCACCAATCTCTTGACGCCGCCTAGAGCATACCCGTGCTTTCATTAAGATACATCCGCAAGCATCAGGACCGGGTAAAGTTGGCCGTTTCCCAGCGGGGAGAATCGGTGGATGTGGATAGGATTCTTGAGCTGGATCTCGAGATCAGAAACCGGCTTAAGGAGGTGGAGGAACTCCGGGCGGAAAAGAACCGGGCGAGCGAGGAAATCAGCGAACTCAAAAAAGAGAAAAAGAACGCCCATTCCCTGATTTCGGATATGCGGACCCTTTCGGCCACCATCAAGGAGAAAGAGGGTGGGCTTGACGCTCTTGAGGGAGATCTGGACAAGCTTCTTGTCTGGGTTCCCAACATTCCTCATGAAACCGTCCCCGTTGGGAAAGATGAAAAGGCCAACGTGGAAGTGCGGAAATGGGGCGATCCCCCGGAGTTTGATTACGACCCCCTGGATCATCTACAGCTAGGTCAATCCCTGGGCGTGTTTGACTTCGAACGGGCGTCCAAACTGTCCGGGTCAGGTTTTCCCCTGTACACGGGCAAAGGGGCCACCCTGGAGCGAGCCCTGATCAACTTCATGCTGGACCATCATGTTCAAAGGGGATACCGGGAGGTGTCGCCCCCTTTCCTGGCCCTCCGTCCTGCCACAGAGGCCACCGGACAGCTTCCGAAACTGGAAGATGACATGTACCGGGTGGATCAGGACGATTTGTTCCTTATTCCCACGGCGGAGGTGCCTCTCACCAATATTCACAGGGAGGAAGTCCTTGATGCCCAGGATCTCCCCATCCGGTATGTGGCCTACACCCCCTGTTTCCGCCGGGAAGCAGGGTCATACGGACGGGAGACGCGGGGTCTTTTGAGGGTTCACCAGTTTAATAAGGTTGAGCTGGTGGAATTCGTCCGGCCGGAGGGGTCCTACGATGATCTGGAAACCCTGACGGCCGATGCTGAATCCGTTCTCCAGGCACTGGGACTTCATTACCGCGTGGTCCTGTTGAGTACAGGTGATCTCAGTTTCGCCGCCGCCAAATGTTACGATCTGGAGGTGTGGGCCCCGGGAGAAAAGCGATGGCTGGAAGTGTCAAGCTGTAGTAATTACGAATCGTTTCAGGCCCGAAGGGCCAACATCCGGTTTCGAGGGGAAGAGGGCAAGCTTCACTACCTTCATACCCTGAACGGGTCCGGCGTGGCCACTGCCCGGCTGATGGTGGCCCTTCTTGAATCCTACCAGACGGAAGAGGGTACCGTCATGATTCCGGAGGTGATTCAGCCCTACATGGGTACTTCCGTCCTGAAATAGTCCCCGGCCAGAGGGGGCAGATGATGTGATTCGAACCGGTTTCTTCATTATCGTCCATGTGCTCGCCACGGGTCTTCTGGGCATTGTGGTGTTGATCATCAGTCCGTTCGATTTCCGCGGTCGCTTGATCGGCGGGGTTGTGAGGTTGTGGGCCCGGATTCTGGTCGCAGCCAGCGGTGTCGTGACCCGGGTCAGGGGCCTGGAGAACCTGGATCCGAAAAGACATTATTTCTTTGCATGCAACCATGAGAGTGCCTTTGACATTCCCCTGGCCCTGGGAGGACTTCCCTATCATGCCGTACCGGTGGCCAAAAAGGAATTGAAGAAGATTCCCGTTATGGGGTGGGCTATGTCCAGGGCCAAGCATATTTTTGTGGATCGACGAGATTACAGAAAGGCCATGGAAACCCTGGAAGAAGCCAGGGAATCATTGCGGAAGTACCCCAGGTCCGTCCTGATATTTCCGGAGGGAACCCGCAGTCGAGATGGTGAAATCCACCCCTTCAAAAAGGGAGGTCTGGGACTGGCCATCGATCTGGACATGCCTGTGGTGCCGGTGGCGATCTGCGGCACGGCCAGGGTGCTGCCCCCCCGTTCCCTCATGATCAGAAAGGGAAAGGTTGAATTGAGGGTGGGCTCTCCCATCGATACTGAGCCCTGGAGGGACCGAAACAGGAGTGATTTCGCGAATACGGTCAGACAGGAAGTGTTGGCTCTAAGGAAAGCCTGGCTCTCTGAACGGGGTGAGACTTCCAGGGAGGTCCCGGAGTGACGTTATTCGTTCGCCCCCGGTTTCCGGTCCACGGTGTCCGGTCTCCTGGAGGATCACATTTCGGTTCGGAGTCAGAGCTTGTCCAGTGGTGGAGGGCCCTGGCGCCAGGGACCCGGTTTACCCTGTCCAACGGACGCCCGGTCTATTTGCTTGACGGAGGGATGTCCAACCCCCACGACGGTCCGGACATCCAGAAAGCCAGTCTTATGATAGAAGGAAAGCTCCGGCGGGGGGATGTTGAATGTCACCTTTTCGAAAGGGACTGGTTTGCTCACGGTCACCACCTTGATTCCCGGTACAATAACGTGCTGCTTCACGTGGTGGCCGTGGCGGGAAACCGGAGGGCAGTGACACAGGGAAAGAATGAAGTTGCGGCTCTCCTGGCTGTCCGTGAGGAGGCAGCCGGTCCCCTTCCGGACACCTGCCGTCTGGATGGAAGGGAGTTGCACGAACGCCTTCTGGAAGGTCTTGTTCCCCTGGCCTACGGGAGGTGGCTGGACAGGGTGAGGATCCTGCGGGAGGGCTTTCGCAGTCTCGGCCGTCCGGACGAGGTCTTCTATGTGCAGTCGTTCTGGGCTCTCGGTCTTAAGGGCAACGAGCGCCCTTTCAGCCACCTGGCCTTGAAGACACCCCTTTCCGAATTGCGGTCCCTACGTACGGGGGAGGAAATCGCGGTGGCTCTACTGGTACGCGGAGGGTTTACGGAGCGACAGCACATCCCGTTTCCCCCCCTGTTCAAATCCTCCCCATGGGTGAGACGGGGCCTTCGTCCCCACGCCTATCCCGAACGGAGAATTCATTTCGGTGCCGCCCTGGTCTGGGCGTTGATTCAGGGATGGAAACCCTGGGAGAGACGATTTGACGCAACTGTTGAGAATCTCAACAAAGTTTTTTCCCGGTCTGCCCTTCCCGGTCCAGGATGGTGCGGTGAATGGGTGGGCAACGTGATCCTCCCCTGTCAGGAGGCCTGGAATCAAGTTCAGGGTGGGGGAGGAGATGAGGCTTTGTTCACCCGCTGGTTCCATATCGACCTGGGGTATGCCTACGGTCAGCTCACGCGCCGTTTCGGGTCCCACGTTTCGCCGGGGGACCTGTCGAATTTCGGTATTCAGCAAGGGTTGCTGTCCCTCGTGGACCGTTATTGCAAGTTGGACCTGTGCAGGGTGTGTCCTTTGAGGGATTAGGGTGGCGGTCATATCCCAGGGAGAGATGGCGAGCCGGTGTGACGATCTTCGTCACAGGGGCCGGGTGGTGGTCTTCACCAACGGGTGCTTTGATCTTCTACACCGGGGCCACATTGAGCTTCTGGAGCGGGCCAGGGGCGAAGGGGATTGTCTGTTCGTGGGAATCAACGGGGACCAGTCGGTGGAAAGGCTGAAGGGGGCCGGTCGGCCCATTCAGTCGGCTGAGGACCGGGCGGCCATCGTGGATGCCCTGGCGGTCGTGGATGACGTTACGATCTTCCATGAGGAAACCCCTGAAGAGCTCATTAAGAAGGTAAGACCGGAGATACTGGTAAAAGGGGCAGACTATGGAGAGTCCGAGATCGTGGGGGGCGGCCTGGTGAAATCGTGGGGTGGAAAAGTGGTGACGGTTCCCCTCATCCGGGGCCGGGGCACGCGACTTCTTCTTGAGAAGATTCGCCGTTCGCTTCAGGGAAAAAACGGTTGAAGGGTTCTGGTTTTTCCATTAAGTTCGCTCCCACTGGCGGCGAGAAAATGGGGCTAAGGAAAGCCAATCGACCTTCGCTGGGAGTTACCGCGCTGCTGTTCCTTTCGCTGGCAGTGGCCTCCGGTGCCCGCCCTGATTCTTCGTCCACGGAACAGGACGAACCCCTTCTGGAGGGAGCGAACCGGTTTCCTCTCATTCTTTCCGATGCGAAAGCCTTTTTTGCAGAGGCCTTGATCGCAGATCATCACGGTGACACTCTGGAAGTTCTGTATCTCATAGATAAGATTGTGGAACTCATGACGGAAGCCGAACAGCTGGGGGAAATGGCTGAGGACGACCGGGTGGAGTACGACCGGTTCGAACGAACGCTGCTTCACACCTATGAGCACCATTTTCGCACGGTAGACACCATAGAGACTCCCATTTCAACTGCCATTTTGAAGGAAGAGTTGTCCCAATACCTGGAGCCCGTCGAATTCGAGATCAACGGTTCCAAGTTCCGGGTGATTGACGACCGGGAAGGTCATATTCCCCTGGTCATCAATAAACGGGTAGAGCAAGCCATCGAATTCTTCCAGACGAGGGGCCGTCGCAACTTCCAGACCTGGTTGTCCCGGTACGGGGTGTATTCGGACCTTATCATCGGCATACTGAAGGAAAACGAGCTCCCGGAGGAGCTGATTTTTCATTCCATGGTGGAGAGTGGCCTGAATCCCAAGGCTTACTCTGGGGCCCATGCTGCCGGTCTGTGGCAATTCGTGTCGTCCACTGCGAGGCGTTATGGCCTGAGTCGTACCTGGTGGATTGACGAGCGAAGGGATCCCATAAAATCGACCAAAGCGGCGGCGGATTACCTGAAGGATCTTTTCATCGAATTCGATGACTGGTATCTGACCCTGGCCGCTTACAACGCCGGTACAGGACGGGTCAACCGGGCCATCAGGCTTCATCAAACCCGGGATTTCTGGCGGTTGAGTTCCCTGCCCCGGGAAACGCGAAACCATATACCCACCTTCTTGGCGACGGCCATTATCACCCGGGACCCCCAGGCCTTTGGTTTCAAAAGACCTGAAACCGATCCTCTGGACTTTGATGAGGTGGTGCTGGAAAAGGGTGCCGACCTGTCCGTGATTGCCAGAAGTGCCGGTATTTCTGCGGACAGGCTCAAGGAGTTCAATCCTGAGCTGAGGCAATTCGCCACCCCTCCCGATCAGACCTACACCCTAAAACTTCCCAGAGGAACCAAGGAGAAGTTTCTTGCGGCCTTTTCCATCCTGCCGGATGATGAGCGTTTTTCCCCCCAGTACGTGGTTCACCCGGTGAGAAAGGGAGAAACCCTCTCCCTGATCGCCCAGAAGTACCGGGTCTCTATTCACCATATCGCCTCCATCAACAAGATCAGGAATTACCACCGGCTGCAGATAGGTCAGAAGCTGACGATTCCGGTTCCTTCCCTGGCCCGTTCGGGCTCTCTGGCCGCGTCCTCGCGGTCCGGGGACCGTCCCACAATGGCGTACATGGTGAAAAGGGGAGACACCCTGGGTCATATTGCCCTCCGGTACGGCACATCGGCCAGAACGCTGCGGCAGTGGAACGGTCTCCGGTACGGGGAATACATATATCCGGGCCAGAGACTCATCATCCCCATGGGGTCTTCCGGGGGGCCGGCGTCTGATTCGAGGTCTGTTGTAAAGGAGGTGTACACCGTTCAGAGAGGGGACACCCTCAGTCATATTGCCGTCCGCTACGGTACTTCGGTGAGCAAGATCAGAACCTGGAACAGGATCGGCCGCGGAGAGTTTATTTTTCCCGGCCAAAAACTGGTAATATACCTCCAGCGGGGTTAACTTATTTTGCTTACCGGAGTTCATATTCTTACGGGAGTGCCGTTTTGACCAAAGCCGACATCGTTGACACCGTTGCCAGAGCCACAGGACTTACCAAAGTGGAAACGGAGGCCGTGATGGATGGGGTTGTGGGCACGATCATATCCGCTCTCGAAAACAATGACCGGGTGGAACTTCGGGGTTTTGGCACCTTCAGTGTGAAGAAACGCGATCCCAGAAAGGCCAGAAATCCCGGAACGGGGGAAGTGGTGTACCTTCCTGAACGGTACGTGCCTGCTTTCAAGCCATCCGGACTGCTGAAGACCCGGGTCAATCAGGCTCTTGTAGGGTAGGACTCTGTACCGTGCCCTGTGGGAAAAAGCGAAAGAGGAGAAAGATTTCAACCCACAAGCGGAAGAAGCGTCTCCGTCAGAACAGGCACAAGAAGAAGCAGAGATAACCTCCTCCCGCTCCCCCATCTGAATCCTCGTTTGTTTTCTCTAAGTCTCTCGATGCCGTGGAGGTTCCGATGACCTACCCGGATATGACCCAGCCCCCCTTCGAGCCCGAAAAGGGATCCCCGGAAATTCTTTCCGTATCCCAGGTTACCTCCCAGATCAAAGCTTTGCTGGATGCCTCCTTCCCGTTCGTCTGGGTGGAAGGGGAGGTATCCAATTTCAAGCATCATACCTCCGGGCACATGTACCTGACGCTTAAGGATGACAGGGCGGAATTGCGGTCGGTGATGTTCAGGAGGGACAATCAATTCCTGCGTTTCACTCCTGAGGACGGCATGAAGGTCCTCGCCCAGGGAAATATCACCGTGTATGAAAGCCGGGGAGTCTACCAGCTGGTGGTGAGGCGGATGGAACCGGCGGGTTTGGGAACCCTGTATCTGGCCTTTGAGGCGCTGAAGAAGAAACTGACCGAGGAAGGGTTGTTCGATGAAAGAAGGAAGCAGCCCCTTCCCCGGTACCCGTTCCGGGTGGGAGTGGTGACTTCTTCGACCGGGGCGGCCATTCAGGACATCAGGAATGTTCTGGGTAGACGAGCGCCCCACGTAGAGCTGGTCCTCCGTCCCACCGTCGTCCAGGGGGCCGGGGCGGCCGACGACATTGTGGAGGCCTTGAAAGATTTCGAGGACTATGGAAAGGCTGACGTTCTCATCGTGGGACGGGGAGGGGGCTCTCTGGAAGACCTGTGGCCGTTCAATGAGGAAAAAGTTGCCCGGGCCATGGCGGCCTGCCCCATCCCCATCGTTTCGGCCGTGGGCCATGAGTCGGATTTCACCATTGCCGATTTTGTCGCGGACTTGCGGGCAGCGACCCCTTCGGCGGCGGCAGAGCTCGTCGCCCCGTCCAGAGAAGACTTGTTGTCCTTCCTGGATGGCATGCGCCGGCGGGTCGTGGACTCTCTCAACGCCAGGATAGAGAGGGGATGGCAAACTCTGGACACCCTCACCGCCCGGTATGGTTTTCAGCAACCCGCTCGTCTTGTGGAAAATATGGGTCAGCGGGTGAATGATTCGACGGATAGAATGGTCCATCGAATAAGAGCTGTGTGGGATCTCAAACGGGCCCGTTTCCAGGGACTTCAGGAGCGCCTCCTGGCGGTCAGTCCCCGAAGCATCCTGGAACGGGGCTACTCCATCGTCTACACCCTTCCCGACAGACGGGTTGTAAGCCGTGTGGGCCTGTTGGAAGTGGGGGAGACTTTCGGGGTCCAGATGTCCGACGGCTGGATCAGGGCGGAGACCAGGGAGGTATCCCAGGACGACCCATGGGCCCCGGATGAGAACAATGGAGAGGAATGAACCAGCATGGTCAAGTCCAAGAAGATCGTCACTTTCGAGGAAGCGGGAGCGAGGCTTGAGGAAATCGTGAACACGTTGGAAAGCGAAACCATCTCCCTGGAGGAGAGCCTGAAGCTGTTTGAAGAAGGGATGAAACTGACCGACATGTGCCGGTCCCAGCTGGAGGCCGCCGAGGATAAGATCAAGACCCTGATGAGGAAAGAGTCGGGGGAGTTGGAAGCGACACAGGAGAGTTGAGCTGATGACGGTCGCCGTTTGGGCAAACACGGAGAAGAAGGAATTCTGGGACCTCCTTCCAGACCTTATGTCGTGGTTTGAGAAACAAGATCAGACCGTGTTTCTCACCGAGCGCATCGTGAGGAAGATGAAGGATCGAAAGGCCTATACCTTCTCAGTGATACGGTCGGCTGACGATTTTCTTCAGTCCGATTTTGTTCTGGCCATGGGGGGAGACGGCACCATTCTTTCAGCGGCCAGGGCGGTGGGACACCGAAAGACCCCGATTCTCGGAGTTCATCTGGGAGGTTTCGGGTTTCTGGCCGAGGGGGGGGTGAGAAACGTGTACAGCCGCCTCCAATCGGTTATCAAAGGAGAGTACGCCATATTCCCCCGTATGGTCCTGGAAGCGGAAATCCAGGGTGGGGAGACAAAACGGGTTTTCGCCCTGAACGATGTGGTCATTGACAGAGGGGAAAGCTACAGACTGATGAAATGCAGCGTTTCCACCAACGGAAGATTGATCACTTCCTACACGGCAGACGGCCTCATCATATCCACGCCCACGGGTTCCACCGCCTACAATCTGGCGGCGGGGGGTCCCATCATCGCCCCGTGGCTGTCTTTGTTTACCGTTACCCCCATCTGTCCTCATACTCTTTCGGCCCGGCCCATCGTTCTGCCCACCCAGGATGAGCTGGTGGTAACCTTTCCGGATACAGAATCCGATCTGAGGCTGGCGGCGGACGGACAGGTGGAGAAGAGGCTTTCCGGGGATGATTCCCTCCTTATCCGGCGGGCCTCCCATGATGTCCAGATGGTCACTTTCGAGGACCGCGATTACTTCCGGACGCTTCGGTCAAAGATGGGATGGGGTCAGAGCCGGGAGAGATGAAGGGGTGACGTCCTCTTCGCGCCGGCGGCCTACAAGTGTACTCTCACCGCAACGTTCGCTACCATACCATCCAGGGGGGCCCACAATTCCCTGAAGATGGGGTCGTCATACGGAGGTAGCACGACGGTCTCATATCTCGTCTGCCTGACATCGAAGAGATTCTCCACATTCGCTATGATGGAGAAATACCGGTAGAACTTCTGAGCCATGAGCCCTACTGTCCAGAAGCCAGGTGTCGGGTTTTTGTCTAAACGGACCTGCTTTCCCGTGTAGAAAGCTTCCATCCCCGCCCGCCAGCTGCTTTCTTCTTCGAAGGACAGGGTGATATTCAGTTTGTGCCTGGGCGTCAATTCGAGATCCCGTTTCTCCGGATCGTACCCCTTGCGGACGTGGGCGTAACTATAATCGATGAACAGTTCCAGTTCGTCGTATCCCATGCGAACGTTCGTGTTCAGACCCCTCGCTACCAGCGGCCCCTGGGCGTTTTCAAGCAAGAGGATACCCCTTGCCAGGGAATCCGGGTCAGGGATGAGTGAATGGTTCACCTGGGTTTGGTAAAAAGCCTGGTTCATGGTCAGGGAAATTCTCTCGGAGATAACGGTGCGATAATTGATGTCGATGGTTTCACCCCTGGACGCTTCAGCCCGGATGGTTGATGCCATGTGAGGTACAGACGGATAGGGTTCCCCTTCTGTTTCCTCGCCCAGGGGACTTGGCGTTCGATAACCCATACCCGCTCCGGCCCTGATATACAACGCGTCCGAAAGTTTGTGAAGAAGGGAAAGTGAGGGCATGGAGAAAAGGCCGTAATCGTCGTGGTAGTCGGTGCGCATGCCCACCTGGAGAGTAAACGGTGGACGGATTCTCCAGCTGACGTGCGCGAACAGTCCTGCCGTGTACGTTCCATCGGTGCCGATCGATTCCTCCTGGTTCTCTTTTCTCACCATTGTTTCCGTGATAAGGTTTGCCCCCAGAACCGAATCGTGACGAACCGTCTTGGTCAGATGCGACACCTCAGTATAGGTGAACAGTTGGGCTCCCTTGAAGGTCCTCGCGGCCGTTGAAAACTGGCGCCTGAAATAACTCACACTGTTCTTCAGCGTCAGCCGTCGGTCACGTACCTTTCCTTTCTCCAATTTGACCTGGGACGTAACCCTGGCGGTTCGGTTTATTTCCATAAACCTGTGGAGCGAATCGGGAGATGTCTCGATGGCAATTAGGTCGCCGCCTCTGCGATCCTCAAGGGTGGAGCTGAGGCCCGCCGTCAAAGAAGTGGTCGCGTTGATGGCGTAAAACAATTTGGGTTCCAGAGAGACTTGATGAAACTCTGGGAGGTCGGTAAATCCGTCGCCGTCTACGTCGAACGCTTTCTGGGTGCTCCGGCTTGCAAGGATCGTGAATCCCGTTTTCTCACCGCTCCTTGAGTAGTACGTGCTGATATCCGTTCCCCCTTTGTGCGTCATGCTAAGCAAGAGGAACCATTCGGGATGTCTGGTGGGGGTCCTGGAAATCAGATTCACGATGCCTGCGACAGCGTCTCCCCCATAAAAAGACGACGATGATCCTTGGATGACTTCAACCTGCCGCAGGTCGAGCGGCGGAATTTGCAATAAGCTGAGACCAGACAGGAAACCGCCGTAAACGGGAAAGCCGTCTTTCAGAAGCTGGGTATACTTGCCCGGGAGCCCTTGCAAGCGGAAGCTCACGTTTCCGGAGGTTGCAGACGTTTGCTGTACCTGGACGCCAGACGCTTCCCCCAGCAGCTTGGAGATGTTTCCCGGCCTTATGGCTATTTCCTCATTCACTTCTTCCCTCCCCAGGACTTCCACTCTGACGGGCGTATCTTCGATCCGGTTGCTGGTGCGGGTGGTGGTAACCGTAACCGCTTCCAGCTTAAGAACTTCGGGTGTTAGCAGGATCGGAGTAATCTTATCCGCCTCGGCAAGAGGGAAGGAAAGAACCGTGCTGTAGGGTTTGTAGCCAATATAAGAGAAAGACACGTCGAACGACCCGTCCGGTACACCCATGATCTTCACTCTTCCTTCCCCGTCCGTTGTCCCCCCGATACTCAGGGACTGGAAGTAAACGTTCACTCCCTGAAGGGTGCTTCCTGTCTCTTCGTCTTTCACGAGAGCCTCGAAGGTGTTTTGACCCCACACCAGATGCGTGAGCAGAAAAAGGAGTACCAGACCCAGGGAGGGACGTGAGGACAAGTTGACCACCGGGTGCGGCCTCCTTCCTGTCGAGATCTTGGAAGTTACCCTTGGAGGACCGCCCGGCCCACTTTCATCCTGGATCTTGACGGGCCGAAGCAAGGTCATTTTCTCCGGGTGAGGTTTTTCAGAACGTAGCGGGCGATCCTGGGATTCTCTTTCAGTCTTCGCGTCGCGTACCGATACCACTCTTCTCCGAAGGGTACATAGACTCTCACCCGGTGCTTCCTGGTGAGCAAGGAAGCAAGCTTGTGGCCCACGGGGACCCCATAGAGAACCTGAAACTCATACTTATCCCGCGGGATGTTCCTGTTTCTTATCCAGGTTTCCAGAGAATCGATGAGGTAGAGGTCGTGCGTAGCGATGCCCACGGTGGATTCGGCCTCAAGGGCTGTCTGAACCAGCCTGATGAAGTTATCCCGTATATCCTGGCGGTCCTTGAAGGCGATACCGGGGGACTCGTTGTAGATACCCTTGCAAATCCGAACGTTAAGCTCCTTTCCCACAAGGGAAGACAGGTCGTCGCCGCTTCTCTTGAGGTAGGCCTGCAGGACGGGTCCCACCTGGGAATACCGCTTGAGGCACCGGCGGTACAGATTCAGGGTTCGATCGGTGTAAGGAGAATCCTCCATGTCAATTCTCAGGAAGTTGTTGTGTCGTTTCGCCTTTTCCAGGATTTCCATCAGGCACTTTTCTGCGAGGCTGTCCTCATAGCCCAGGCCCAGGTGGGTCAACTTGAGCGAAACGGTCGAGTCCAGGCCTTCCCGCTGGATCGCGTCGTACACGCGAAGGTAACGGCGGGTGATAGCCTCCGCTTTTGCCCGGGAGGTGGTGTTTTCTCCCAGAATGTCCAGGGTTGCTGAAAACCCTCTCCGGTTCAGGTCCGACACCGTCTGGATCGCTTCTTGCAGCGATTCCCCCGCCACGTACCGCATGGCCATTCTGCTCACCAGGAATTTTGGAAATACGGGAAGGGAGGACACCAGGGCTTGATTGAACCAGGCCATCGAACCGCGAATCAATTTAGGTTGTGGGCGGGGCAACATCAATCGGTTTTGAGGTCCCGCCCCCTTCGGTAAAATGAGCCTTCCTACGGGGGGGAATTGCCTTGCAAGGGAGGGGTCAGGTCGGTAAATTCCTGCCTGTTCTAACCGTCGGAAACCCATGTACAGGGATTTCGGAACCTCATTTCTCTTCATCTTCATCGGAGTCTTGCTCCTGGCCGTCGCCCTGGTCTTGCAGCGAATCCTATCACCCCAGCGTAAGACCTTCGACAAGTTGACTCCGTACGAATGTGGTGAAGACGTGGAAGGGGTGGCCTGGATCCGGTTCAACATCCGTTTTTACGTCATCGCCCTCATCTTCATCATTTTTGAGGTGGAAATGGTGTTCATGTTTCCCTGGGCCGTCGTCTACAAGGAGCTGGGTTTGTTCGCTTTTGTGGAGATGATGATCTTTCTGGGTATTCTGGCGGTGGGACTGGCCTATGTGTGGCGAAAGGGGGATCTTGACTGGGTCAAATTCACGGTCCCCTACGGATCTGGCCGCTACCGGAAATTGAAGGTCCTCAAAGGGTCTTCGCCCGCGGCTGAGGAAGGGGTTCCCGTCCAAACACCACCCGCCAGGGCAGAACTGCCTGCATCCTAGGGAGCAACCCACACCGATGGAATTCAAAGAAATCGCCCAGCACATAGAAGAACATTTTGGAGAATCGTTTCTTCCCTCGCAGGAGGACATCCCCGCCGACCATCTTGCGGTGCCCCCATCCAGATGGGGGGACCTGGCGCCGTTTCTCCGGAACGACGAACGTCTCCGGTTCGATTCGCTCATGTGCATCACGGGTCTGGACTACGGTGTGGAAGATTCCGACCTGGGGGTCATCTATGATCTGCATTCCATGAAACATCTGCACAAGCTCGAGGTAAGAATCCGGGTTCCCAAGGCCAATCCAACAGTCCCTTCGGTGGAGCAAATCTGGCGTTTCGCCGACTGGCACGAGCGAGAGGTCTACGACATGTACGGCATCCGCTTTGAAGGGCACAGGGACCTTCGCAGGATTCTGTTACCCGAGGACTGGGAGGGGTTCCCGTTGAGGAAAGATTACGAATTCCCGGAATCGTGGCACGGTATCGTGGTACCCAAGCTGAAAGACGGATGGCAGTAAACCTGGATTACGAACTGGGCACGATCAGGGCGGATGAGATGGTCCTGAATATGGGACCTCAACATCCCAGCACCCACGGAGTTCTGCGCCTGAAGGTTCGGACGGACGGGGAAATCGTTTCTGAGATTACCCCCTATATCGGATATCTTCACCGGTGTTTTGAGAAACACGCGGAGAGCATCACCTATGAACAGGTGATACCCTTCACGGACCGCTGCGACTACATTGCCGCCATGAACAACAATCTTGGCTATTGTCTCGCTGTGGAAAAGCTCATGGACACCAGGGTTCCCGAAAAGGTGGAATTCATCCGGGTGATCGTGGCGGAACTCAATCGGATTGCCAGTCACCTTTTGTCCGTTGGGACGTTCGGTCTGG